>NZ_JAVKGM010000018.1:0-71991 GCF_031432225.1 Halalkaliarchaeum sp. AArc-GB | reverse complement strand
TATTACTTCAAGTGGAACCCGGCCCGCGGCATACGTATATTGTAAAATCGCCTCATGCGTGGCCGTAAACCAATCAGGCGGCGGTGAGTGCCGATATTTTCCGTCGGGAGTCATGTCTAGTGGCTTGCTGGCTCCCACCATATTCTCCAATTTGAACCGATGGATGGTCTGATAGTCACGGAACACAGCGAATAGTCGCTTTCGTATTTCTTGTTCGGAAAGGGATTCGTCTTCAATGCCTTCAAACACTTTGTCAATTGCCGGTTCACTATCGATCACTGGGTGTGGTCGCCGGCTCTGATCAATATCGATCGACGAATCTGCATCAAGCAGTGAGAGATACGAATCATCAAGTGCTTCATCAAGATATGCTTTTAATAGTTTCTTAGCATCTCTTGCCTTGGCTTCAGCATTCTTGACTGATTTCCCGTAATGGACAATATCTACACGGGCATCCTTCATTTCGCCAATCTTTTCCTCTAGGACATCTCGTTCAATACCGGAGATTCCGACAGGTGCGTCTAACTCGTCAGCAAAAACCCGAGTAAGAGCTTCTGCTATGGATTCCTTTTTTCCAAACCCGAAAATACTCATCAAATCTCCGTGGAGGTCGTCATGATCCTCCACAATATCCTTCACCTGCTCCTTCGCCTCTTCATACGCCTCTAACTCTTCGCCAGAATATTTGGTTTGTGGCTCAACCGCCGCCTCAAGACCGGTCCAGAAGGCGATCAATCGATCTTCTGGCGTTTCAGTATTCAACCCAATTCCATACCAGTGAAGTGCGCGTATCGCGTGTTCCTGTTGATCAAGTTCTGTGTTCACCGTGTCAAACAGATCATTAGCGATATCGATGGCCAGATCGTCTAGCTGGCCGAACAGATCAGTTTTTGACTTTACATCTTTATCAGCAAGGATCGGAGGATAGGCCTGGCCAAGTATCACACCTTCATCCGAGATATACGATAGAATCCCCACAATAGTCCGTGCCTGATTCTGGTACTTGCCTTCAGCCTTTTTCGAAGCCTGACTCTTGCTCTCTGCTTCAACAGTAAACACTAATTCGCCATCGACAACAGATTGCTTTCCACGTTTGCGTATTGTTGCCTCTCCAATACTGCCGTAGGTGTTTATTTCGGCAGAGCTATAGAGGCGATAGGCGATCTCATATTCTGACATAGATGTACTATCCGCTGTATTGCTGGGTGAACGCAAAAATCCCTGCCTCTTATTGAAAACACAGCAACGCAGTGGACGAAGCCAATAGTAACACGGGTAGCATATCATGACAGTACTCCAGACCCCACTCAGGGATAGCTGCTGAATACAGCCTCTAATATCTTGCACGTCGATTTTAGCGTATCAGCTTACTCCGCATTAGAAAATATGAGAGCACTCGCTAATTCATATCACTCGGTAACCTCCTTGAACTCCCCATCACGACCGGCAAACACTCGAACATCTGGTCGGTCTGATATCGCGGTCAACTGATCTACAATGGCCGGAACAGCGTCGATATCCAGTTCCCAGGGAATCGTATTGAATACGATCGCGAGAGTCGTGTCCGTATTCGTGCCTGTATCGAGACGGTAGAGTCGATCGCGAACAAGAACCTGCCCGAGAGCGGTGTCGAACGCCGATGCCTCGAACGTTTTCGCCGTTTGAACGATCCAGTCACTTTCGCCCGTCTCGATGATGGCATCGACCGTCCGGGTGATTATCTCGCCGACAGAACTGTCTACCCCATGCGCAGGCGAGTCGGGAAGTTGTGATTTCCCGACAACAACATCTCGATTAACAGTGCCGTCAACGACATCTGCTGTGAGGAACTTCTCGATGACGGTTCGCTCACGTTCGTCTTCATCCATGTACTTCTCCTCGATCGCTTCCAGCCCGTGATTGGCGACCTGATCGAGAAATCCGAGTGTGGTATCCGTAGCGTCGACGTCAGCCCCATAGCCGATTTGATCACCGCGGTGGATTGTCGCCCAGACGAGTCCGTCGTCGATGATGCCAACGTACCCATCGATGTCGACGTGTTGACCACTGGCTTTGAATGCCTGTGACGGCGATTCGTCGATGTTCGAGCCGAGCGTCCGGTTGTAGTGGAAGTCCCGGTCGTAGACGTCTTCCGGCGAATTCTCGCGTATGCCTCCCGGGAAGACCTGAATCGACCCATACCGATTGTTCACCCGCTCGATCTCGACTGTGATGCCGTACTTGTCGGAAATCGTGTACAGGAGGTCGATTATCTGCTCGTGATCGTCGTAGTTTGGTGCGTCAGCATAGTATCGAAGCTTCATGGCTCTTCAGTCCCCCGTTCGTCGGACGCCCTCGCGTCAGTCAGTCGGTTTTCGACGTCCTCGAGACAGTCGGCTACCATCGACGCTCCTTCGAGAGGACCCTCGACCTCCAGCGCTGCTCGATACAGTTCCGCAGTACGCTCCAACTCTTCGATCGATAGCTCGTCGGACTCATCGAGCCAGTAGCTATCCGCGAGTTTCTTGTACGCCCAGGGATCCTCGGGGTACTCCTCGATGAGCGCCTCGAACTCGGCCCTGCTGTCTGTGGTTCTACCCAGTTCCGCGAGCGAGTCGGCGACGAAGTGACGAAAGTCGAGCAGGAACTCGTCGTCTGCGTCCGGGAACTGGTCGCAGACCTCCCGACAGAACTCGAGTCGGTGCTCGTGATACGCCGGATCGTCCTCAGCGGCGGTGGCAAGATCGCTGTCGAGCGATCGAATAAACGCCTCGAGCGAGAGAAACGTCGGCAATGTTCGGTCTGCCTCTTTGATAGTCGTACTGTCGTCGGGTATGACAGCGAGGATGTATTCCCAAGCAATTAGCCACTGATCGCAGGCCCCAGCACGGTTCCCCTTCTCCCGAAGATCGCGTCCCTCTTGCACAAAATCGTAGATCCGTTCTTTATTCGGAACCTCGGGTGCCCAGCGCTCCCAGAGTTCCTGTGCCGCCATCCAGATGAAGTCCTGATCGTAGCCCGTGGCGTCAACCTCGTATTCGGCTTCCCACTGCTCAGAGAGTGTCGTCGCCGAATCGAGGTCTTCTGCTCGGTTCCGAAACGCCGCCTCGTTTGTTTCGATGCCGTGGTCCTCGAGCTTCGCGACGATTTCGTCCGTCGAGAGTGCTTCGATATCACTGAGTTCCCATGCATCGGCAGAATAGGTGCCGTCTGATGAATTGACTGTTCGTTGCTCACGCTGGATGGATTGACTGGCCTCCGTGTCCTCGTCGGTACTACTTTCCTCTTCGCCGTGTTCGTCGACGTATTGCTCAACTCGCTTTTGATCGATCCGACTCAGTTCGTCACGTTCGTGGGCCTCGTAGAGATGCTCACGAAGCGCAGTCTCCTCCTCGAAGGTTTGCTCACAGTAGCGACAGTCGCTCATTGGTCGAAATACGTAGGCAGGGCGGTAAAACAACTGGTGTCAATACGACTTCCCCGACGAAGCTACCAAGAATCACGTAGCCTGTGATATAGTACCCACCAAAGCGTCCACCTTACCAAGTGACTCGGACGAAAGGATTCTAATCGCTTGGTAAGGTAGCTACTCCATCCGTGTTCGGTGAACACTGTCGGTAATATTTCTGGATTCGTCACAACCCCGAAGCTACTGCTAATGAGACCGAATTCAAACTTTTAAACCAGCGGATCCAAATCCTGAAGTCCGCGGATTCAGTGCTTACAGCCATAACCGGACACAGATGGGTAACTGATGATGAATATTTTGTAGGATTCTAAGTGGTGAGGGATACCTATTTAAATCTGTGGGTACAATGTATGTACAAGAGGGTTGTGCCAATGGGAACGACACGGGTCAACTTCAGACTGCCAGAAGACCTCATCCAAAAAACCGACGTCGCAGCTGAAATCACGCACAAAAACCGGACAGAAATTCTCAAAGAAGCACTCCAAGAATACCTCGAAGACGTCGAAGACGACGAGAAGTTCAAAGAAGCAGTTGTCGAACTCTATCTCGACAACCAAATCAAATTCGCCGTACTCAAAGAATTCATCGGACGACAGGACGCAGAAGCAGTCAAAGCCTCCAAAGCACTTCTCGATCAAGGCGACGAACTCGCAGACGAACTCGCAGATCTCTAAAAAACCGGTATACGGGACTTGAGAATGATTGTCGTCGATACCAGTGCCCTCATTACAATAGCGTCTATCAACCTCCTCAACCACCTTCTGTCCGAATACGACGTCCACACCACAGAGACAGTAATTGAAGAACTTGAGAAGACCGCGGAATACGACGACGTTCATGGACAAGCTGCAAAAGACGTATTAGATCAAGTAGAGCGAATTGAAGTTCACAACATCGATGAATCCAGTTTTCAGTCGTCCAGAATCGATAAAGGCGAGGGGACAACAGCCTCGCTCGCAAACGAAACACAGGCTGACTTCCTGATCACAGATGATCTACGAGCACTTCCTGAACTACAAACGGTGACTCACTCCAACGTCGTGATCTCCCCGATCTTACTCAAAGCACTGGTCAAACGAGACATCTTTGGACAAGAAGAAGCGCTGGAAAAATTGGAGGAGGCCGCAGAAAATCGGGACTGGCTTGAATCGCCAATCTACAGAAAAGCCAAGAACTTCTTCCAGTAGAATCAATCTGTTTCTCTTTGCCGAGGCTATATCAAAAGCTACAGTCTACTGTGTAGATGAATGATCGCGGACAAGATCGAACAGGCCCAGCTCAATCCGGAGAAGGATTATCATCTGCAAATGGATCTTCGTCGAGTCTTACGATTGATCAAGTCGGATCGGGATCACTCGGACGTCATTGATTCGGAGTTGGAAGAACTGTCATCGGATCATCCGATTTACCGTTTGATCGAGTCGTTTGCTGTTTGGGAAGAGTCTGGTCATCAGGAATTTGAGTCCGGTATGAGTTCTGCATTGGATGCCTTGGACGATCTATACGAGTTGTCTCTGGAAGAGAACTGGAACAGTGTAGCCAGTTACTCCCTGTTGAAATCGATTGAGTTTCGTGAAGAGCTGGGCGGATTCGATCCTGCAGACCAGTTTGAGGATGTTCTCGACTTTCTGAACTCGAATTTTCTAGGGGAGTCTGATGTACACCTTGGTCAACTTGGAACCCACGTACGGAAAATGCTTGAGCACCTTGATAAAATGGATGACGTCTCCATCCAATCCTTGCTGCAGCTTGTGGAAGATCGGGCGCAGCATTTGAGAGAAAATAAGAGGTACATGACTGAACGCGACTATCTCGAATACCAAATCACTATCAAGAGCCACTTGGATAAGGATATTTCCGACGAGCAGGTACAGATGATTGAGTCGTTTGAGAACGAATTAGAGCAGAAAAACTCGGCGCAAAGCCTTCTGAAAGCAGATATTTTAGAAAGAGCTGTCGCAACGTGTCAACCATATCTTTCTGATGAGAAGGAGAACAGGTGGAGACTGCGAATCCGTGAACTCAATAGAGAAGCAGTCAATGAAATGCCGGGAATCGAGCACGAGGTGGACGTAGGTGATGATGTTTCCCGTATTGTTGAGCGATTCAAAGAGGTGAGAGAAGAGACGAGTTCTTGGGAAGCGCTCGCGATGCTGCTGTACGCACCGATCGGACAAGGAAATTTTGAGAAGTCGTTAGAAAACGCTGGCGAGACACCGGCAGCTAATATGTTGTCCCGTAACGTGATTTCACCAGAAGGCGATTCTGTAGGTTTCGAACCAGGAATTGAACAAGATGGTGAACGAGCACCGTCCGGTTACATCGGGAGTATGAGAGTTGCAAATCATACGTTGGCCGTAGCTCTTCAACGTCTTATCGACGAAAATCTGTTATTTGAAGCCGATTTCTACACCGTGCTCTCACTAATTCCGGGAATCTCGATACATGATGAAGCGTTCCTCACAGACGCGCTCATCAACTTTTTCGAAGAAAAATACGCCGAAGCAGTTCACTTGGCAATACCTCGGTTAGAGAGTGTTACAGCAAACGTCTACGAAGAGATGGGTAAAGCACCAACCAAAAACCAAGGAAACGTCTACCAGCAAAAAGGGTTAGGTGGCTTGTTCGGACTGATCGAAGAAGATGTCAGTCTGAACTTCGGAAAATATCTTCAGTACAGATATACCAACACCTCAGGCCAAAACATTAGAAATCGTGTAGCACACGGACAAATCAAATACGGTGCAAACGACTACAAACTAGCCTCAACACTACTATTAGACATATACAGAGTCGCAGCCAGAATCTCAGCCACTTACATCGAAAGTAATGACTTGAATTGAATCTGGATGATCTGTTGAACAAAGACCGCTCTGTACAAGAGGTCGTCAAACAGGACAGAAATATTATACAACGGAGAATGTTGGAGAACAATGTACGGAGAGCCGGTAACTGAATGTCGTTCTAGGATTTGAAGGAAATGTTATAAGCCTAGGCCGCGATACTCATCTACACGGTCGTCCCATTCAGCGTATGGAACGGAATCTGGGGCATTTTCGAGGAGAAGCGTTCCGTCATCAAACGCAATACGCATTCAGTGTGCGATACGTTCTGGGAGATACTTGTCCTTGCTGGGGTAACTGGATCCCCCAACGACAAAGCAATATGATCAAGACCATTTATTCAATTTTCATCCGCCTGAGTTGACTTAGAGGGGTTTATTTCGACTCTTAGTCGACTTAATAGGAATCAATCATACTTAGATAGTCAATCCGCGTCTGCAAATCCGGTTTCTCCTGTACGAGACATACCAATATCTGTCTAACTCAACAGGAGTATAACATAGAAAGTCTCGCAGGGCCTTCTATCCAATTCTTGCCAAGACTTGCGTGCAAGATGGAGGACGCCAGGACGCATATCTTGCACGAACTATACTAAGTTAGCAGAAATCGTGACGTCGATACAGGCGAACTTGATCAATCTCATGTGATTGAATAACACAGTAGAGTAATAACCGACTCCCCACAAGACTATCGCATGGAACCGGGAGCCATGACCCTCTACCGAGGGTGCACGCCGGTAGTCGATACCCAGTATCGAAAAGACGGATCAGAGACTCCAGCAAAGGTAATTATCGACGCGGTAGCGGAAGCAGCTAATGTTGAACCAGTAGAGTTGCCTCCCCTGTACGAGTTCATTGATCCCGACTCCCTCAACACTCTCTTCCAGCAACACGAGGGGGCCGTTGATTCCGAGGCCGTCCTCAGCTTCAGGATCGACCACTGGAACGTCTTTGTTCGCGCCGACGGTCGAATCCGCGTTTGTGATAGTACACAGCCGACAGAACCGCAACCCGTGTTTGAACCTAATCCAGCCTAAGGCGGATGGGTTCACCGAATTTGGCCTTGATGAACTCCTTTGCAGGGGCTAGGATTCAACAATTTACTGAATAAAGAGCGCGCATATTCAGCAGCGAAGTGGTGACAGGCCCCGGTTACTTGTCATGATCGTCAGCGATCTGTTCGAGAAATGGACGAATCTCGTTGAACCTTCGACCTCGCCGTACTTCGTCTTCGATCCTGTCGAACTCGACAAGTCTCATATCCGCTAATTCGGGGAGTAGAACGTGATGGAGTTCGTAACAGATCGTGAGGTACTCCCAGGAGCCGAGAATCTCTTTCTTTCGAAGAATCGGATCTGCAGACATCGTGCTCTCGTCCAGTAGCGCACGTAATACTCGCCACTGTTGTGCTGAGAGCACACGTTCGATGCGATCACCGTTACATCGTTTGTCTCTCACGGGCCTGTTATCTGCCACGACCAGTACCCCTCGCCGTCGGTCACTCCGAGCGGTCGTTCTTTTCGACTTCCGTGACGATTACGTCCCAGTCCGGATGGTCTACCCCATTCCGACATTCGAATCCGCCTTCTACATCGATTCCACTCTCGTAGGCTCTGCGAAGGAGCGCTTTCAGCTCCGCGTTCAATTCCTCCTTCGACGTAAGGGTGGTCTCCTTAGAAGTCATATTCCCGCGCCTTTTTCGTATTTCTCCGCAGTCGGTTCGTGTTCTGATGTAATAGTAATCACACCGTAGCTGTGTACGGTTATCGCATGGCCTTCGTGCGTGAATGTAACGTGGGAGTCCCCGTTCGTCCCGTAACGAACTCGGACGAACGCATCTAACGCATCGGGGTCAACAGTGGAATGGAGCGGGTCCAGTTCAACCGGATCAGTCCCCATTACGTCCGCCAGCGTTGCGATAACAGCCATGCTCGCGGGTGTCTTCTCGTGATCGAACTGGGTGCGAACAGTCCCAGATTCCTGAAAGTACTCGACTGTTTCGACTCCGACCCCAGCTACCTTCGTGTCCATCTTGCCTGATTCTAGCCGTCTGAGTCGGTTCAATAAGCATACTGATTATACAGTGGGTTTATTTAATACCGCCAGAGCACTCACACCGAACTGCTAAGCGTCGCTCCAATGAGGCGTCGGTGTCCGCGTCGAAGGCGTGATGAAAGCGATTGCTGGGTGATGTCGAGTTCGTCAGCGATCTCTTCGAGCGATGTCTCGCGTGGGGTGTCGAAGTAGCCCCGTTCGTAGGCCAATACCAGTGCTTCGCGTTGGGTCTCGGTCAACTCGTAGCCCTCCCCCTGGATCGGAAGCATTGCGTGGACGGTGGTGATCGCTATCGGAATGTCGTTTTCCTGGCAGTACTCTCGAAACTCAGCGAGTGTCTCCTGGCTCTCGCCGCGCACCTCGAATCGCCACTCCTCTTTCGTTCCGATTCCGGAAAGCACGACGACGTTGGCCTCGGCAAGCGCACTCAGGATGCCGAAGTACTCCTCTTCCCACTCGGCACGCATGAGATACTCGTCTTCGATGCTATCGACCAGTCGGATGTTGCTCACGCCAGCGTGTTGTTCGAACGCAGCTTCGACGTCCTCCGTTTCCGCACCGCGAACCCAGAAGTACGGGATAATCAGCGTCTCGTGTGGGATGAGTCGCTCCAGTTCGACTGTCACACCCGGCAAATTCTCGAAGACACTCCCCAGTGGAAACTCCTCTACCGGACTCGTAAACTCCATCACAGTCGCCATGCGGAAGCCTTCGCCCGGCAGGCGGATAACCGGCATGGGTGGTGTACCATGGCGTCGAGACGAGACAACACACGGTTGTTGATCGTTATCGCGCGTTCTACGAATAGGTAGTCCTCATCGAATTCTGGGAAGCCATGGTACACCATGTCATCTCCTTTTGTACGCCCCTAAGTAATCTAGTCTCACAAGCGAGCATGAGCGTGATAACGGAGGTTCGAATCCCGTCCGATGATTTCGAACTCGGACAAATCCTCAGTTTAGAGCAAGCATCGGCAATCGAACTCGAAACGCTCGTCCCGAGTGGAGACGTGACCGTGCCGCTCTTCTGGGTCTACGAGCCGGTCGAAAACGGTTTTCTCGAAACCGTCGAACGCTATCCAACTGTCAACAGCGTCACGGAGGTGGACGTCTTCGACGACAGGACGCTAATCAGGATCGACTGGGATGCGAGCCAGGACCACCTTTTTCAGTGCATCTTGGAACACGACGGGCACATACTGGGTGCGACTGGATCACCGGAAGGCTGGAATTTCGAGATGCGGTTTTCTGACCGCGAAGCATTAACTCAGTGCCAGGACTGTTGTGAGGACGCACACATCTCCCTGGAACTAACTCGTATATACAATCCGACCGACCCCGAGGCCGGTCCGTGGTACGGTTTGAGTGAGCCACAACGAGAAGCGCTCACGCTTGCGGTTCGAAGGGGATACTATGATATTCCACGGGGCTGCACGACCGCGGAGTTAGCTGACGAGCTTGGTATATCTGATCAGGCTGTGACGGAGCGACTGCGTCGCGCCATCGGTGAGTTCGGGAGGCACGCACTTCTCACCTCTGAGCCAGTTGCGGAAGTAGACTGACTGTTACCTTTACACACCATGGGACAGAACCAGGCAGTTGGGCCCATGCTATGTGAGTATGGATGAAAATCAAGAGCTGGGGGCACATGATATCCAGTCAATTGATGCGGGTTCCGGTTCTTCGGAGCGTGAGAGAGCGATCTCCCCCGATACGATTCTGTCGGTAGTAGCGAACGAACACCGACGCGCCATCCTCAACGCAGTGACCAATGCCTCCGAGAAGACACTGGCATACGATGTACTCGTAGATCGCGTTGCAGACCGGGTTCGAGACGAAGACGAACGGGCGTCCGACGAACAACGACAGCGTGTCCGGATCGCACTTCGCCATACCCATCTTCCAAAACTGGAGGAGGCCCGGATAATCGACTACGAGGCTGAGACGGGACACGTCCAGTTTGTTGGCGGTGAACTGGAACGGGATATCCTGACGCTGGTCGAGCCGTACGACGTCCACAAGTGACAGACGGGTGTGATCGAGGATGAGTAGCTCCAGTTTCAAACATATATCACCTATCTTAGAATTTGTCTAATCCGAGTTCGCCAAGGTCCTACTTGAACCCACTCGTGCAGGGTGAGCCTTACCAGTCCGAGAGAAAGGTAGGAGCTGGTAGTAAAGTAAATTTCAGAAAGCAATCGACGTACGTTGGCCGTCACCCTGTCGTCTCGACTCACGTTGTGCGGTAAGTGTGCCTAATACCGTCATCCACCGAGCCACCAGCCGTAGAGCTTCTCCTGCTCCTCGACTTCGGATTGCTTCATCGATTTGCCGTACGTCTTCCCCTTCAGAAGTTGTCGTTCGACGGCGTTCGCGGCGAGGCGGATCGCGTGTGTAGCGCCGTAGCCTTCGCCGTCGGCGGTGAAGTAGCCCCGATCGGTGACCAGCCGGATCCGTGCTAGCACGAGCGGCACGCCCCGCCTCTGTTCCTTGTGCTCTTGCAGTTCGATGCTGGCCTTGATCACCTGCATCTCGCCGTACTTCGAGGTCACGTTCTCGATCAATGCCGAGACACCGTCGTAGTCCATACCATCGAGCAAGTCGATACCGAATACTTGCACGGGGTGACGTCCGTTGTCCCGCTCCCAGGTGAGCGCCTTAATGACGTCTGTCGTCGTAACGATGCCGATGGGCTTGTCCGTCTCGCTGTCAGTGACGACGAGCGAGGAGATTTCCCACTCGAACATCGTCTCGACCACCTCGTCGAGCGTTGCATCTCGCCCGATGGTTACGACCACATCGGACATCAGGTTCTGGACCGGCAGATCGAGCATCCGATCGGAATCTCCCTCGCGCGCGCCGAAGCCCCCGTGGCTCCCACCGGCGGCTTTCCCACCGCCCCCACCGCCGCCGAAGTTGCCGGATGAACCTCCCTGACTCTGACTCCCTCCTCGTGTCGTGAACTCGATGACGTCGTAGAGACTTAGCATCCCCACTACTTCGTCGTCCCCGACGACCGGGAGATGAGCGATGCCCGATTCCCGTAGCGTGTTGAGTGCTTTCCCGATACCAGTCTCAGGGGGCACGCTGACCAACTCGGCCGAGTACGCCTCGTCGACGGTCGCCGCGTCGAGGAACGGGCGGACAGCCACGAGGATGGCATCTGCGGTTACGACGCCGTGGACGCGGTCGTCGTCAAGCACGGGAAGTGTCTTGGCGTCGCTCCCGATCATGAGCCGTGCGACCTCGCGGACGTCCTCGGTGCGTTCAACGACCGGGACGTGTTGCGCCTGGGTTCCGACCTTCTTCGAAGGCTGATTGGACGAGGATGCCAGCTGTCTACGGCTGACGATGCCGCGATACTCGTCTCCGTCCGTAACGACAACAGCATCTAATTCCTGGTTCTCGAACGCTCCTGCAACTTTAGAGAGAGGTGTCCCAACGTCGAATTCGGTGAACGACGTGGAAACGATCTCGGTGATGTCCATCTTGATTCTCTCTTGTTAGAGGGCCGCCATACGGTTATGACTGTCCCACCGCCGGGGTGAGGAGCCGTAAGCTCGAACTCAATTCCAGTGGGCAGATTCGATCACGGATCAGGAGTTGGTCGAAATCGACTGCGAGATAGAGAGGGCAAGGGCACCGTAAGAAGGGGTGGAATCGGAATTCACCTCCTGTAATTCGGCAGTAGAGTGTTTGATACTGCTATCCCACCGTGATATCAACCTTTTTACTGAGCCATCAGCGGATATATTTTGTAAGGCCAGGCAACTCCGATTTCGTTGGTGTCGTTACCGGACAACGGTGACCGGAACGGTAGCATGCTCGACGACGTCTCGCGCCACGCTACCCAAGAACTCGATGGTTCGTTCCGACCGCCCTCGGTGACCGACGTAGAGCGTCTCGAACGCTCCCTCCTCAGCGTAATCCGTTATAATCCTCGCTGGTTGGCCGTAGCGTAATTCGCCCGATACGGTTAGTCCTCGTTCCGCGGCAAACTCGATCGCCTCGTCCAAGATCTCTTGACCTTCCACCTCCGCGGCGTCAAAGCTATCGATGATCAGCCTGTCCCGACGGTCAGATTCGGAGACCGGCTCTCCACCGCCAGTATCATAGATATCCGGTTCAATCGCGTGGATCAATGTGATTGATCCGTCGGTCGCGTTAGCAATATTCGTGGCGTACGAAAGCGCCCGATTGCTCTCCTCGGATCCGTCAACAGCAACGAGCAGTTCCATACCGAACCATTGGGGCCAGAGCCGTTAAAATGGTCGTCTAATCTGACGATCTGTAAACGATTCTCCTCCCCTCGGAGCCCGACCGTCACATCGGCCAAGCGGAAAGATCATAGAACCTTTCGAACACCCCGTCCACGACGAATCAGCTTCGATTTCAACTTTGGGTCCTCTGTGAGATATCTCGCTGCTGCATTCGTGTGATGTATCTATCAGGCCGACCGAAACATGTCTGGAAGAGACTATTCTCCAGCTCAGTAGATATGAATCTGGAAATTGGGTAACCAGTAATGGCTTCATCTGTCGGTAGGCGACGTCTTACGCGTTGATCAGGCGGTTGTGGACTTGTTCATAAACGTGAGTGCTGTTTGTTTCGCTGCATCGAGGTCTTCATCGATTCCAAGATCCCCGTTCTGTCCTGAATGGTGAACGTAGTACCCCCAGGCATTCGCTCTCGCTTCCAAGACTTCGTTAATACGCACGGTCATCCCGGTATCTGCCTGGCGGTAGATGACCGTCGTATACTCTCGGTCCATCATGCTATCGTAGGTTGTCTGCTCTGATTCCACCACCCAATCTGCCGGCAGCTCCTGTTTTGAACTCATAATCATCTATTTCTCTTCAGTCGTGAGGGACAGTGGTGTTTTGCAGGACTCCGCCACACTCGGGGCATCGACTCATGTTCTCGGACGCTTTGACACCGTCTCCACACTCTTGACATACGTACAGCGTTGTTCGGGAGGATGTGGGGTGAGTTTCTACCATCATCAACTAGAAGGCCTGAAGACGGATAAGAGACGTGGGTGGTACGCTGCGACACTCACAGCGAGCAGAAATCAATGGTGGTGTACTCCGTTCTGTACCTGTGCGTGGTGAATTTGCGCGTTGAGTTCAACACTCCGATCGAGTATTTCGAGATGTATCGAGAACAGTTGATACCGTTTGCTGCCGGTGATACTGGACGTCGCCACTACCGGGAAATCACAGACCACTTAGAGACGATGCAAGAGTTGGTTTCCGAGAGCCGGTTTGAGGAGTTCGTCGAGTTCCTCAAAGAGAAGCATTCGAATCGGCCAGCATTCCTTGACGAACTCGAAAAGGCCGGGTTTTGAGTCACTCGGTAACTTGCTTGAACTCCCCATCGCTACCGACGAACACGTGGACATTTGGTCCGTCTGCTCTCGCAGTCACCTGGTCTACTGTAGCTGGAACAGCGTCAATATCCAGTTCCCAAGGAACCGTATTGAATACGATCGCAAGCGTCGTGTCTGTATCATCGCCCGTATCGAGACGATAGAGACGCTCACGAACGAGGATCTGACCGAGAGCGGTGTCGAACGCCGACGCTTCAAAGGTCTTCGCTGTTTGAATGATCCAGTCGCTTTCGTCGGTTTCGATGACGGCATCGACCGTCCAGGTGATCAGCTCGCCAACGGAGCTGTCCACTTCATGGGCAGGGGAGTCAGGTAGCAGCGATTCGCCGACGGTTACATCCCGACGAACGGTACCGTCGACGACATCTGCTGTAAGGAACTGCTCGAGGACGGTCCGCTCGCGTTCCGCCTCGTCCATGTACTTCTCTTCGATTGCTTCTGGTCCCTCGTTAGCGACCTGATCAAGAAATCCAAGTGTGGTGTCCGTAGCGTTAATGTCCGGGCCGTAGCCGATTGGATCACCGCGATGGGTTGTCGCCCAGACGAGTCCATCGTCGATGATGCCAACGTATCCGTCGATGTCGACGTGTCGACCGCCCGGTTTGAACGCCTGTGACGGTGATTCGTCGATGTTCGAGCCGAGCGTTCGGTTGTAATGGAAATATCGGTCGTAGACATCTTCTGGCGAGCTGTCACGGACCTCTCCCGGAAACACCTGGATCGAGCCGAACCGGTTATTTACTCGCTCGATCTCGACTGTGACGCCGTACTTGTCGGAGATGGTGTAGAGGAGATCGATGATCTGTTCGTGATCTTCTGAGTTCGGCGTGTCGGCGTAGTATCGAAGCTCCATAATCTTTCAACTCTCCCTCTCGTCGGACGCTCCCGTGTCAGCGAGTCGATTCTCGACTTCATCAAGACGATCAGCCACTATTGACGCTCCTTCGAGCGGGGTATCAGCCTTGAGCGCTGCCTGATATAGTTCTGCAGTTCGCTCTATTTCTTCGATCGTCAGGTCATCCGAGTCGTCAAGCCAGTAGCTGTCTGCGAGTTTCTTATACGCCCAAGGATCCTCGGGATACTCCTCGATGAGCGCCTTGAACTCGGCCCTGCTGTCAGCGGTTCTGTCCAGTTCCGCAAGCGAATCGGCGATGAAGTGGTGGAAATCAAGGAGAAATTCATCGTCAGCGTCGGGGAACTGCTCGCAGACCTCCCGACAGAACTTGAGTCGGTGCTCGTGATACGCCGGATCGTCCTCAGCGACGGTGGCAAGATCGCTGTCGAGCGATCGAATGAACGCTTCGAGCGAGAGAAACGTCGGTAATGTTCGGTCTGCCTCTTCGATGGTCGTAATATCGTCGGGTATGACGGCGAGGATATACTCCCAGGCAGTTAGCCACTGATCGCAGGCCTCAGCATATTTCCCCTTCTCTCGGAGATCGCGTCCCTTCTGCACGAAGTCGTAAATCCGTTCTTTGTTCGGAACATCTGTCGTCCAGCGCTCCCAGAGTTCTTGTGCCGTCATCCAGATAAAATCCTGATCGTAGCCCGTAGCATCGACCTCGTATTCGGCTTCCCACTGCTCTGAGAGTGCTGTCGCCGAATTGCAGTCTTCAACTCGATTCCGAAACGCCGTCTCGTTCGTTTCGATGCCGTGGTTCGCGAGTTTCGCGACGATTTCGTCCGTCGAGAGTGCTTCGACATCACTGAGTTCCCACGCATCAGCAGGATAGGTACCGTCTGGTGGATCAACTGTTCGTTGCTCACGGTTGATGGATTGATCGGCTATCTGATTTTCCTCTCTGCTACCCTCGTCCAAGCCGTGTTCCTCGACGTATTGATCGACTCGCTTCTGGTCAATCCGGCTGAGTTCGTCACGTTCGTGGCTCTCGTAGAGATGCTCACGGATTGCAGACTCCTCCTCAAAGGCTTGCTCGCAATAGCGGCACTCGACCATTAGTCGAGAGCTACGTACGCAGGTGGAAAAACCAACAGGTGTCAACAGGATATGCGGGCCTGACGAGGAAGTGCGTAGCCTGTGACGTCACCTCCAACGAAGCGTCTACCTTACCAAGAATTAGATTCCTTTCTTCGAATCGATTGGTAAGGTTGGAGCAGCACTCCAGACTCTACGGCGGTGTGGGGGCTATTCTACCTCTTCGGGCGCTGGTTCCTCGAAGTGGAGCGCCTCTTGGACGGCATCGGGAAGCGATGGTCGCGGAGCCGTTTCGTGGCGGCGAACCTTCTCTGATTTGTTCGTCTCTTCGTAGACTGCCCGGGCAACCGGGACACCACGAAGGAAGTTGTGTTCGTACAGTACTTCGACGCCACGTTCGGTCGGGCCCCAAAATCGAGACGGCAGATCACGGGTCGATTTGTTCGGCTCATGGACGTAGACGTCCAGCATACCAGCCTCCTGGAGCGTCTCGAGTTGATCGAGGATCGCTCCTTCGTTTTTCTGGATCATGTAGGCGAGTTCAGCCAGCGACGCGAGATGGTGGGGATGGCCCAGCAAACACTGGACGATCAGATGGCGAGTCTCCTGGGAGAGCAACTCCCGCATTTCGCGCTGTTCGGCGAATGGATCGTCGAAGGTGTCGCCCGCCGTGTGGCTCATACCGAAGTATAGCATGGCTCGGCATATAACGGTTCGGGACAACTGAGTCAATAATAATCTTGAATAACTAAGTTAATCAGAAGATGTATTACTGAGCCAATTGTGGGGTGCTATATGTCGACGCCGTCTGTGCCGCCAAACGCTGGACAGATTATGCAAGCTGTCCGTCACGCACTCCGCGATACCGATATCAATCCGACAGAGGCGATGGACATTCTCTCGTGGGCGCAAGAGGAACTTCCGGCTATCTACGAACGGGATCAGACTGCGTATCTCGTCTTGGGTAGTTATCGATCACCGTATATCCGCCGTGTTCGCTCGGTGAGCGACCGCCTCAATCGACGGTATGGAACCTATGCGTTTGTGATCGGTGACCTCGACGATATTGAGATTCCACGACTCCCCGAATTTCGCGTGAAGTTCCACCTCACAGCAGCGCTCGCTGACTATATCGCGAGCGTCATCGAACAGGATGCAGGTGGTGAGATTAACGAACTTGGAAAGATCTCCGAGACTGAGTACTTCGAGAAAGCGTATGTGCTCCCGCGAGGCTACCAGTGGGAAACCGAGTCCAACCTGCAGGACAAAGAAGACGTGTTCGCTGCGGCAGCCCAGATTGAGACCGCAACTGGAGCGGGCAAAGAGACGAAACAATCCGAGTTAGCGGCACTTGTTGATCGGGCGTCTTCCGCTGGAATCGATGTGACCGTTACTGAACTCACAGAGTGGCTTGCCGATCATGATCCAGAGGTTCCCTCCTATAGTTGGGTCCATTTGAATGATTTCCGACTCTTCGAGTTACAGGACCGGTGTTATCCGTGGCTGACCGAAGATGAACTGCTGGAACGAACCGACGAATTACCTGGCTCTCCACGTCCTCGGTGGGAGCAATAGTCTCATTTTGACACATTATCTCAAAAGGACCCTTAATCGGAGGGAGAGATCTAAAAATGGAATGATAGAAGTGACTGGTAGCTTATATTTCGGCAATTTCCGCGATCTCTTTAAATACCAAATTCGTACATCGAATGTAATTTGCCTGTTGGGCATCGTTCCGGGAATTTATGTAGGAAGGCCCGAAATATAGGCAATAGCCACGGTGTCTAAGCCAATATAGACGAGAAAAACCGGGATTGGCCGTGCTTGCTGGCGATTTCCGTTCGTGAGCGAGGCGTGCCCTCTCGAGGCAATGACCGGGGTTCAAATCCCCGTCGGAGCACTGCAGCGAACGAGTTTTACGCGAGAACTTCAGCAACTACTCTGAAGAGGAGGCTTGGACTCGAAATTCACGTCATTCTCGACGCTGGATACGGGACAATCTGGAGCTGAAAAGACACGCGTTAAATAGCTCCTTCCGCTACGGCGTACCATGTCGGAGGCAACGGATCTCGAGGAGCTCGAGCACGGGACGGAACTCATCAAACGCGGGTTCGCTCGCATGCAAAAGGGTGGCGTGATCATGGACGTCGTCGACCGCGAGCAGGCGCGCATCGCCGAGGACGCCGGCGCCGTCGCGGTGATGGCCCTCGAAGCGGTTCCGGCCGACATCCGAAAACGAGGCGGCGTCGCCCGGATGCCCGACCCGGCGAACGTCGTCGAGATCATCGATGAGGTTTCCATCCCGGTGATGGGGAAGTCCCGGATCGGCCACCGAAAGGAGGCCGAGATTCTCGAAACACTCGGCGTCGACATGGTCGACGAATCCGAGGTACTCACCCCCGCCGACGACGCCCACCACATCGACAAACGCGAGTTCACCGCCCCGTTCGTCTGTGGCGCACGCGATCTGCCGGAGGCACTGCGCCGCATCAACGAGGGCGCCGCGATGATCCGCACCAAAGGCGAAGCCGGAACCGGCGACGTCAACCAGGCAGTCAAACACCAGCGCACGATCAAAGAACAGATCCGCACGCTCACTGGACTGAACCACGAGGAACGGGATGCGTGGGCCCGCGAACACGGCGCACCCCGGGAGCTGGTTCACGAAACCGCCGAAATGGGTCGACTTCCGGTGGTCAACTTCGCGGCCGGCGGAATCGCTACGCCCGCCGACGCGGCGCTTATGATGCACCACGGCTGTGATGGGATCTTCGTCGGCTCCGGGATCTTCGGCGCCGAACATCCCGAAAAGATGGGCACCGCGATCGTCGAGGCGGTCAACAACTGGGACGATCCGGAAACGCTCGCCGAGATTGCCACTGACGTCGGCAGCGGTATGCGCGGCGAGTCCACCGCCGACCTCCCCGAGGACGAACGCCTCCAGAACCGCGGCGTCTGAGCGGAAAGCAACGCCAGTCAGCGATCCAGCACCGTCGCACCGGGACCGATCTCGGTCTGATACGCCCGCGCGTCCACCCCTTCCTCGACGAACGCGTCAACCATCGCCCCGGCGACGGATCGTCGATCGGGTTTCCGACAGCAGGCGAGCACTGCTGGACCGGCTCCGCTTACAGTGACACCGGTCGCGCCGGCGTTCAGGGCGGCGTCTTTGACGGCGGCGTAGCCCGTGATGAGTTCGGCTCGGGCCGGCGTCACGACTGTGTCGACCATCCCTTCGCCGACGAGTTCCGGATCGGACCGACACATCCCGACCGTGAGCGTCGATGCCCGTCCGACCGTGCCGACGAGCGACTCGATGTCGACGGTCTCGGGCACGACGCGCCGGGCGTCACGGGTCGACACTGCGACGTCTGGGAGACACGCTACCAGTGGAATCGACGCGTCAACCGATCGGATCCCGTCGCTCGAGGAAACCGTGAATCCGCCGAGCAGCGACGGGGCGACGTTGTCCGTATGTGCGGTGCCCGAGACTACTGCCTCGCCCTTTGCGGCGATCGGTACCAACTCTTCCAGGCTGTTCCCACGGTCGTACAGCCGGTCGAGCGCCAGCGCCGCGCCGGCGGCCGAGGCCGCCGAGGATCCGAGTCCGGACGCCGGACGGACCCCCTTGTCGATGCGGATGTGTGCTGGCGCGGAAAGCGCCTCCGCGACGGCACCGACGACGTTCGATTCCGGGTCTTCGGGAATGTACTGGGCCCCCGTGCCGGTCACTTCGATCGTCGTTTCCTCGGCGCGTTCGACCGCCACGACGTCGGCAGGATGCGACAACGCCACCCCGAAGACGTCGAAGCCGCTCCCGAGGTTCGCACTTGTCGCCGGCGCCCGGACCGCGATCATAGCAACCCGTTCCACAACGCCGGGGAAAAATGTAGCGAACGACGCAGTCGGAGACCGCGTCCGCGGGCTGTCGGGGGAATCAGTCCTCCGCGGTGTACCACAGAACGGGCCCCACGAGCAGCAACACCAGTCCGAAGAACATGTACCACAGCGGCACCAGGCTCTGGGGGGTCAGCGCGAATACCAGCCCGAACGCCGTGACGTTCAACGCGAGTACTTTTCTCGAACCCAGCGGCAGGCTTCCGAGGACCGCCAGTCCGAACACCAGAAGAAGGACCTGCCCGATGTGGTACTCCAGCAGGATGCTGTCCACGAACTGCAGGGGAATCATTACGCACGTATCAGCATACCGTCCCCATTAACGTTCCGCTCCCGGACGGAGAAGTCGGGTGAGATCACTGCGAGGAGACAGATCAGTTGGCGGGCCGACTCGCCTCGGCGACTGCCGGCGGGACGTCGGCTTCGAAGAGCCGATCGCCACACCCATCGCAGGTCGCCGCGACGACGTCGTAGCTGCGACAGCAGGATTCGACCACCCGCTGATCCAGCGACACGACGTCGTCACATCTCGGACACGTTTCCAGGAACAGTCGCAGTCCGCCGAGCAGTTCGCCCCGGTGTGCGACCGGAACTGCGGTCCAGCCCTCCCACCGCCGGGCGAGAGCGTCGGCCGCAGCCATGTCCGCGACGAACGCGGATCTGGACTCCCAGCGTCCGATCCGTTCGTTCCCCAGGTGGGCGACGAACGCGAGTCCGCGCCACTCGAAGCCGAGTTCACGCCGCGATGGATCGGTCTCCTCGACCTTCAGGAAGTCGGCAAGCAGCGCCTCGTCGGTGTCGGCGTCGGAATACTGTCGGGCCCGATCTATCCACTCGGCGGCGAACGCGGGCTCGACGACGAAATCCTCCGTGTCGGGGTCTTCGACGAGCACGCCCGCAGAGAGCAACGTCTCTCCGATGTCGATCGAGTCACCCGTCACGACCGGCCGAGCGGTCTCTTTGCCGAACCACCGGAGCACGCGAGCCGGAAGGTATCGCTTCGTGAGTGCTGGCGTCCCGGGAACGAGGTACCCACGTAGATAGATCGCCCCCAGGGAAACAACGAGAACCGCCACGCCCAGCACCGGCTGGAACACACCAGCGGCGATCGCAAGGCCCCCCGCGATCACGAGATTGACACCAGTGCACGGCAGACATCGGTTCTCGCCAGTGTACTCCGGCTTCGCTATCGACGCGACTGTCCGAGAAATAACCTCGATCATACCTTCCGGAGGTCGTTCCACAGGGTAGTTATGGTGACCGTACCGTCCGGAAGGAGTTCCGTACCGTCGCTCAAAACAGCGCGAAAATGCCGTACGGCACGAGGAACAGGACGACGAAAATCGCCACGAGAATGATGGCGTAGCTCACTACCATCGCTCCGGCCGTCTGCCACGCGTCGTGTTCGAACTGGGAGAGTTCCATATCTAACGGTTCGAGGGATGTCCTATAAGAGTGTCGTCGGAGGCCGACCGTTCGGTGTCGCTGTTTTGCCGCTCTCGACCCGGTTCACGTTCCGGATTCCGGTCTCTCCTCTGCAATATGCTCGGCGATCCGGGCGGCGTGTCGGAGCCGGCCGGGGATCCCCGGCCGTTCCGTAAACGCCGTACAGAAGTGGATTCCCTCCGGGGGGTTCAACTCGTCGAGCGCTTTGAAGGACCGGTCGTAAGCGGGCATTCCTGGTTCGATCAGGTGGACGTCGATCGGCGTCGCCGGCGTGCCGACCACCGCTTCGAACTCCCGGGCGATTTCCGCGCCGAGCGTTCCGTCCGACACCTCGAGCAGTCCGGGATAGCTGCCCGGATCGACGTAGCAGGTGAACAGCCGGTCCCGGTCGAGGAAACTCGAGTTCCAGGTCATGCCGCTGATCTTCGAGGACTCGTACCACGGAACCAGCGTCCCGATGCCGGGTCGGTCGAACGACGACTCCAGATACACCATCGCGATCGGGTTGTAGTTGAACCGTCTCAGCGTGTCGGCGGTCTCCTCGTCGAGATTCGACAGCACCTCGGCTGCAGCGTTCGCCTGCGTCGTGATCACCACTTGCTCGACGGGCGTGACCCCGTCCTCGGTTACGATCTCGAACCCGTCGCCGTCACGCCTGATCCCCGTCACCGCGGTCCCGAGCCGGATCGCGTCGGCGTTCGCCTCGTACAACGCGTCCGAAAGCGTACCCAGACCGTCCTCGAACGTACAGATTTCCGGGACCTCCCGTCCGTCGATCAGTTTTCGAATCAGCCACAGCAAGATGCTTCCCTCGATCCCGGCGCCCCGAATCGCTTTCCCGAGCGAGTATTCCATCAGCATCTCGTCGGGATCCGTCCCGTAAAGTCCGCTGTACAGTGGCCCGAGATATCGACGGGCGGCCTGCGGACCGAACTTCCGCGCGAGGAAGGCCTCGACGGTTTCACCGTCTCTGGGCGGTCCGGTGAGCGGCTCTTTCAGGATCCGAAGCTTGCCTCCGAGCGAGAGCAGATCAGTCGTGAACGCCTCGCGGACGGACAGTGGGACGACCTTCAACTCGCCGTCGAGGTAGACGTACATCGGCTGGTCGTCGTCGCCGATACGGAGTTCCTCGCGCAGACCCAACTCGTCGACCATCCCGGAGATCTGTCCGGAAAGACGG
This sequence comes from Halalkaliarchaeum sp. AArc-GB, assembly GCF_031432225.1. Lineage (NCBI taxonomy): Archaea > Methanobacteriati > Methanobacteriota > Halobacteria > Halobacteriales > Haloferacaceae > Halalkaliarchaeum > Halalkaliarchaeum sp. AArc-GB. Next base: position 49,799 of record NZ_JAVKGM010000018.1, on the reverse strand, counting down.
AGCCGCTGGGGACCGAGCTCCAAGACGTGTCCGTCGACCTGCCGGCTCCGCATGATGCCGCCTGGCTCTTCGCGCGCCTCGAATCCGACCACGTCGACGCCGCGGTTCGACAACTCGCGGACGACCGAGAGTCCGGAGACGCCCGCACCGACGACGCCGACGGTCATCGGCCCACCTCGGATCTGGCGCCCGACAACAGTGAAATCGGTGACGTACCCATCTGTGTCGGCCTACCGGCGTCGAGCCAATAACCGCTTCGACACACGCCGAACGGCCTTTTAGGCATCGAACTCCCTGGAGACTGACGTCCGTCAGTCGTCGGCGATCGCCCACGGACACAACGGGTCGCTCCCGATCGGATCACCGGTGGCGGCGTACGCCCGGGAGCGAGAGCCGCCACACTCCTCGGTGACGACGCAGTCGCCGCAGGGACCGTTGAAGGAGTTTCGGTCCCGGAGCTTCTGCAGGGTCGGGGACTCCTGATAGATCTCCGGCAGCGGGGTGTCCCGAACGTTCCCGGCAGACAGCGGCATGAACCCCGACGGATACACTTCCCCGGTGTGGCTCACGAACACGAAGCCGTTGCCGGCACCGGTGGAGCCGACCGGACCGCCACGGACGCCCTCCCGTTCCTGAAGTTCCCGGGCGACCCGACGGTAGAACGGCGCTTCGACGGTGATGAGCCGGAACGGCGCATCCTGTCCCCGGCGATAGAGCCACTCCATGACCTCCCGGGCGCGCTCGGGGGATAACTGTTCGAGCTCTTCTCCCCGTCCAACGGGAATCAGGAAGAACACCTCCCACATCGCGGCGTCGTACTCCTCGACGAGGTCCGCGATCTCGGGGAGCTCGTCCACGGTCGAGGCGGTGACGGTAGTGTTGAACTGGATCGACACACCCAGATCACGGGCGTGTTCTGCCGCCCGGATCGCCGTCTCGAAAGTTCCCTCCTCGCCTCTGAATGCGTCGTGGCTCTCTGCGGTCGCCCCGTCGAGACTCAGCGCCATGCGTCCGATCCCGATGTCGGCGAACCGCTCGATCGTCTCCCGATCCAAAAGCGGCGTCGTCGCCGGCGTTATCGACGGTGTCACGCCGGCCTCGACCGCACCCTCGAGCAGCTCGAAGATGTCGGGCCGTTTGAGCGGATCGCCGCCGGAGAGAACCATGAACGGCTGCGTCGAGAACTCCGCGACCTGCTCGAACAGTTCGATCCCCTCCTCGGTGGAAAGCTCTCCGGAGTCCCGGTCCGTGTTCGCCTCCGCGCGACAGTGGTCACACGTGAGATCACACGCCTGGGACACCTCCCAGGTGACCACGAGCGGGGACTCGCTGTAGTCCCGGGCGCCGGGATGGCCTCCGGAGTCTGCAGCCCTGTTCGCGTGTGGGTGGCTACCGGAATCGGAGGAGCGATCCGCGTGTGGGTGGCTACCGGAATCGGAGGAGCGATCCGCGTGTGGGTGGCTACCGGAACCGGCGTCTCGGCGGTGGGGTGAACTCATTGTTCGAGAATTGGCCTCCTCGGGAAAGTGGACTACCCCCTATTTACCGGATGTTTAAGTACGACGACTCACGAAGCGGCGCGACGCGCCAGTAGTCCGCCGGCGAAGACCGCGAAAAAGCCCAGGAGGAACGCGGCGGGTTGAACGACGAGCCGTTGCAGCAACACGACAGCTCCATCAGATTCGATCGTTCGGGTCCACAGTTCGTACGTTTCTCCGTCGTATTCGATCAGATAGAACCCGTCATTCGGCGAGGGATCGTCAGGATATGCGAACCGGTCGATCCGGTCGTCGGGATCGGCGACAGAGAACTCGCGGCTCTCGCGGGTCTGTTCGAACAGCTCCTGGGCGTCGGGCGGCAGCTGTTCGTACGCGATCGGCTCTGTTCCGTAGTCCGGCGTGGAGGCGTCGGCCGGCTGGACCGTGTGGACGTACTCGGCTGTCGGCTGACCCACGGCGACCGGTAAGTAAAGCGGGTTCGCCATGAGACCGACGCCGACTGCGAGGCAAACGATCGCCAGAGCCGCGTGGCGTCCCCGGTCGGATCCCTGGGGTGACTCGCGGCTCGAGTCGGCGTCGGATCGTGCCATGGGTGAAATAGAACCCCGGGACAGATGGCTCTTGGCTTCTCCGTCCACGGCTATCGGCACCGAGACGGTCGGTCAGTCGACAATCACCGGCTCCGACTGACCGGAAACGCGACGCGGTCCGGGTTGTCGTTCATCCGGTCGAGTATTCGCTCGTACAGCTCGTTTCGCACCGTTTGCCCGCGTCGGGGATGAACGAGATAACGGAGCCTGAGCTCTACCCAGGACTCCTTTTGAGTGATGTTCACCGAGGGGCGGCTGCGGACCTCCAGTTCGACGGGCGTCTCGGCGAGCCGCACGCGGTACCGCTCGATCGCCCGTTCCATCTCCGCTCCGAGGTAATCGTCGGCCTCTTCGACCATCAGCTGGCGGGCGAACGCCAAATCGGTTTCGTAGGCGACCTGGACGGACAGTTCGTTCCAGATGTGTGGGAAGTCCTGATACGAATAGTTGTGGACGTGCGAGGAGAGAACGACCGAGTTCGGCAGTGTGACGACCCGGCCGGACGGCTGGTGGCTCGAGACGATCTCTCCGTTGATCTCCCACAACGTGGTGACGAAGAAGTCGACGTCGACCACATCACCCTTCGAGCCCTCGATTGCGACCCGGTCACCGACGCCGTAGGGACGTTTGACCATAATGTAGATCCAGCCGATGAGCGAAAAGAGAGGTTGCTGGAGTGCGAACGTGATCGCGAACCCGACAACGCCAAGCGAGACGAGCAGGCCGGCCCACTGCCGGGTGAGCACCGCGAACACGGCTACGAGCGCAGCAAGCCCGAAGACGAACCGGAGCAGGTTCCGGAGGTTGTGTCGGCGGCGTTTGTCGCCGACTCGACCGACGAGGAACTGAGTCACGAGGACGTAGATGCCGACGATCCCGACGACGACCGCGGCGACTGAAAGTAGCTGAACCGCTATTACGTTCGCCGGCACGTCGAAGAGTGATCGCTGTAGCGGCTCGGTCCGTCTCACGACCCCTGCACCCGCGCCGAGGAGGACTGCCGAAAGAACCGCGAGATATCCGAGCGATCGTTTCACGTGCGCCGAGTCGCCCGCTCGCTTAAAAAAGGTGTCCTCGAATAAGTTCCGATACCAACTGTCCGGGGGCGGGTTTATGGTTCCCGAGGCCGACTCGTCTGGCATGCGCGCAGTTCGCTTTCACGAACACGGTGGGCCGGATGTACTGCAGGTAGACGAAACCGAACGCCCGGAGGCGACGGGTCACAGCGTCGTAATCGAGGTCGCGGGGGCCGGAGTGAACCCGGTCGACACCTACTTCAGGGAGGGATCGTACGAGCCGTTCACGCTGCCGATGATCCCGGGCGTCGACGTCGCGGGCACGGTCGCCGAGACGTCCGAATACGTCGACTCCGTTCAGGAGGGTGACCCGGTGGTCGCGACGGGCCTTGGCAACGATCGATACGGGGGGTACGCCGAATACGTCGCAGTACCCGAGAGCCAACTCGCGGTTCTGCCCGAGGGTGCGGATCTCGTGGCGGCGGGCGGAATGGGAGTGGCCGGCGTCACCGCCTGGCGCGCGCTGATCGATCACGCCGGTCTCGAACCGGCCGAGACGTGCCTGATCCACGGCGGGTCGGGCGGCGTCGGCCACGCGGCGGTACAGATCGCCGCCGCCGCGGGCGCACACGTCGTGACGACTGCCGCACCCGAGTATCACGATCGGGTCGCCGATCTCGGCGCGGACGTCGTCCTCGATTACGGGCGCGACGAGCTCGCCGACGCGGTCCGGGAGGCGGCCGTCGGGGATGGCGTCGACGTTATCCTCGATCATCGGCTGGACGACTATCTCCAGTTCGACGCCGAGGTCGCCGTGACGGGCGCCCGACTCGTCGGCATCGGCGAGAACGATCCGTCGGTCGGCTTCTCGCAGTCGTCCGCCGCCCGGAGCAAGGATCTGCAGGCGACCTTCATGAGTATGTTCAACACGCCCCGACTTGCGGATCCGCTGGCGCGGCTGACAACGCTCGTCGACGCCGGCGACTTCGAAACGTCGGTCGCCCGGACGTACGACCTCGAGGAGGCCGCCGAGGCGCAGCGTGCGGTGATGGAGGATACGTTCCTCGGGAAGCTCGTGTTGACGCCGTAAGCGGTTCCGGCTGACTGTCCATCCGAGGAGTTCTGTTCTCGACCGCCCCGAGCGGTGACCTTTTCACGGCGCCCGGAGAGCCACCGGGCATGGCGAAGGGATGGCTGTACGCGTGGGGGCTCGGCTCCGTCGCCCTCGGCGGCGCGTCGCTGATCATCCCGCTGTACGTCGTTGCCCTCGGCGGGACGCCGTTCACGCTCGGCGTGCTCGCGGGGATCGCCGCGTTCGTCGGGGTTCCGGGAGCGCTCGTTTTCGGACGGCTCGCGGACAGAACCGGCAAGCGTCGGCTGTTCGTGCTGGGCGCTCTCGGACTCGTGGCGGCGATGCTACTGCTCATGCCGGCGGTCGACTCCATCGCCGTGGTGGTGGTGGCCAACGGGGCGATCTGGTTTGCCTTTGCGGCGGCAACGCCCGTTCTCACACTCCTTGCGGTTTCCGATGTTCCGCCCGACTCCTGGAGCACTCGGATCGCGATTTTGAACAAGTATCAGGGCGTCGGCTGGGCGCTCGGACTCCTCTTTGGTGCGGTGTGGACAGGGACCGCCGAACGGTTCCTCTCTCCAGGGTGGGTGTTCGACGGGTTCTTTCTCCTGACGGGGATCTGCGCCGGCATCGGCCTGATCGTCGGGGTTCGAACGTTTCCGGTCAATCCCGCCACCCGAAGGGCGGACGGCACTCCCAGACTCTCGGGGGATCGAATCAGGCGGGCGCTCAGGCGCTCCGACCGGTTCAGCGTCCGGACGGTGACGTTCCCGTTCACCCCGGCGCGGAGTGACTTCCGTGGGCTCCGGTTCGATCGCCTCGTCGACCGATTCACGCCCGAACTCGCGCTGTACTTCGGTGCCGTGTTCGTCTTCTTTTCCGGGTTTTCCGGGTTCTTCGCGCCCCTTCCGGCGTTCCTTTCAGACACCGGCTTCACGTCAGGGGAAATATTCCTGCTGTATCTCGTCTCGAGTGCCGGCGCGGCAGTCGCGTTCGGAACCGCCGGACGGCTCGCGACCCGGTTCGACGTCGGCGTGTTCCAGGCGGCCGGTCTCCTCGTCCGTGGCGTCGCGATCCCGTCGGTTGCGGTCGTCGGTCTCCTGCTGGGCGCCACGCCGGCGAGTTTGGGCACCACTGCCGCCGTCTTCGCCGTGATCGGGCTTACCTGGGCAGTTATCGCGGTTACTGCGGGGACGCTGGTCACGCGGCTCGCGCCGATGACCGTCCGCGGGGAAGCGCTCGGCGTGTACGCCGCGATCGGGGCGCTCGCCGGCGGGTTCGGTAGTATCCTCGGGGGATATCTCGCCGCGATCGACTACCTCCTCGCGTTCGGGACGGCCGGGGGTCTCGTCGTCGCCGGGGCGGGGATCGTGTTCGTGGTTCGTCGACGTGCCGGCTATCTATCGACAAACTTGAGGCCGAGGGATCCGCCTCGAAACTGCTGAACCGCTGGTGGTTCGGCCGCCTCAGCCTTTGATGTTACAGACCGGATACGTCCGGGCCACCTTGTCGCCGATCCCGAGTTCGTCGCTCACGCGAACCACCTCGTCGACGTCCTTGTAGACGCCGGGCGCCTCCTCGGCGATCGTCGCGCCGGACTGTGCCTTCACGTAGATCTGGTTCATCTCCCTGAGGTCGTCCCGAACGTCGCCGCCCCAGTACTCCTGTTTCGCCTGGGTCCGGGACATCAACCGGCCGGCGCCGTGGGCCGTCGAGCCGAACGAGAGCTCAAGGGAGTGTTCTCCACCCCGAAGGACGTAGGATCCGGCCCCCATGCTGCCGGGGATGATCACGGGCTGGCCGACGTCGCGATACGCCGACGGGACCTCGGGCCGGCCGGCCGGGAACGCCCGCGTGGCTCCTTTCCGGTGAACGTACAGTTCCCGCTGCTCGGTGTCGACGGCGTCAGGCGAGTCGTGGGGAACTGCAGTCCCGTTCGCGTCGACGGAAACCTCGTGGACCTCCTTTTTGCCGATGTTGTGGGCGACGTCGTACAGCAGTTCCATTCCGAGATCCTCCCAGCTGTCGTCGAAGACGCGCTCGAAGACCCGGCGAGTCTGGTGGGTGATCAGCTGTCGGTTCACCCATGCGAAGTTGATCGCTGCACACATCGCGCCGTAATACTGCTCTGCGAGTTCGGATCCGGCCGGTGCGGCCGCAAGCTCCTTGTCGGGAAGCTCCGCCAGGAGGTCGCCGTGTCGCTTCTCGATTTTCCGGAGGTAGTCCGTACAGACCTGGTGACCGAGCCCGCGGGAGCCACAGTGGATCAACACGACGATCTGATCCTCTGTGAGCCCGTAGGCGTCGGCGACGTCCTCCCGGTAGACGTCCGTCACCCGCTGGACTTCCAGGAAGTGATTCCCCGACCCGAGGCTGCCGATCTGGTTTTTCCCGCGGTTCTTCGCCTCCGCCGAGACTGCGCCGGGGTCTGCGTCGGGGCGCATCCCCTCGTCCTCGCAGTGGCGGAGATCCTCCTCGACGGCGTAGCCGTGCTCCAGCGCCCAGTCGACGCCCCGATCGAGCACCGCGGTTACGGTGTCGACGTCCGATTCCACGACCCCGCCCCCGCCCAGCCCGGACGGGACGTTCGCGAACAGCGCGTCGACGAGTTCCTCCTCTTTGCCCTGGAGGTCCTCGTAGGTGAGGTTCGTCTTCACCATTCGAACACCGCAGTTGATGTCGTATCCGATCGCCCCCGGGGATATACAGCCGTGTTCGGCGTCGATCGCACCGACGCCGCCCACGGGGAAGCCGTACCCCTGGTGGCCGTCGGGGAGGCAGACGGCGTGGGAGGTCATTCCCGGCAGTTCAGTCGAATTACGCAGCTGTTCGAGGGTCTTGTCGCCGCTGATCTCCTCGAGCAGGGGCTCGCTGGCGTATACGCGAGCCGGCACGTTCATCTCCCCCTCGCGGGGCATCTCCCAGACGTGTTTCCGGATCTTCTCGAGCGTGACGTCGCCGAACTCGCGAGTAGTCATATTTAAGTCTTGATCTCCAACTCTCAATAGCGTTACGGGGATGGCATCTTACAGTTCGACCCGGTCAGTCGTCGGCGACTGCCGCGTCGGGCCGGTACTCCTCGCTTATCTTCAGCCATTTGTCCGTGCGGAACCGCCAGTAGTTAATTACCGCCGGAACCGCGGTCTCGGCGACGAACGCCAGATACAGTCCCCACAGCCCGATCGCGGGCACGGCGATCCCGGGCGTGGTCACCCCCAGGACCGGAACCGCGATCGACGGCACGACCAGTCCGACGGCACCGAGATAGGCGACCGGGATCGACACGCCGAACATGCCGAGAAGCTGACTCAGGAACGTTATCCGGGTGTCGCCGCTGGCGTCCAGCAGGCCCGCAGCCGAACTTTTCACGCCCTGGAACACCACCGCGAAACACGCCGCGTACACGAGGTTGATCGCGATCGGGATCTCGCCGCTCGTCGGGTCGTCGGCGAAAAGCACCACGATCTGTTCGGCGAATGCGGCGACGAGCAGCGCAGACACCACGTACGTCGCCACCGAAAACCGGGTGATGTCCCGGCCGTAGGCGGCGGCTTCGGTTTCGTCGTTCTGCCCGAGCGACTGGCCGACCAGGCTGGACGCCGCGAGCCCGAATCCCCAGCCGGGCGCGTTCATCACGCCCCAGATCCGCCGGGCGATCACCCACGCGGCGACGGTGTTCTCCCCGAAGATGTCGAGAATACCCAGCATCGGAAATTCGGCGGCTGTCCAGACGAGATTACGCAGTCCGACCGGGGTTCCGATCTCGATGAGATCACCGATCATCCCCGGCTCGGCCCACTTGCCGGTCGCCGAGATCTGCACGGGAAACGGGACGAGACCCGGCAATCCACCGAGAAGCAGCCCCACGACGAACGCCGCCGTGATCGCCACGTTGGAAAGCACCGTTCCGAGCGCGGCGCCGGCAACGCCCATGCCGAACCCGAAGATGAACACCGCGTTGAGCAGGATGTTCGCCACCGCCCCGCCGGCACGCACCAGCATCGCCGTGTAGGCGTCGTCACAGCCGACGAGCACGCGGCTTCCGACGAGGTTCAGCCCCGCAAAGGGGATACCGAGCCCGACGATCTTGAGATACGTCGCCCCCTCCCGGATCGCCGCCTCGTTGCGGGTCAAAAGCGAGATGAACTGTTCGGGATACGTCCAGAACACGACCGACAGCGGAACCGTCAAGACGACGACAAGCAGCGTGCTCGACCGGACGGCCCGTCCCAGTTCGCCCCACGCCTGTGCGCCGTATCGCTGGGAAACCAGCGCGATCGTCCCGCCGGCGACGCCGCCGCCGACGGCGAACGCGAACCCCCAGAACGGACTCGCAAAGCCGACGCCGGCGATCGCCGACGTCCCCACCGCGACGCCGACCATCGCGACGTCGACGGCGTTTTTCGACATTCGGGCGATACCGGTCACGACGCGGGGCCAGGCCAGCGCCGTCGTCTTCACCGCCCGTTCCCGGTCGATCAGCCCGAGCTTCGCCAGCCCGAGTCCGATCCACAGAATAACCAGCCGGACGGGGTTCGGCAGCCGATACATCAGGCCTGCCGGTCGAGCTCGTCGAGCGTTTCCTCGAGTGTGGGGAGATCAGCGTCCCGGGTGAGGATCGGTTCGATGACCCGGTCGAGGAGCTCCTCGACGACAGTCCGGGTGTAACTGTCGTTCTCCTCGCCGAGAGTGATCTGTCGAGTTCTGGCGCCATCGAGCGTCGCGACCAGCAGTGCTGCGGTCCGTTCGGGATCGACCGGTTCGAAGACGCCGGTCTCGATCCCGTCCTCGAGGATGTCGATCACAGTAGTCCGCAATAGCCGGTCGCTCCGGACAAGTCGTTCGCGGATACGTTCGTTGAACGCGCCCTGCGACCGCATTTCCAGCAGTGCGAGGTGAAACGCCTCCCGGTCCTCGTCGCCCGGCGCGAAGACGAACCGGGCCAGAAACTCCATCAGTCGTTCCCCCGGCGGTTCGGTCGACCGACATTCGAGCCGCTGTTCGTAGGAGTCGAGGAGGTCATCGAGGAACGCCACCAGCAGATCCTCCTTCGTATCGAAGTGGTAGTGCAAAAGCGACTTGCTCTTCGAACACTCGTCGGCAATGTTCTGCATGGTCAATTCGGCGTAGCCGTGTTTCCGCAGGGCGCGGTCGACCGCCTCCAGTATCTCCTCGTCCGCTGCCGATTCCCGACCCATTGACTGACTGGTCAGTTAACGACGCTGAAAATTCTTTCGGAGCGTCCCGGAACCCGGATCACTTTACCGACGTGCCGTCGTCTCTTCCCGTATGTATCTCGGAGTCGACGGCTGTCCGGACGGATGGATCGCCGTTGCCTACGACGACCACGGGTACGCCGATTCCGGGCTGTACTCTCACATCGAAGACCTCTACGGGAAGTACGGCGTCGACGCGGAGACAATCCTCGTCGACGTCCCGATCGGTCTCCGGGAGCGCTCGAACGCGAAACGTCCCTGTGACGTCGCCGCCAGGAAGCTGCTGTCCCCCGATCGTCACTCCAGCGTCTTCGCCCCGCCGATCCGGGCGGCAGTCCACGCCGACAGCTACGAGGAAGCCAAGCGTATTCAGGAGGAGCACACCGACGGCAGCCTCGGGGTCCAGACGTGGGGGATCGCCGACGGGATCGCACAGGTGGATCGCTTCCTTCGGGAGATGCGACCGGAAGCGGTCGGCGTCGTCCGGGAAGCCCACCCAGAAGTCGCGTTCTGGGCGCTCGCCGGCGAGGAGGCAACTCGATATTCGAAAACGGGGCAACCCGCTGCCGCGTTCGTCGAGCGCGTCGACCGGCTCGAGGCGATCGATCCAGAGGTCATGTCGCACCTTCGGGCGGCCGGAACTGATCTCGGTGCCGAGGTCGGTCTCGACGATCTCGCCGACGCGTTCGCACTCGCGGTGACGGCCAGCCCGCTCACTGGCGACCTTCGGACGCTCCCCGGCGATCGGTCCGGCGTCGATTCGGACGATCAGAGCGGTCCGGACGGTCCTGGTGACCCTGCCGGGTTGCCGATGGAGATGGTGTACGCCCGGCCGTGACTGTCCGATCCGTCGTCGGTCCCCCCGGTCGAATCACAGACTATTCGTCGTCCCCGGTCGAATCACAGACTATTCGTCGCTCCCGATCGAACGCTTTACTCGTGAACGGAGTATCGAGGGAGCATCCACTCCCGTCGCGGATCATCGATGACAGGGGCGTCCGTGAATTCGGCGGCCCCGATCGGCTCCGGGGGCGGACGTGACACTCGCGTTCTGGGTGCTCGTGGCCCTCGCGACGGCGACCGGGCTGTTTATGGCGTGGTCGCTGGGCGCCAACAGTAACTCCCCTCCCTTCGCGCCGGCGATCGGCGCCAACGCGGTTTCGACGATGCGTGCGGCGTTCCTGATCGGGATCCTCGCGGCCGCCGGCGCGGTCACACAGGGGGGAAGTATCTCCGAAACGGTCGGTACAGACCTCATTCTGGGGACGACCATCACGCCGCTTGCGGCGACGACCGGGCTGCTCGTCGCAGCGTCGTTCATGACGTTCGGCGTCTATTCGGGGTATCCCGTCCCGGCGGCGTTTGCGACGACCGGCGCGATGGTGGGCGTCGGTCTCTCGCTGGGGGGCGCCCCCGCGTTCGACACGTACCGACGGATCGGGACGTTCTGGCTGCTCGTTCCGCCCGTGTCGGGCGGGCTCGCGTATTCCACCGCCACGCTGCTCCGCCGAGACGACGTTCCCGAAACCGTGGGCGTTCCCCTGTTGGCGGCGGTCGTCGCGGCCATTCTCGCCCACATCCGACTCGGGGTGATTCCACACCCCGACCGCGCCCAGGGGTCGGTTGCGGAGTTCGTCTCACACCTGGTCGGGAGTCCGAGCATCATCGGCATCGATCCGGCTCTCGTCGTCGTGACCGTCGCCTTCGCCGCAGTTGGATTCCTGTTCATCCGACGGAAGGTGTCCGCGTCCGTCGATCGAGGGATCCGGTCGTTCCTCCTCGTCCTCGGTGGCATCGTCGCGTTCAGCAGCGGCGGCAGTCAGGTGGGACTGGCGACAGGTCCACTGGAGGAGCTGTACGGGGTCGAGCTCGGCCTTCCAGGGATCGTGCTCCTAACCATCGGTGCTACGGGGATCCTCGCCGGAGCGTGGATGGGGGCCCCGAGACTGTTACAGGCCACCTCTCGGGAGTACGCCCAGCTGGGCGTCCGCCGGTCGATCGCGGCGCTCGTCCCGGGGTTCATCATCGCGCAGGCGGCGATCGCGCTCGGGATTCCGATCTCCTTTAACAACATCATCATCTCGGGAGTCATCGGCGGCGGACTGGCTGCCGGGACTGCCGGTGTCTCCCGCAAGAAGATCGGAGTGACGATAACGTTTTGGCTGCTCACGCTGGCAACGTCGATCGGGATCGGATTCGGGCTCTATCGACTGTTCTCGACGCTCCTGGGGATTCAGTGAGTGTCAGGAAGTTGGCAAGCAGCCGTGCAGTCAGCGAACGACAGTCACCGGAACGGGCGCTTCGCCGGTCACGGTTGTCGCGACGGTTCCCAGGAGCCGACGAACGATGCCGGTCCGCGGGCCCCCGTGGCTCCCCATCACAACCTGATCGACGTCGGCTGCCTCGACGTACGCGAGGATCGTTTCCGCCGGCTCGCCGGTTTCGATTGCCGTTTCGACCGACCGGTCGGCGGCTTCGGCCCTCCTTCTGGCGCGTTCGATCAGTCGTTCGGCACGTTCCCGGGCATCCTCGATCCGCGGCGTCTCGGGTTCCAGAACACCGCCTTCGCTCATCTCCGCGTCGATCGGCGTCACGATGTTCAGAACGGTGATTCTGCAGTCGAACACATCGAGGGCATACACGAGCGCGTCGTCGGCGAGCGGCGATCCGTCAAGTGGAACGAGCACGTGTGATGGCGTCACTACCGCCACAGTACGGCGGACCCGGTCTTGTATCCAGTGGCTCGCCGACAGCAGGACGGGTGCTCCGGCGTGAACGGTATCGATAGCCGAATGTTAAGGTGCTCCTCGAGAAATGACACACCATGTGCGGACGGAACTCCCTGTTCGTCCCGCGGGAGCAACTGGAAGCGCGGTTCGACGCCGAACTCGTCGCCGACGGTGGGTACGAACCGCGATACAACGTCGCTCCCGGAGACGGGCTGGAAGTGATCACGGCCGAGGCCCCCGACGAGATCGACCGCTATCGCTGGGGGATCGTCCCGCCCTGGAGCGACGATTCCGGGCGGGGGGATCTGCTCGTCAACGCTCGCAGCGAGACCGTCGCTGAAAAGCGTGTGTTTCGGGACGCATGGAAGTCCCGGCCCTGTCTCGTTCTCTCGTCGGGGTTTTACGAATGGCAGTCGAAAGCCGGGGGATCGAAACGGCCGTATCGAATCTATCAGGACGGGGACGACGCATTCGCGATGGCAGGACTGTGGGAACCCCCCGCGGGCCAGAGTGACAACACCGAAGAGTCGATGCCGAGAGTAACGATCCTGACCACCGAGGCGAACCAGTTGATGGAGCCGATCCACGATCGGATGCCCGTTGTCTTGCCGAACGAGGTCGAATCCGAGTGGCTCGAGGCGGACCCGACAGCCCGCGCGGAACTGTGCCGTCCGTATCCCGGAGACGATCTCGACGCGTACGAAATCTCGACGCGGGTGAACGATCCCGGAAACGACGACGAGCGCGTGATCGAACCCCTCGAGCACGAACAGTCCGGCCTGGGCGAGTTCTCGTGAGGAACTGGGCGGTACTGTTCAGAGACGGCTGGAACTAGTGAGACAGTGACTCAGCGGACCTCGAAAGCCCTCTTTCAGTCCCACCCGACCGGTCGGACGGGCCAGCCATCTTATCTGAACACCGTCGACTGGGCAGAGTCAGCTCACGTCCGACGGTCAAGGGGCGACGGCACTCAAAACAGGCTCTGTCCGAAGAAGATGACCGCCAGGTTGTTCGCGAACACGAGCAGTCCTGCAGCGAGTAGGCCCCCGAGCCACGCTTCGATTCCGGCCGCGAGATAACCGTCGTATGGTGCGGGTGTCCGGCGCAAAACGTCGACGACTCTGTCGAACAGCACGGTGACGAGCACGACCGCAGCGAGATTTATCCCCAGAAAGATGACCGGCCCCTGGAGGAGCGACCACCGAACAAGGGGATTCGCCTCGTGGATCACCCCGACCTGATAGGCCGCATACGTCGTCGTGATCATGTCCACGGTGACGAGCAGGAACAGCGCGACTGCGATCCAGCTCCAGTACTCCTGGACCCGGGCGGTTATGCTACCGGACCCCGACAGCCCGATCCGATCTCTAAACTCGCAACTCACCACGACGTCGTCGCCGTCATGTCCTGTTTCCGGTGGCACCGGTCTCCTCCATCGGACTCTCGATTCGATCGTCCCTTAAATGGCTGCCCCGGATTCTCACCGATGATTTTTGGCGATCCTGGCACGCCTGGCCCGTGAACGCGAACGGATCAAGATCCCGGCTCCGACACCGGTTTATCGCTCGATGGCGTACTAACAACAATGACCCAACGTTCCCTCCTCACACGTGCACTGTGGTTCCTGTTCGTCGGCTGGTGGACGACGCCGATCGTCGTCAACGTCGCCTGGGCGCTGAACGCCACCGTGATCCTCATCCCGATCGGGATCAAACTCATAAACCTCGTCCCGACGGTGCTGACGCTGGCGGAGCCGCGGTCGCTTACAGACAAGTCCTCGAGCCGGGGACAGCACTCGCTTCTCCTCAGGGCGATCTACTTCGTGCTGATCGGCTGGTGGCTGAGCTTTCTGTGGGCCAATTTCGCGGCCCTGCTTGCGATCACGATCGTCGGCCTCCCGATCGCGATCTGGATGCTGAACCGACTCCCGTTCGTGACCTCCCTCTACCGGTTCCACGGGTGAACGTCAGGTTCCGGGCGGGGTCCGCACGTGGTGTCCGCAGTTCGGACATTGACCTTCTTCCATGAACTCGGTCGGCCCGGTTCCCGTCGCCGCGTTGTAGTTGAAGCTGTGTCCACAGTTCGGGCAGGTTTCCGAACGACGTGCCATGCGCTGTCTTCACAAACGGTTCACTCAAAACTCGATCGTCATTCGAGTTCGATCGTCCGATCGGCCCAGCGCTTGAGCGTCGAGAGACAATCCCGCTCGTGCCGGGTGACGGGATCGTTTCTCCCCAGTTCCCCACCCTCGTAGGCGTTCACCACTGCACACTCGGCGCGATCGCAGTAGGCAGTTAGCTCATTCGGGTTCCCCACGTCGTGCTGGAACGGGATTGTGGCGTCGTTGACGAACACCGCAGATGGATTCGACGGTACAGCGTCGAGCAGTTTCCTGGCGCGCTCGGCGTTGTTCCGTGCCAGCCGTAGCGCCTCGTCGTCTGTTTTCCCCTGTAGCCGCGGCGCGTGTGCGACGAGGACGCCGTGCCAGACCCCCTCGGGAACCTCGAGGAACCGATCGAGTCGACCGCCGATAACCCGACCGTCGCGTTCGACCTCCGGCCCAAATTCGAGGAGGGCGACGCCCTCAGTTCCGTGCTGTTCGATCCATGCGGAAAGCGCCCCGGCTGTGAGGCGGGTTTTCCCCGTGCCGGAGGGGCCGACGATCAGCGTCGATCCCGAAAGCGGAACGTCCCGAGTTTGCTCGCCGTGGTCGGTCATCGGCCCACCGTCTCGAGTCCGTATTTTCCGAGGAGTCCGACGATCGCGATTCCGAGCACGATGGCGAACGCGAGTACGAATCCCGAGATCGGATCGACGCCGGTCGAAACCTCCTCCCGTACGAAGTTCGCCGCGAGGGTTCCCGTAACGGCAAACAGCGTGACGCCGCCGAAGTTCGCCAGCCGGGAGTTGGGTTCGGGGACCGCGTCGCTGTTCAGCAAGTACAGCACGATCGCGATCGCGAACGGTGTCCCGACGGTACCCAGCGCGAGCACGAGCACGAGTTGGCCGAGCACCTCCCCGCCGATGAACGCGCCGGCGCCGGAGACGACGGCAAAGCCCGCGAGCAACAGGCGATAGCGTGTGTCGGCGATGGTCGTCTCCCAGCCGAGTTTGTCGGCGACGAGGAACGGCGGCACCACCGTGTTTCCGCCGAGCGTCGACACCGCGGCACCGCCCAGACCCAGCAGGAACAGCAGACGCGCGTGTTCGCCGACCAGCGGACCGAGCGCCTCCGCGGCCCCCACTGCGGTCAGATCCGGATCCGAGAGGACGCTCGCGGCGACGAGAAAGATGGCGACGCTGTAGATCCCGAACGCCACGAGCATCGACGCGCCGACGTCGAACGTCGCGAGCCCGTACTCTCGGTCCGTCCACCCGCGTGCCCGCATCGTGTACGAGTGCATCGTGATCAGCGTGATGTGGACCGCGCCGCCGAGGACGCCCGCCGCGACCAGCGCACCGCCGGACGGGAGGGTAGGAACAAGCCCCGTCGCAGCCGTACCGGCGTCGGTCGGGACCACGAATAGCGAGGCGACGAACGCGAGCACGGCCAATGCGACCAGAAGTTTGGCCGCGAACTCCAGGAGGTCGTACCCCCTCCCGGCGAGGCCGAGTACGAGGATCAGTGCCCACAGCAGGCCCCACACACGGGCGTCGATCCCCGTGAGCGTCGCCGACACGCTCGCGAGGGTGTTCATGATCACCAACTGGGCGAGGCCGGCGGCGATGACGACGTCGATCACCAGTATCCACGCCCACGTTTCGCCGAGATGGTCCTCCGTGACGCCGACGATCCCTCGTTCGGTGAGCAGACCCAACCGCATCGCCAGGTACTGAGCGAGGGCGCCGGCTCCAGCCGACAGAACGACCACCCACAGCAGGGCGTAATCGAAGAGTGCGCCCGCGGTGATCAGGCTCGCCATCGTCGCCGGCCCGGCAGCGATCGCGCCCGCGATCCAGGAGGGCCCCATCTCCCCCAGGTACGAACGGATCGCGCCCCGAGTGACAGCTGTCACGTCAGTCGACGGCTCACCCGACTCCGGCGGCGTTGCTTCGCCCGCGACTTCGCCGCTGGCGTCTTCGAGACACTCGCCCCGTTCGTGTCCCGCTTTGCTCATGCCGGAGGATCGTAGCTCAATGCCGAAATAAGTAGGTGATACAATCCAGTTGTTACCACCGACACCACCGATTAGTATCTTCCCGTTATAGCGTCACACATGGGAACCCAGAGACGCGCCGCACCCGTACGGAAACCAGTCGTGTTGTCGATCGCCGGCAGCGACTCCGGCGGCGGCGCCGGCATCCAGGCCGACCTCAAAACGATGGAGGCGCAGGGGACCTTCGGGACGAGCGTCGTCACGAGCGTCACCGCACAGAACACGCTCGGCGTCGAGTCGACCCATCCGGTTCCAGTTTCGGAGATCGAGGCACAGATCGACGCCGTCCGCTCGGATTTCGACGTTCGGGCCGCCAAAACTGGGATGCTCGGGACTCGAGAGGTTCTCGAGGCAGTCACCGAACGAACAGCCGAGATGTCGATCCCCCTCGTCGTCGATCCGGTGATGGTCGCTGCGTCCGGCGATCGGCTGCTGGAATCGGAGGCTGAAGCAGCCTACGAGGACCTGATCGCCGAAGCGACGCTCGTGACGCCGAACGCAGACGAGGCTGGCGTGCTGACCGACATCGAACCCGAGGGAGAAGACACCGCACGAGAGGCGGGCGAACGACTCGTCGAACTCGGTGCCGACGCCGCCCTCGTGAAAGGCGGACACGTTCCGGGCGACCGGATACGCGACGTGCTCGCCTTCGCCGGCGACAAAGAAACGATGATCTTCGAGCACCCGCGCGTCGGGACTGACGCGACGCATGGATCCGGCTGTACGCTCTCGAGTGCGATCGCCGCGCGACTCGCGCGGGGTGAGGAGCTCGAGGAGGCTGTTCGAACCGGAATCGCGTTCCTGGAGCGTGCGGTCCGGTATCACCACGACGTCGGTACCGGCCCGGGTCCGGTGCATCACCTGGTCGAGATTCGGGAGCGTGCCTCGCGACATCCCACTGCAGAAGCAGTCGAGGAAGTCGTCGATTCCCTGATCGAGATGGACGCACGACCGCTCGTCCCCGAGGTCGGGCTGAACGTGGTCGGTGCCACGCCGTACGCCGAGGCGACCGTCGAGACTGCAGCCGTCGAAGGGCGGATCACTCGAACTCGTTCCGGTGTCAGGCCGAATCGCGGCGTCCGATTCGGCGCATCAAGCCACGTCGCCCGCTTCCTGCTTTCCGCCCGGGAACACGATTCGACCCTCCGGTTTGCGGCGAACCTCCGGTTCGACGACGACGTCGAATCGGCGTTGTCGGCCCTCGAGAGTGTCGTCGAGATCGACCGCTCGAAGGAACCCGCGCCCGACGAGGAGGGATCGACGATGGGCTGGGCCGCCGGTCGAGCGTTCGAACGCGCCGAGAAAACGCCCTCGGCGGTGTTCGACCGGGGCGACGTGGGAAAGGAAGCGATGACCCGCCTGCTCGCTTCGGATTCGGAAACACTTAGAAATAGACTGGAAACCGTCCTCGGAGAACTTCATAAAGGCGGCGCCGATTCCTGACTACGAAGAACAATAATGATAATTTATTAAGGTACCCAGTCGTCGTTCACCTGGGGGAGGGAACACAACATGCCAGTGGACGATCTCGCAAGAAGCGACGTCGTGACGGCCGAACCGAACACGTCGGCGACCCAGCTCGCAACGACGATGCGGGACGAGAGCGTCGGCAGCGTCGTCATCGTGGACGGAACCGAGCCGGTCGGCATCGTCACGGATCGCGATCTGACCGTACGGATCCTCGCGGAGGGGAGTGATCCGACGGCGGCCACCGCTTCTGACGTGATGACCGAGGACCTGTGTACGATCGAGTGGAACGCCGGGTTCTACGAGGCGACGGCGCGTATGAGTGATCGCGGCATTCGGCGGCTACCCGTGTGCCGGGACGGCGAGCTCGTGGGCATCATCTCGGCAGACGATCTGATCGAACTCATCGCCGACGAGAAACAACAGCTCGCGGAGGTGCTCCGGGCACAGCGGCCGGAGTACTGATCAGATCCACTCTTCGAACGACCCGTCGAGTAACGTGTCGACCTGGTGTTCGATGTACGCGCGTTGCATTCCTTGGATCGCGGCACTCAGCGAACGACCGGATTCGATCCACTCGCGTATCTTTTCGCGTTTCCAGCCAGCGGGCGTCCTCCCGGACTCCACCCGGAACCGGAGCGGTCGGAGGATCTCTTCAGCCTGGCGCTCGCTACAGCCGGCAGCGTGGAGACCGATCTCCGCGTGATCGAGGAGGTCTCCGAACAGCTGTTCGGTGTCGGTGACCGTCTCCCCGGCTGCGTCGATCCAGACCATGTCTGCCTCGAACCCGTCGCGGACGGCGGCATAGAAGTTTTCGCGCGCCTTCTCCCACGGCTGTTCGCGGATCGGATGCTCCCGGCGGGGGAGCGCCTCCATCAGACCAGCGAATGCCGCCTGCACCGCGGTCGTGTCCCGAACCGTCGGTTGTGCGGGAATCGGCCTGAATTCGATTCGCGCGTTGGCTTCCGATCTCGTCGCGCCGTCGAACACCGGACGAACCCACCGCCAGTAGGTGCCGTGTTTCTCCCGCAGGGTGGAAAAGGAGTCGTCGAACCGGTCCCCTGACGACGGCAGCATCGGAACGAACGGCTCGTCGTTGGCGACGCGATCGACTGCCTCCTCGACGTCCGTGAGATCTCTCGGGAATCGGACCTTCTCGGCGTCTGCGGCGGCGTTGAGCACCGATTCGAACACGGCGATCCGGTTCTCGTGCCACCCGTCCGCGAGGACGTCATCGCCGGAGGTGCCGTCGGCGTACAGGTCCGGGGGGAACACCGGGGTGTTGACTGACAGCGCGAGCAACGGGCCGGCAACCCGGAGAGCGTAGTTGAACACGAGGGCGAGGTCAACCGCTTGCTTCACCTGATAGTGTGGTTGGATCGAGGTGATGAGGCTCTCTGGCATCACGGTGTCCGCCGAGAGATCGACAAGCGGTGCGTCGACGGAAACTGTCCGGCCGTCGCCCGTCTGGTTTGCCATCGCGTGATACCGCACCGCACGACTCATGTTCGTCGCGATCCGGATCCCGCTGTCGGTGACGCTGTCGGTGAGATACTCTCGTGCGGTCTCGCCCACCGGCGGGATCGTCCACATCCCGTCGCTGACGAGCCGCATCCCCTCGGCGCTCGTACAGTTCAACGCGGCCTCGAGGCGGGCACGAACTTCCGCCTCCTGTGCCCGCAACCCGTGGGCGTTGAACGGCTGTGGGTTCGTCGTCATCTCGGCGTTGTGCAGCCCCAGTTCCTTCTCGAAGCCGATCAATTCGAGCAATCGGCGCGGGACCCGCATCAGCGCGTACTTCCCACCCTGTGATTCCCCGGACCAGCGTCCGTCGGCGACCGCGTAGAATTCGTACTCGAGACCGACGATCGACTGGTGGTTGTCGAAGGTCCCCTCGTGGATGGCTTCCTTTACAACTTCCGCGT
Source organism: Halalkaliarchaeum sp. AArc-GB (assembly GCF_031432225.1). Lineage (NCBI taxonomy): Archaea > Methanobacteriati > Methanobacteriota > Halobacteria > Halobacteriales > Haloferacaceae > Halalkaliarchaeum > Halalkaliarchaeum sp. AArc-GB. The sequence goes on along the minus strand of NZ_JAVKGM010000018.1, from coordinate 30,128 downwards.
CGGCGGCCGCACGCGAGCGGAACGCTTCGGGATCGACCTCGAGCACGTCCCGAACCGACTCCGCGAGGTCCTCGCTCATACGTACGTCCCCACTGGGACGGGACAAACGGTTAAAGTCGGCGGCTCCCGTCGAAAACCGCCGTAGTTCGACGAACGTATAATCATCGATGCTGAAGTTCTTCGGCGTCAGGAGGCTTTTAACCTCGGATTGCGAAGCTTCTAAAGATGGGAGTCGTATCGGAACTATTCACGGCAGACCGGGTCGCGGTGGTCGGCGCCACACCCCGAGAGGGATCGATTGGCCGGGCCATCACCCGGAACCTCCTCGACGATTTCGAGGGCGAGGTGGTTCCGGTGAATCCAAACTACGACGAGGTGCTCGGCATCACCGCGGTCGGCGACGTCGACGACGCCGACGCCGACCTCGCGGTCGTCGTCGTCCCGCCCTCGATCGTGATCGACGCGATCGAATCGTGTGGGAAGGCGGGCGTTCGAAACGTCGTCGTCATCACTGCCGGCTTCGGCGAGGCTGGCGCCGACGGCGCTCAGCGCGAACGGCGGCTACAGGAGATCGCCGAGAAGTACGAACTGAACCTCGTCGGCCCCAACAGCCTCGGGATCATGTCTACACCGTCGGGCATGAACGCCACGTTCGGCCCCGAAAACGCGATTCCCGGCGGGCTCTCGTTTATGAGCCAATCTGGCGCGTTCATCACCGCGGTCCTGGACTGGGCGAACGATCAGGGAATCGGCTTCAAGGACGTCGTTTCGCTGGGGAACAAGGCGGTGCTCGACGAGACGGACTTCCTCCGGACGTGGGGGGACGACGACGAGACCGACGTCGTCATCGGCTACCTCGAGGGGATCGAGGAGGGCCGGGAGTTCATCGACACTGCACGCGAGGTGACGAACGACACGCCGGTCGTGCTCGTCAAGTCGGGCCGGACGAGCGCTGGCGCGCAGGCCGCCTCATCCCACACGGGGACGCTCGCGGGTTCCGACCGGGCTTACGAGGCCGGGCTGGATCAGGCGGGGGTGCTCCGCGCGGAGTCGGTTCAGGAGCTGTTCGACTACGCCGGAGTGCTCGCCGGACAGCCGCTTCCCGAGACCGCGGACGTCGCGGTGATCACCAACGCCGGCGGGCCGGGCGTGATGGCGACCGACGCGATCGGGGACTCGGACCTCTCGATGGCGGCGTTCACCCCGGAAACCACCGACCGGCTCAAGGAGTCGATGCCCGAGGAGGCGAACATCCACAACCCGGTGGACATCATCGGGGACGCGGACATCGACCGGTTCAGGGAGGCGCTCGAGATCGTGCTCGCCGACGACAACGTCGGGTCGGCGCTGGTGTTGTCGGCGCCGACCGCAGTGCTTTCCTTCGACGACCTCGCGGAGGCGGCCGCGGACGTCCAGGCCGACACCGGTCTCCCGATCGCCACTTGTCTGATGGGTGGGGACGACGCCAGGGCCGCCGGACGGGAACTGCAGGAGTACGGGATCCCCTCGTATTTCGATCCGGCACGGGCGGTCTCGAGTCTCGATGCGTTAGCACGCTACAAACGCATCACCGAACGGGAGTACGAAGCGTCGACGGAGTTCGACGTCGACCGAGAACGCGCACGGGAGATACTCGGCGCTGTCCGTGGCCGCGACGACAACCGGCTCGGCGTGGAGGCGATGGGCCTCCTCGACGCCTACGGTATTCCGATCCCCGACGGCGACATCGTAAACTCCCCCGACACAGCGGAGTCGGTCGCCCGCGATATCGAGGGGCCGGTGGTGATGAAGATCGTCTCGCCGGACATCCTTCACAAATCCGACATCGGCGGCGTCGCCGTCGGCGTCGAAGACGAAGCTGTAGCCGACACGTACGAAGATCTCGTCACTCGGGCGCGCAACTACCAGCCCGACGCGGATCTCCTCGGGGTTCAGGTTCAGGAGATGGTCGACCTCGAGGACGGCATCGAGACCATCGTCGGAATGAACCGCGATCCACAGTTCGGGCCGCTGTTGATGTTCGGACTGGGCGGGATCTTCGTGGAGGTACTCGAAGACACCGCCTTCCGCGTTGCGCCGGTCGCGGAATCGGAAGCTCGCGAGATGACCGAGGAGGTGAAGACAGCACCGTTGCTGCGCGGCGCTCGCGGACGCGACCCAGTCGACGTTGACGGCATCGTCGAGACTGTCCAGCGGCTCTCACAGCTCGTGACGGACTTCCCGGCGATCCTCGAACTCGACATCAATCCACTGGTCGCGCTTCCCGAAGCCACGGGAGACGCGGACGACGAACAGCAGACGACGGGCGTTACGGCCGTCGACATCGCACTTACTGTCGATCCGGAGCAACTAGAGGCGGAACACAATGACTGACGACACACCGACGGAAAACGGCGGTACCGAAACTGAAACCACGGCGTCGAACCGGGACGGCGAGATCGAGACGATCCTGATCTCGGCCGTCGACGACGTGACCGGAAAGACGGCAGTCACGCTGGCGCTTGCGACCCACGCAACGGAGGAACGCTCGGTCGGATACATGAAGCCGAAGGGAACCCGCCTCGAAAGCAAAGTGGGCAAGACGCTCGATACGGATCCGATGCTGGCCAGAGAACTGCTGGGGCTGGAGGCCGAAATGCACGACCTCGAGCCGGTCGTCTACTCGCCGACGTTCATCGAGGGGGCGATCCAGGGACGCGAGGACCCCACAGAGCTGCGCGACCGCGTCCGGGAGGCGTTCGACTCCCTCAGATCCGGACACGACCTGATGTTTATCGAGGGCGGCGGTCGGTACACGACCGGCGGCGTCATCGATCTGACCGATGTCGACGTCGCGGAGCTGCTCGACGCCCGCGTCGTTCTCGTGGCGGACTACGAGGAGCCGGGCGATCTCGACGAACTGCTGGGGGCGGCTGACGCGTTCGGTGACCGACTGGCCGGGATCATCTTCAACGCTGTCGACGACGCCGCCTACGACGGGCTCGAACGAGACGCGATCCCCTTCCTCGAAGCGGAGGGGGTCGAGGTTTTCGGCGCGATCCCCGAGGTGCAAGAACTGTCCGGGGTCACCGTCGACGATCTGGCGGACGAACTCGGCGCGGACGTGCTCACGGATGTGCCCGGTGACGCCTTTGTCGAGCGGTTCCTGGTGGGCGCGATGGGCGGGGATGCTGCGCTCCGCCACTTCAGACGCGCCCGGGACGCGGCAGTGATCACCGGCGGCGATCGCTCCGACGTCCAGACGGCGGCCCTCGAGGCGCCGGGCGTGCGGTGTCTGGTGCTCACCGGCGGTCACCGCCCGTCCAGTGCCGTGCTGGGGAAGGCCACCGAAGCCGGCATGCCAGTGCTCGCGCTGAACACCGACACGCTCACCGCGATCGAGCGCGCCGAAAACGTCGTGCGTAGCGGGCGTACCCGGTCGCCGGAGACCGTCGAAGTGATGCGGGGACTGTTGCGCGAACACGCTGACGCCGACAGACTCCTCGAGTGAACCGTCACAGCGACGGTCGGTAACGTCACATTACCGCCAGACTCCGACGGGGTCGATTGCGAACGCGGGCTGGTTCTCTCGGAGAAACTCGATCGGCTTCAGGCGGCCCATACCTATTGGGCTTCGTGACTATCTCACGCTCATGGAGTTCGTCTGGGAAGCAAACCTTCGGTGTGGGAACTGCACCGCCGCGTTCAAGGGACGGTCGGTCGAATACGACGACCTCGGCTATCCGATCTGTCCCGCCTGCGGCGAGTCGCAAGGTCCGACCCCGCCCGGTCGGTTCGGGAGACGACGGACCTCGACGAGCGAGGTGTAAGCGGTTTCTGCTATCTCTCGACACGGCCCGAGGGCCGGGCCGAGACTTTATAGTGCCCCCCTCTCGGGGAGAGTAGTATGGAACCAGGCTTCGAGAATGCCGGCGCCACGGCAGAGGCACTGATCGGAAGCTGGGGATTCATTCCACACCCGTCGACGGCCGAACTCGCAGCGAGCGTCGGGTACGACTTCGTGGTCGTCGACGCGGAGCACTCGCCGATGTCCGACGAGACCGTAGCGGAGATGCTCCGGGCGATCGACGCCGCCAACGGCGACGCCGAGACGATGGTCCGCGTCGCCGACGACGACCCCACGACGCTTCAGCGAACACTCGATCTCGGTCCCGACGCGATTCTCGTCCCGATGGTCGACACCTCCGAACAGGCCGAGCGCATCGTTCGCGCCGTCCGGTACCCGCCGTCCGGCAGCCGGGGGATCGGACCCGCGCGATCGACGGGATACAGTCTCTCGCTCGCCGAGGCCGTCGAGGCCAACGACGACGCGTTCGCGCTTCACGTCCAGCTCGAGTCGGAGCAGGCGATCGACAACGCAGCCGAGATCGCTGCCGTCGACGGGATCGACGGCGTGTTCGTCGGGCCGATGGACCTCTCGTTGTCGATGGGGCAGCTCGGCGAGTACGACACCGACAGGTTTCAAAACGCGGTGGATCGGGCACTTGCTGCGGCCAGGGAAAACGACGTCGCCATCGGGACGTTAGCCACCGACGCGACCGAACGCGAGCAACGGCTCGCGTGGGGCGTCGACTACCTCGTCGCCGGCATCGATCTGCTCTACGTCGTCGACGGGGCGACGGAGGCGCTCGCCCACAGCAGGGACCTTCTGGAGGAACAGTAGGAGAGCAGGTTGCTGACGCGGCGGGGTGTTCCTCCGTCAGTTCTCGGGTTCCGATCAGTCGCTGCCGTCGGGTTTGACCCGTCCCAGTTCGTAAAACTCGTCGTTGGGCCGCCAGTCGGCGAACGTCGCGAGCCTGTTCGAGAGGTTGAAAAACGCCGCGACGACGCCGACGTCCCACACTTCCGCCTCGGAGAATCCGGCGTCGTACAGGCGGTCGAGATCCTCGCGAGTGACTGACGCGGGTTGTTCGCTCAGTTTCACGGCCACATCGAGCATGACCCGGTGGGCGTCGCTCACGTCGGCGGTACGGTAGTTGGAGATCAGCTGCTCAGCGAGCTGTGGATCACCGGCGTAGATCCGGCACAGCGCGCCGTGGGCGACGTTGCAGTACAGACAGTGGTTGACCCCCGAGACGGCGACGACGATCATCTCGATTTCCGCCCGGTCGAGCGCGCTCTCCTCGACGATCGCGTCGTGGAAGTCGACGAACGGCCGGAAATGTTCCGGTCGATATGCGAGCGCGGCGAACACGTTCGGCGTGAAGCCGGCGTCGGCGGTCTCCTCGGCGATGCGTTCCTGTAGGTCCGCGGGGAGGTCCTCGAACTCCGGCACCGGGAAGTTGCGCTGTGCGTCGTCGGAAAGTGTCGGTTCGGAACCGCTCATGATCGGTGGTTCGCCACACCAACCCTTCAAATCTGGTGCAGACGGAGCCGTTCGAGGAACAGGTCGATTCTGTCGTCGGTTTCGACAAACTCGACTACCGACTGCCGGCCACCCCGGGTTCGCGTCCGGAACTGCCACTCCTCGAGATCTTCGGGCACGAGTGCGACGGTCCGTTCGTCGATCCCGTTCTCGAGGGTCACCCAGAGCACGCCGTCGCGCTCTTCGACGGTCGCTTCCCGGATCCCAGCGTACGCCTCGTAGCTCCCCACGAGCGGATCGATCCGGTCGCGGTACGCGTAGTACGGGACGACTTCGGCGGGGTCTTCGTCCTGTAGGATAGCGACGATCCCTTCCGCGACCTGGGTCGGGTGTGGTCGAGCGCCGACGTTGCAGGCGACCGCGACGCCGAGATCCTCCTCGGGGAGAAACCCGACGTATGCGGTCGAGACCATGATCGATCCGCCGTGGCCCACCAGTCGTGTGCCGGCGATCTCGCGGGTCCGCCAGCCGTAGCCGTACGGCCCTGACGGAGTGTCGACGTGGCCCTCGTGCGCCCGGGCCAGCAGAGCGGGACCGACGAGTTGCGTACCGTCCGGAAGCGGTTCGCCACCGGAGAGGTGATACCGCAGATAGGCGGCGAGTTCCTCGACGGTGCCGAAGAGCCCACCCGGCCCGTGACTCAGTTCCCGGACGGGGAGGGACGCCGCTTCCGGGCCGTCCTCCCCCGGTCGGTACGGCGTCATCACGTCCGGAGCGTCCTCTCCGTCAGTGTTTTGTCCGGGAAGGGTACCCGTCAGCAGTCGGGACCGCTCCATGCCCAGGGGGTCGAGAATTCCCCGGTCGAGGTAGTCGGCGAACCGCCGACCGCTGGCTCGTTCGACCGCGTCGGCGAGCAGGACGTACGCCTCGTTGTTGTACATAAATAGTCCCTCGCTGTGTGCGTCCCGTTCGTCCCCGGCGCCGTCGACGTGGGCGTAAACGTCGTCCATGTCGCCGAGGGGGATCCCGTGTTCCCCGGCACCGCCCTGACGCGCGATCAGCACCTCGCTGGTCCCCAGGGACGGAAGCCCCGAGGAGTGTGTCAGCAGCTGATGAAGCGTCACTTCCTCGGCGCCGTCGAACGAGGCCGGCGTGTGGTCGGCGATCGAGTCCGAGAGGTCGAACCAGCCGTTCTGGACCCCCTGTAACACGGCAAGCGCCGTGAACGACTTCGTGACGGAGCCGAACCCGTAGAGCGTCGCCGGCGTCGCCGGCGCGTTGCTCGCGAGAGTACGCGAACCGAACCCGTCGGCGTAGACGACGCCGTCGCAGTCGGTGACAGCGAGGCTCGCTCCCGGAACGGTCGCCTCGCTCATCCACTCGCGGACGAACGACGCGATTTCGCGTTGGGTGTCGATGGATAGCTCGGCCATATCGCTATCCGTGCGGCCAGCCGACTTCAAACTCCGCGTACCGGGGGAGACGGCCGGTTCGACCGGTTCGAATCCGGGTTCGACGGCACACTTATCTGCATCTCGTGTGATGTTTGTACTATGGCCGATCGGGACGTCGAGGTGCCGATCGATGGGGAACAGGTCGCCGGGTCGGGGGCGAACGTCGAGGGAGTCCGGCCCGAAGACGAACCAGAGGCAGTCACCGAAGGCGCCACGGTTCACGACGACGACGTCGAACTCGAGCGGACGATCGGGCTCGCCGGTGGATTGGCGATCGGGATCGGCACGATGATCGGCGCGGGGATCTTCGTGTTCCCGGGACTGGCCGCGGGCAATGCGGGACCGGCGGCAGCCCTCTCTTTCGCCATCGGCGGTGTGATCGCCCTGCTGGTCGCCTTACCGGCCTCGGAGCTGGCGACGGCCATGCCCCGGAGCGGCGGGGGGTACTACTTCGTCTCCCGGAGCATGGGCACCGCGTACGGCGCGATCGTCGGACTCGGACTGTGGCTCGGGCTGGTGTTCGCGTCCGCCTTTTACCTGGTCGGGCTCGGCCACTACGCCGCAGCAGTGTTTGCGGAGGTCGGCATCGGGCTCCCGGTCAGCCCGGTGATTCCGCTGGGATTGCTGTTTGCCGTCGCGTTGACCGCGTTGAGCATCGGCGGGACCGAAAACACCGCCAAGATCCAGAACGCGGTCGTCGGGATCCTGCTCGTAATCTTGACGGTCTTCCTGTCGTACGGTGCGCTGGACGCGGTGGGCGTCTTCGGCCGAGAGTCAGTGCCAGAAGCGTTCTTCCCCCGGGGATATCTGCCGGTTTTGACCACTGCTGCGCTCGTGTTCACCTCCTATCTCGGGTTCGCGCAGGTGGCGACGGTCGCCGGCGACATCAAACAGCCCAGCCGGAACCTCCCGCTCGCGATGGTCGGCTCGGTGATCGTCGTGACGGTCTTTTACGTGGCGACGATCTTCGTTGCGACCAGCGCGTTCGGCGCGGAGCAACTCGCCGGGTTCGGCGAGACGGCGATGGTCGAGGTGGCCCGGGAGTTCGTCGGGCTGCCCGGCGCCGTCGCGATCCTGTTTGCGGGGCTGTTGGCAACGTTCTCGAGCGCGAACGCCTCGATCCTCAGCGCCTCCCGCACTGTGTACGCGCTGAGCCGCGACGCGCTGTTGCCCCGGAAGGCAAGCGAGATCAACCTCAAGTACGGCACCCCACACGTCGCGCTGCTTGCGGCCGGCGGTCCGATCCTGCTTTTGACCGCAACCGGGCAGGTGGAGGTGCTCGCGGAGGTGGCTTCGTTCCTCCACTTGATCATGTATGGACTGATCTGCGTGGCAGTGATCGTGCTGCGGCGACGGAGCCCGTCCTGGTACGAACCGAGCTACCGGATGCCCGGTTTCCCGGTCCTGCCGGGCGTCGGCGCGGTCGCCAGTTTCGGGCTGATCGTCTTCATGCAACCCGCCTCGATCGTCATCGGCATCGGCGTGATGATCCTCTCGTACATGTGGTACTGGTACTACGCCGGAACCGTCGAACTCAAAGGAGACTTCTGACCATGACAGACAGACCCAACGTACTCGTTCCGATCCAAATCCTCGAGGGGGAATCGATCCCGGAGGGCGTGCCCGGCCTGCTCGCGAACGCCCACGTCGTCCTACTGGGCTATCACGTCATCCCGGACCAGACCGCCCCGGGCCAGGCGCGGATGCAGTTCGAGGAGCGCGCCACACAGCGGCTCGAGGAGTTCGAGGAGATGCTCGAGGAGGCCGGGGCGACCGTCGAGACCAGGCTCGTGTTCACCCACGACGGGCAAACGACGATCGACCGAATGATCTACGAACACGACTGTATCGCCGCGCTCGTTCCGAAGGCGACCGGCCCGCCGGAGGACGTGCTCGTCGCCGTGCGCGGAACCGTCGGCGTCGACCGCATCGCCCGCGTGGTAGCGGGGCTGTTCCGGGAGACAGGTGTCGCAGTGACGCTGTTCCATCTCGCCGCCGAAGACGAAACCGACGAGGACGTCCAGACGCTTCTGGACGGCGTCGCCGATCGCCTGGTCGAACTGGGGATGGACGAGCGTGCGATCCGGACACGTATCGGCCGTGGAACGGATCCCAAGCAAGCGATCGCCGACGCCGCAGACGAATACGACGCGATCGTGATGGGGGAGTCGGACCCGTCGATCGCGACGTTCGTGTTCGGGATGCGGGCCAAACAGGTGGCAGAGCGGTTCCTCGGCCCGGTGATCGTCGTCCAGCGGGAGCGTCCCGAAGCGGAGTCTGACGGAAATCCTGGTGAGGACAGCAGCGACGAGCCCCAGTGAACGACGAGTAGCGGAAGCGTCGGCGGCGTCCGTTACTGCTAAACGGATGCCAGCGGATTCGGAGATATGGATTATCACGAGGCGGCGAATTTCCTTTTCGGCCTCCGCCGGTTCGCCATCGATCCGGGCACAGACTCCGTGATGGAACTGCTCGCACAACTCGGGAACCCCCAGGAGTCGTTCGACAGCGTCCAGATCGCCGGGAGCAACGGCAAGGGAAGCACCGCGCGGATGGTCGAATCGATCCTCCGGGCGGAAGGGAACACTGTCGGACTGTACACCTCCCCCCATCTGGGTGACCTGGGCGAGGAGGTCCGGATCGACGGGCGGCCGATGGCCGACGCCGCGATGGCGGAGTTCGTTTCGGAGGTCCGGCCGTGGCTGATCGACCGATCGCCCGCCGACGATCCGCTTACGTTCTTCGAAGTCGTCACCGCGATGGCGCTGTGGCAGTTCGAACGCGCCGACGTCGACGTCGCGGTCCTGGAGGTCGGGATGGGGGGCGAGTACGACGCGACCAGCGCCGTCGACCCGATCGCCTCCTGTGTGACGAACGTGTCCCTCGAGCATACCGACGTGCTGGGCGACACAGTCGAGGAGATCGCCCGGACGAAGGCGGCCGTCGCGCCTGTCGACGCCCCACTCGTCACCGCCGCGAGCGGCGACGCCCTCGAAACGCTCCGAGAGGTTGCAGGCGAGCTGTTCACCGTCGGCGTCGAGGCCGACCGCGACGTCGTCGTGCGGCCGGAGGGTCGCGTCTCGAGTCAGGAATCGGCGGTGTCGATCGTCGGCGACGGGTGGGAGTTCGAGGCACGGATCCCTCTCCTGGGTGACTACCAGGCCACAAACGCCGGGGTCGCAGTCGCCCTGGCCGGCCAGGTGATCGGGTTCGATTCGGTCGCCGAACCGGGAGAAAGCGACGGTGGGCGCTCCGACACCCCGTTCCATCGAGGGCTCCGACGGGCGAACTGGCCGGGACGTTTCGAGGTGTTCTCCGAGTCACCGCTTGTGGTGCTGGACGGCGCCCACAACCCCGACGCGTGCGCGACGGTCGCCGAGACGCTCTCGACGTTCGCGTACGACGACCTGGAGATCGTGTTCGCGGCGATGCACGACAAAGATCACGCCGGAATGGCCGCAGCGCTGCCCGACGCCGCGCGCGTGACCGTCTGCGAGGCGGACCTCGAACGGGCCGCCGACGCCGACGTCCTCGCGAGGGCGACCGAGGCCACCGTCGACCGGGAGACCGTCGTCGAAACGGCCAGTTCGATCCCGCAGGCGTTCGCCGACGCCCGGGAACGTGCCGGCGACGACGACGCCGTGTTGCTCACTGGATCGCTGTCGGCCGTCCGTGAGGCGAGATCGGCGTACACGCGGCTTCAAATACCGACGCGCGTCGAGAGCCGTACAGATGCCGAACGGCTCCTCGCCGACGCCGACGTTGCGCCATCCGCGGCCGATCGCCTGGCCGACGGGATGACACACCACGTCGTTCGCACACGGCTCGAGCCCGGCGAGGCCCGGACGGTCCGTACCGAACTCCTCAGAGCCGGCGGCGAGTGTGGCGTCTCGGATGTCGAATCGGGCGAACGGGTGTCCGTTGTCCTGTCGGGGACCCGTCTCGAGTTCGACCGGTTGATCGACGCCCTCGAGAGCCACCGCGTCGGGCTCCCGACGATCGCAGCCGAACTGCGTCGGCGTCTCAAATCGGAACCGGAACCGAAAAGCGGAACGCAAACTTCCGGCGTCGACGACCCAACCTATCCCTGGGAGAACGGGACCGCAGTAATGGGGATCTTGAACGTCACGCCGGACTCGTTCCACGACGGGGGCGAGTACTACGACCTCGAGGACGCCGTCGCCCAGGCCGAGGCGATGGTCGAGGCCGGTGCGGACGTCGTCGACGTCGGCGGCGAGTCGACTCGGCCGGGCGCCGAACCGATCTCGACCGAGGAGGAGATTCGACGCGTGGTTCCGGTGATCGAGGCGGTCTCGGAGGTCGACGCGCTGGTGTCGGTCGACAGTCGCCGGGCCGCCGTTGCCGAGGCGGCGCTCGATGCGGGCGCTGACGTTCTCAACGACGTGACCGGACTCCAGGATCCGGAGATGCGCTTCCTGGCGGCAGACCGGGACGTCCCGGTCGTGGTGATGCACAGCGTCGACGCGCCGGTCGTTCCGGGGCAACACGTCGAGTACGACGACGTCGTCGACGACGTACTGAGCGACCTCCGCGAGCGGGTGCTGCTCGCCGAGAAGGCGGGGGTTCCCCGGGAGAACGTCGTGATCGATCCGGGACTCGGATTCGGAAAGTCACCAGAAGAGAGTTTCGAACTGCTCGACCGCATCGAGGAGTTCCAGGCGCTTGGCTGTCCGGTACTGGTGGGACACTCTCACAAGTCGATGTTCGAACGCGCCGGCGGGGAGGCGGGCGAGGCGTACGCCGAGACCATCGCCGGGACCGCGATCGCAGCGGATCGAGGGGCTGACGTGGTGCGCGTCCACGACGTCCCCGAAAACGTCGCCGCCGTGAACGTCGCGGCCGCAACCCGCGAGGGGACGAAACAGAGCGACAGGTGGTGAGTTCCGTGAGCGAACCGTACGAGGCGGTGCTCCCGTACCCCGACGGGAACGCCACCGCGAACAGGTTCGCAAAAACCGCTGGGGAGTACGGCTACGGTGGGGTCATCCTGCGGTCGCAGATGGGTCGTTCCGACGGGAGCCCGACTCTACCGGCCCCTGACTCCGAGAGATCGGATCCGTACGGCGTCGACGTCGTTTCCGGCGTCGAAATCGTTCCCGATTCGTCGACGCGGGTCGGCGGGCTCGTCTCATCGGTTCGGGATCGAACGGTCGTGGTGATCGTTCGCGGCGGCGATTCCGGTGTCAACCGCGCCGCGCTCGAGGACTCCCGGGTCGACGTTCTCTCCCGGCCGTTCGGCGACGACGGAGCTGGCGGGACCGAGGGAGGTGACGTAAATCACGTGCTCGTGAAGGCGGCCCGCGACAACGACGTCGCCATCGAGTACGACCTCTCTCCAGTGGTCCGGCTCTCCGGCGGTCGCCGGGTTCGGGCCCTCGGGCGGCTCCGGAAGTTGCGGGAGCTGATCGAGCACTACGGGGCGCCGTTCGTCGTGAGTGTCCGTCCCGACTCCCACCTCCGAGTGCGTTCGGTTCGGGAGCTGTGCGCACTCGGTGTACAGATCGGGTTCGAGGAGGGGGCGATACGCGAGGGACTCGAGCGCTGGGGCGAGATCGCAGATCGGAACCGCCGGCGGCTCTCCGAGTCGTTCATTGGGGAGGGGATCGAACGTGGGAGATATGAAACGGAGTATTGAGGAACACGCCGAGCGCTTCTCGCGGAAGGCCGACGAGTACGACGACTCGAACTCCCCGGAGTACCGCGCCTGCGCCGATCTGGTGATCCAGCACGCGGCGCCCCGATCGAGCGACGTCGTCCTGGATCTGGGAACCGGCACCGGCGCGATCGCGCTGGCGATTGCTCCCGACGCCGGCCGGGTCGTCGGTCGGGACATAAGCGAGGGCATGCTCGGTCAGGCCGAGCGGAAACGCGAGGAAGCCGGCCTCGATAACGTCTCGTTCGGTACCGGCTCGTTTCGGGAGCCGAACTACGACGGCCCCGCCGACGTGGTCACCTCGAACTTCGCGTTGCATCACCTCGCCGACGAGGAGAAGCGAGAGGCGATCGAGGTCGTTGCCGGCTTCGAACCCCGGCGGTTCGTCCTCGGCGACGTGATGTTCTTCGGCGAGCCCGACCCCGAGGAACCGTTTTACAGCCCGGAGGTGGACGACCCGGCGACGGTGGGTGTTCTCGCGGACGCGTTCACCGACGCGGGGTTCGCGATCACCGCCGTCGAGCACGTCCATCCACAGGTGGGCGTGCTCGTCGGCGAGTACGCCGGGGACGGCGAGCCCGACGGCACACTGGTGTGAGGGAGTAATCGATGAAGCACCTCCCGAAACATCTCCAGCCACGGTGGCGGTATCTCGCTGTCGGGATCGAGTCGTGGCCGGACGCCTCGATCGACCGGGGCGCGTTCCAGCGCGAACTGTGGTACGCTGCCGGCAACCTTCTGGGGGATCCGGGGAGCGCAGACGCCGACCTCCGAGTGTTCGCGTTCCGGTTCGCCGACGGCGACGGTGAAGCGGTCGTTCGCGTTCGGCGCGGCGAGGTCGACCCCGCCAGGGCGGCGATCGCCTGCGTGGACGAGATCGGCGGGGCGCCGGTCGGCATCCGCGTGCGGGGCGTTTCGGGAACAGTCCGGGCGTGTTCGGAAAGGTATTTAGGACGTGCGGGCGGAAAAACCAACCAGAGAGACGTGGCGTTCGCGAACGAGCGTCGGTCCGCGTGGAAACGCGACGAGGCGTACGACGTCCGGACCGACGAGGGGTTCGTGGGCGCGACGGGACTCGATTTCGAGTGATACTATGCAGGGACAAGCCCAACAGCAGGCGTACGACCGCGGGATCACCATCTTCTCGCCGGACGGACGGCTCTATCAGGTCGAGTACGCACGCGAGGCGGTCAAGCGAGGCACCGCGAGCGTCGGCATCCGGACGGCCGACGGAGTCGTGCTCGCGGCGGACAAACGCCCGCGCTCCTCGCTGATGGAGCCGGCGAGCATCGAGAAGATCCACAAGGCCGACGACCACGTCGGAATCGCTTCGGCGGGTCACGTCGCCGACGCCCGGCAGCTGATCGACTTCGCCCGGCGGTTCGCCCAGATCAACCACCTCCGGTACGGCGAAGCGGTCGGCATCGAGACCCTGACGAAAACGGTGACCGACCACATCCAGCAGTACACCCAGATCGGCGGCGCGCGCCCGTTCGGCGTCGCGTTGATCATCGGCGGAGTCTCCAACGGCGAACCCCGATTGTTCGAAACCGACCCCTCCGGGACACCCTACGAGTGGAAGGCGCTGTCGATCGGATCGAACCGGTCGGAGATCAGAAACTTCCTCGAGGAGCGGTACCACGACGAGATCACCCTCGAGGAGGGGATCGGTCTCGCGCTCGAGGCGATCGCCGAGAGCAACGACGAGGGGCTCACGCCAGAGGGCGTCGGCGTCGCGACCGTCTCGGTCGAGGACGAACAGTTCCACGATCGGTCGCCCGAGGAGATCGAGGAGATTCTGGAGGAGCACGATCTGCTTGCAAGCGACGAAGACGACGAAGAAGCAGGCGAAGACGACACAGACGAAAGCGACGACACCGAGCAGTAACGGCCCGCTCACCTCATCCGCCCCACATGGTCGCCGACCGAACGGACGCGTACGCGTTCGAACCCGGCACGCCCTCCCCCGAACGGTTCACCGAACTCCGCCGCCGTTCCGGGATGACGCCCCGCACGGTCGAGTCGGCCCGGCGCGGGCTGCCGGGCACCCTGTACGGGGTCGTTGTTACCGTCGACGGCACATCCGAACGCACCGCAACTACCGACGACGTTCACGAAGAGAGCAACGACGGGGCGACCGTCGGGATGGGGCGGATCGTCGGCGACGGCGGCGCAGTGTATCAGATCTCGGACGTGGCGGTGCATCCCGACCACCAGGGCAACGGGATCGGGACGGAAATCATGGATCGGTTGATGGCGTACCTCGAGGAGACTGCGCCCACGGGGGCGTACGTGAACCTGATCGCCGACGTCGACGGGTTTTACGAACAGTGGGGGTTCGAACCCGTCGCTCCGGGGTCGAAAGGGATGGGACGCTACATTGAGTGAGGTCCGCCGGCGTCCCGTTTCAGGACTCCTCGTACGCGAGGTTCATCAACCACTGCGAGAAGGCGTCGCTTTGCGGGTTGACCTCCTCTTCGCCGATAAACGGGGAGAGCATGTCGCCTGCCATCAAAAGCTCGAAGTCGAGGTCGCGCGCCGTGGGTCGGAGGAGATAGGTGTTGTGTCCCTGGTAGACGGTTTCTTCCCGCTCGATGAGATCCGTACTCTCGAGTTTGTCCGCGATCCGGCTTCCCTTCCGCGAGGAGATGTCCAGCTCCTTCCAGAAGTCGCTTTGGTGGATTCCCCCGGTCTCTCGGACGAGCTCGAGTCCAGCGAGCTCGTCGGCCGACAGTTCAGCTTCCTCCTCGGAGACGCTCATACACGTACACCCGCCTGCGAGTCGCTTAAAACCTGCTCTCTCGCTCTGCTTCGATCGTGAACGTCCCGTCGAGGTCGACCGGTTCTGCGGGCGTCTCGCAGGGGGGTCCGTCGGCGTAGTCGTACCGTACGTCGCCGTCGCTCGAAAGCCGAACCAGTGACGACGACCGGGTACCGAAGCCGTCGCCGTGTACGCAGACTCCCGCCTCGTGATCCCCGAGGGCTCCGCCCGCCCGGTCGAGCCAGCGGTCGGCCGTCTCTCCCGGCTCGGGCTGGAGGCGAGCTCTGAGTTCGTCGGCGTTTTGCGCCTGCGTTTCACCGAGTTCGGCACGCTCGTGGGGAATCTCGTAGACCCCGTCCGCGCCGACGTTGACGACGACGTGAACGCCGGGAGCGAAGCTGCGAACCTGGAAGCGGCCGGTCCACTCCAGGAGATGAGCGCTCTCGGCGTCGGCGAGAACGAGGTTGAATCCCTCGTATGCGGTCCGGTCGAGCTCCCGTTCGACGTGTCTCGCCGCGTCCGTTGCCGAATCCGAACGGAGACAGTCCGCTACCAGAAGCCCCCGCGAACGGTCCCCCTTCAGGTCGGACGCGTTCCAGCGGTTAGTGATCGCAGCGAACACCCCCCGATCGTTGAGGCCGATCCAGGTTCCCCCAGCCCGGTCGTCGACCGGCGCGAGCACGGCTGGACCGGGTTCGCCCGTAGACGCTGCGATCCCGTCCGAACGAATCTTCGGTGGCGATGACGGGCGGTCGGTCGCCTCGTCCCGGTTCGCCGCCGCGACGATGGGCGCGTCGGGGAACACCTGCCAGGCGAGTGTCAGGGTACACACGGGTCGGGGTACGACGGCACTACTTATAAAAGCCAATAGGCACAGAGAGACCGCTTCCGGGCGCTTTATTCGGCGCTTTCATAATGATTATTCTCGGCCGTTACCGGACGATCGGCCCATCCGGTGGCCGATCGTCCGGTCAATCACTACAATAACCAGTATCAGGCGACGTCCCGACGTACGGCGATCTCGAACCAGGGACACAGCCTGAGCTGGCGGTACAGTTTCGGGTTTTCGTGGAAGTGCTCGTAGTCGACCCACATCCGCCCGCCGATTTCGGCGTCGTCCGGCGACAGCGTCGTGTCCTCGAGGGTGACCTGCAACACGGCACACACCTCCCACTCGACGCCCTGGTTCGGGTAGTAGCGTTTGTACTCGAACTTGTCGGTGACACGGAGATCGCTGTACTGGTCCGGCGTCACGCCGAGCTCCTCCTCGAGGCGCTGTCTCGTCGCTTCCTTCTGGCTTTGCCCTTCGACGGGGTGTGAGGCGACCGTTCCGTCCCAGTGGGTGTCCCAGAGTCGTTTTTCGGGAGCCCGCTGTGCGAGCAGGATCCGCCCCTCGCCGTCGAACACCATGCAGGTAAACGCCCGGTGTCGGACGCCGTCCCCGGTGTGTGCTTCGAGTCTGTTGACCGTCCCCGTAGCACTGTCGTCCGCATCGACCGCAATGACGTCCTGTCGCGCGTTCTCGTGGACCGGCTCGTCGCCGGAACGGCTGTCCGCGCCACCGGAGTCGGCGCCACTCTCGGCGTCCGTCTGCTCGGAACTCATGTGCGCCGTGACGGACAGCGGACACAATAAGGGTTCGGTGTCTGCTCCGGGTTCCAGGGGTGAGCGGATCGGCTATCCCAGCCGCTCGTCGAGAATCAGCCGCGTCTTGGTACTTTTCACTTCGTCCATCTCCCGGGCCTGAGAGATCAGTTCGTTCACCGCGCGCGTGTCGACGGCGTCGACGATCAACACGACGTCTTCCTCCCCGGACACCTGCCAGACAAAGTCTACCTCCGCCCAGTCGGCCATCCGTTCGGAGACGCCGGCGGTGTCGACGTCCATCGCCACCGAGATCTCGATCATCGCCTTCACGTTCCCCGTCCGGGTCGTAACCGTGAACCGCTCGATTACTCCTTCCTCGGTCATGCGTTCGACCCGGTTGCGGACGGTTCCTTCAGAGGTTCCGACCGACTCTGCGATCTCCGTGTAGGGCGTTCGAGCGTCCCGCCGGAGGATGTTCAGGATGCGACGGTCGAGGTCGTCCATGTACGAAAATGTATTTCCAGTCCCTTACCGATTACGAATTTCGTAACGTCGCTTCGAACGACGCACTTATTACCCGGGAGTCCATTCGTATCTCGTAATGTCGGACGCCTACCTCGCGCTGGCCGACGGACGCGTGTTCGAAGCACGTGCTCGTGCGCCGGGGCGCACCCGTGGCGAACTGGTGTTTACGACTGCCTATACGGGGTACGAGGAGTCGCTCACTGACCCCTCGTACGAAGAGCAGATCCTCACGTTCTCGTACCCCCTGATCGGAAACTACGGCGTCCGAGCGGAGCGGTTCGAGTCCGACCGCGTCCACCCCCGTGCTGCGATCGCCCGCGAGTTCACCGACGAGGCGGCGGCGTGGCTCGCAGACGAGGGCGTGCCGGCGATCGACCACCTCGACACGCGGGAACTGGTGACGACCGTCCGGGAAGAAGGGGCGATGCGGTGCGGGATCGCCGCCGGACCGGACGCGACTCCGGCGGACGCACGCGAGGAGCTCGCGAACGCGAAAGGGATGAGCGATCACGTAGATATCGGCTCACAAGTGAGCGTTCCCTCGGCGACGACCTACGATGGAGGCGGCGAGTACGACGTCGCGCTCGTCGACTGTGGCGTCAAGGGATCGATCATAGAGTCGCTTACCGCCCGCGGTGCGGACGTCCACGTCCTCCCGTACGACGCGAGCGAGTCGGAGGTCGCCGCGGTGGATCCGGATCTGCTGTTCGTCTCGAACGGGCCGGGCGATCCCGCGAACTTCGAGCAGGCCCAGTCGCTCGTGGAGTCGTTCGTCGGCGACGTCCCGATCGCGGGGATCTGCCTGGGACAGCAGATCGTCGCCCGGGCGTTCGGCGGCACCACCGAGAAGATGGCGTTCGGTCACCGTGGAGTCAACCAGCCCGTCCGCGACCTCCGCACCGACCAGGTCGTGATGACGACTCAAAACCACGGCTACACCGTCGACGAGGTCGGCAGCCTCGAAGTGACGCAGGTGAACGTCAACGACGGCACGGTCGAGGGGCTGGAGTGTGCCGAGTCGGACGTCATCACCCGTCAGTACCACCCCGAGGCCAACCCGGGACCGCACGACTCGCTGGGCTTTTTCGACGACGTACTCGAGCTGGCGGAGCGTCGAGTGCCGGTTGCAGCGGATTGAGGTCGGTAGATTGAGGTCGGTAGATTGAGGTTGGTGTGAGGCTTCGTTCGTTTCGTTTCCCGCAGCGGCGCCTCTCGGCATCGGCGTCCCGTCCAACCGTTCTCGGTGCATCTATCACCGTCCGGCGACAGCTACAGGTATGACCGAACTCCTGCTCACGAACGACGACGGGATCGACGCGCCCGGGATTCGGGCGCTGTACGACGCCCTCTCTTCGGAGTACGACGTGACGGTCGTCGCGCCCGCCACGAACCAAAGCGGCGCCGGCGGCGCTCGCACCTGGTGGGAGACCACCCTCGAGTACGACGACCACGAGCTCGGCTACGCCGTCCGGGGGACGCCCGCCGACTGCGTGGCCTTCGCGTTCGCCGGGCTCGAACTCGAACCGTCGCTTGTCGTGTCCGGCTGCAACGACGGACCGAACATCGGTGCACACATCCTCGGTCGGTCGGGAACGGTCGGCGCAGCCCACGAGGCGGCACTGCTTTCGGTTCCCGGGATCGCGATGTCGCTGTACGATCTCTCCGATCTGCCGCCGACGAACGCGGTCCCGTCGGTCGAGGACTTCGCGGTCGCCGCCGACGTCACCTGCCGGCTTGTCGACCGGTGGCTCTCTACGGGTCCGATCGAGGGAGCCGACTACCTGAACGTGAACGTACCTGCCCCCGACTCCGCACGAACCCTCGGCAACCCCAGGGGTGAAGACGGGTGGCCGGAGTCGGCTTTCCCGCCGATGAGGTTTACCCGACCGGCGACCGGATACGACGTGACGACCGTCGATCCGACTGATCCGGAAGTGACTGCACGCGGGGAGGCGGGAATCGAACTTCGCGACCGGTTCTGGCGTTCGTTTTTGAACCTCGACGTTCCCGACCCGGTGGGGACCGACCGTCGGGCGGCCGTCGACGGGGAGATTTCGGTCTCGCCGCTGTCGGTCGGCCGTCCCGTCTCGACGGAGATGGTCGGGGAGACGTTCTCGCTGGATCCCGAGGAACCGGCTGCGAGCGATTAGGCCGTTGTTCCGCCAGTTCGGGGGTCCCGTGAGGACCGAAGGGATCCATCCGGCTGAACCGCGAACCCTTTATCCGTGACGCCCCGAATGATCGCTATGAAGCGGCGTCGGGTTCTCGCGGCCGCTGGCACCGCCGCGGTTACGGGTCTTGCGGGCTGTTCGAGCGTGCTGGGCGACGAAGAGTACGACGTCGGGATGACCGCAACCGAGTTCGTTCCCGAGGAGCTGATCGTCGAAGTGGGAACGACGGTGGTGTGGAAAAACACCAGCGCGCGGGCCCACACCGTGACCGCCTACGAGAACCTCATCCCCGAGGACGCGGACTACTTCGCAAGCGGGGGCTACGACGACGAGTTGACCGCCCGTCAGGAGTGGTGGGACGACTACGGCGGGATCATGGAATCGGGCGACACCTTCTCGCACACGTTCGAGGTGCCGGGAGAGTACGGATACGTCTGTGTTCCCCACGAAACTGGAGGCATGACCGGCCGCGTCTTCGTCGAAGACTGACAGTGACTCGAAGAATGTTCGTCTGCGGCAGATCCTCGAGGGTTACTCGTCGACGGCGACGTCTTCGGCGTCGACGTCGACGGCGGCTTCCTCTTCTGCGGCGACTTCCTCGGGACGCGCCTCGAGCGTCAGCTTCTGGACCTCGACGCGACGAAGCGGGTAGATCTCCTTCGCGTCACCGTAGATCGCCGAGGAGAGACGTCCTTCGACAATGCTGTCGACGTACTGTTCGAACGTGCGGTCTTCGGCGGCTGCCTCGACCTGATCGATCATGATCCGGCGGATCGCTTCCTCCTGGGAGCGGTCCGCACGCTTGGTCGTAAACGCGACCGGCTGGACCTGCAGTCGGTAGTCGTCGGTCGTGAGCACCGTGATCGACGCGTCGATCTTCGATGCGCCCCGACGCACGAGCGATCGCAGGTAGTCCCGCGTGAGCTCGTGTTTGACGAACTCCGTATACGCCGAGTCGGAGCCGACATCCGTGATCTTGAACGTCAACTTCGTGTTGTTCGCGCCGGCGTCGTCAGTGATGTCGCCCAGCGTCGTCTCGATGGTTCGTCCGATGACCATGTCCGGTTCCTCCGCGACGGTCTCGCCGATCTCCGCCCGGTCGAACTGCTCGGGCGCGATCACGGTGTACCATCGCTTACCTCGCTTCTGCTTGCTTACTGATCGTTCACTCATGATGTGTGTCGTCTGTCTCGTGTCGTGTTCGTCTGTCGGTGCTGTTTCCGTCATAGCCGAGGGCGTCGGCGTGGTCGGCGGCGATCCCGGAGAGCCGCTCTGCGACGATCAGGTTGACGACGTAGTCGTCCACCGTCGACTGGAGCCCGCCGGTCGTCTCCCGCCGGATTCTGGTTCGAACCACGCCGTCGGATTCGACCGCCTCAGTGTCGACGTCGGCGGTGTTGTCCGGCGCGACCGCGGCCGCGACGGCCGTTGGATCGTCGTGTGCCGTCTCGATCCGCGCGAACCGGCGGTGATCCCCGCGGTCCCATTCGGTGTCGACGTCGGCGGTGTTTCCTGTCATAGCTGTTCCCTGATGGCGGCCGCGAACTCGGTGGGGTCACCGTCGAACCTCGCAGTCGCGATTGTGGTCGTTCCCGAGCCGGTGCCGTCGAATTCGGCAGCCACGTCCGTGAACGCCTCGCCGAGCGCCGGCCCACCTCCCCCGGGATCCCGGTTCGCCCCGGCGGCTGCTCCGCCGGCACCGTCCGCGCCCTGCTGGATCACGACCACGACCGGCTCCGGCGACCGGTAGTCGCACAGAAGTCTGGCGATCGTCGGCAGCACGGCCGGGTCGGCGTCGACGCGCGCGAGCAGCGAGCCGTCGTATCGCCCGGTGGTCGCGGCGTCGATCGCTCGATGGGTTCCTCGAGCGTGGGCGCGCCACGCCTCGAGTGCGCTCTCGCGAAGCTGGGGAGATCGGTTCGAGCTGTTCGGCCCTTCTCGGTCGTCGCGATCGAGTGCGATCGCGATCGCGGTTCCCGGTCGTTCGCGGGCCAGCACGTCGAGTACCTCCGCATAGCCGGCTAGCGTTTCGAACGGGCCGTCGATCGCGTACGGTCGCAACGCTGTCTCGATCGCGGCCGCCGCCTCCGGGACCGCCCCCTCGGCGGTCGTCACCTCGATTGCGAGCAGTGAGGCGAGCTGTTCCTGCTGGCCGGGTTCCAGCTCTCCCGCATCGGCGTCCGTCGGGAGTCCCCACTCGTCGAGGATCTCCGCGGTCCGATCGGGATCACCCGAAAACGGGGCGAGAAACTGCACAGAGTGGCCGAGCCCGTCCGTGAGCTCCCGAACCGGCAGCCCGACGCCGGGTCGCTGTTCGAGGCGGTCCCGTTCCCGTGCGCGTTCGAGGATCGCCGCGGTGCCGTCGTCTCCGGGTACCGCCCCGGCCGCGATCGAGCCTGCGAGCGCGAGCACCGGATCGGGATCGTCGTCGAGCTCGATTGCCGTCCGGTAGGCGGACGCGCTAGCGGATTCCCCGTCGGCTGTCGACACCTTCCCTGGCAGGGACGCGTCGGCGATCGCCGACTCGCGTCCCACAACCAGCGTCCGCTCGTCCGGGCCGTCGTTCGGGAGTCCCGTCGAAAGCAGGCCGTTCGGGTCGTCGGTCGACCTGACCTGAAACGGGATCCCTGCGGTCCGTGCGGCGCCTGCGATGAGTCCCGCAGCGGCGATCGCATCGCCGTCAGTGTCGGAAAGCAGCGTCAGGAACGATGCCTCCCGGACGGTAGCGGCGACGCTTGTCGCGTCGGCGGACGGACCGACCGCGTCGGTTCCGGACATTGGTGGTGGGAGTCGTCTCGGGTTACTCTTCGAGCAGCTCGACGGCGTTCTCGTAGTTGTACTTGAAGTCTTCCTCGAGCTTGTCGCCGCGGTAGTAGTTAGCCAGGCGGCGGATCTTCGCTTCGGTGTTTTGAAGCGCCCGCTTGTTGCTGTGGTCCTGCTGGTTTTCCTGCATGTGCTCGCGCAGGCGGACGGCACGTTCCATCAGGTTCCGGAGGTCTTCGGGGAGCTCCGGGTCGGCGTCGTTCTCCTCGAGGATCTCGGTGAGCTTCTTGCCGGTCGCGAGTTTCACGTCGGGGACTGGGACGCCCTTGACGCCCTCGTCGCGCAGTTTCATGCCGATCTGGCTGGGATCGTGCCCCTGGTCTGCAAGTTCGAGGACGCGCTCCTCGATCGCGTCTGGTTCGACGTCGCTCCACTCCGGTGGGTCGTCTGCGACGGGCCTGTCCGAACCGGACGAGCCGCGTCGGCGTGTGTGCATTCGTGCCATTGTCTGATTGGAACGCCGGCCGCAGAAGGCGAAACACCGACTACTCCGCGACGAACTGGTGGGTCCGCCGGGAGCTCTCGATGCACTTCCGCAATCCCAAGCCCGTACGGGCGAGTCAGATTTGCGGCCGTGCTGTTCCCAACTGTGAGGTGGACGCGGAGGGTTTAATGGGTTTCTATCCCCGGTCGGTTTGGAATCGGTATCGGAGGTTCGGGCGATTCGAAGGCCTTATTAGCGTAACCGGGATACGTTCGGTCGCGTACGGGGGCTCGTAGATCAGTGGTAGATCACTCCCTTGGCATGGGAGAGGCCCCGGGTTCAAATCCCGGCGAGTCCATCGGAGCGACCGAGTTTTACGAGGGAGCGAGAATGGACGAGCCGAGCGTCCGCCTTGCGGACGCGTGGATTTGAAGCCCTGGAAGACGCAGCGAGAACGGAGTGAGCGACCGTCTTCCTCCGGGTTCAAATCTGCAGGCCCTGGTCACGCGGCGTGACAACCCGTCCTTTTGGCGATTTCGAGCGTTGTAGCCGTTGGTTCGGAACGTGCAGTAGCCGGGACTCATGGGGTTCGCTTGACCGGAGAAGACCAACCATGAGTCTCGAACCAATCGACGCAGAAACCGCGCTCGAACTGTACCTCGCTGACAGAGGAAACGAATTATCGGAGGCCTCGCTGAAGGGCCACAAGTACCGACTCGGTCACTTCGTCCGCTGGTGTGACGAGGTAGAAGAGATACAGAACCTCAACACCCTTAGCGGCCGCCAGCTGCACAAGTACCGGCTCTGGCGGCGCGAGGATGGCGACCTGAACAAAGTCAGTGAGAAGACCCAGATGGATACCCTTCGCGTGTTCATCCGGTGGCTAGAGTCTATCGACGGCGTAGAACAGGACCTGAGTCAGAAGGTGCTGTCTCCGGCGATCACTCCTGATGAGAACTCTCGGGACGTAATGTTGGACAGTGACAGTGCTTCGAAGGTGCTCGCGCATCTGGAGAAGTACGAATATGCGAGCATCCAGCACGTCTCGATTGCCCTGATGTGGCACACGATGATGCGCGTCGGCGGTGTTCACGCACTAGACGTTGACGACTACGCCTCAGACGAGCAGTGCATCAAGGTCCGTCATCGACCGGACACCGGCACCCCGATCAAAAACCAGGGAGAGGGTGAACGGATGGTCGCGCTGTCAGACCAAGTCTGTGACCTCCTCGATGACTGGCTCGAAACCAAGCGACCGTCAGTCACCGACGAGTACGGACGAGAACCGTTGCTGGCCTCGCGGGAAGGACGGACGAATAAGACGACGCTGCGCGCCTACGTGTACCGCTGGACACGTCCGTGTGTCTATAGCACCGAGTGTCCCCACGACCGCGGCCTCGGTGAGTGTTCAGCAGTAGAGCGGGACACTGCCTACCGATGTCCGTCGAGTGTGAGCCCACACGCCATTCGTCGAGGAAGCATAACCCACAGCCTGAACAGCGATATGCCGGACAAGGTCGTCAGCGACCGTGCAAATGTAAGTCAACGCGTGATCGAGCAGCACTACGACCGACGTACTGAACGTGAAAAGATGGAGCAACGGAGGGAATATCTGGATGATCTCTAGACCGGCTTCCTGGTAAACACAGTAGAATAGTGGACGGATTTTCTCATTTGTTTAGGCTAGATCAACTGCATTCTAAGAGAACCCACTATTGGATAGCCGCCCCTTGATCTACGAAGGTTCAGATCTCCTCCAGTGACCTGACCCCGATGATCGTTCTGCATCAGCTAATTAGTCCGTATCTGCGTCTTTTCAAGCGATATCCGAAAGGTGAGTATCAAGGAAATGATAGCAGTCATTTAGGAGAGTGTAGTTACGGACCACGTTCAGGTTACAGCGAGGGTTTAAGTCGTAATCATTTGAAACGAAATCCGTGATTGATCGTTCCCGGAATCCGATAACCGCGTCAAGCATTAGTCTCTATATCGGTTTCGAGGAGTGCGCTAATTATCTTGTAAAGAGTATGGGGCCAGTCGAGGGGAAGGAGGAGGAATTGAGCGTCCTCCTATCGGAACACGGCGAGCGGTTCGAACAGGAAATCCTCTCACAACTCAAGTCGGATGCTGCCGCATTCATCGACGCCGAAAAGAAGGGAGAATGGGAACTTCCCGATGACTTCTCTGATTCCTTGAATACAATCCGTGAGAAGATCGATCAGGCTGCCACGACTGCACTTGAAGAAGACGGGATGGTTCTCGTATACCAAGCACCACTCCGCCGCCGTATCGGTGCTTGGCCCGTTACAGGGAACTCCGATCTCATTGCCTTCTGGCCCGAAGGCGACGGGCTACACGCCCATGTAGTGGAGATTAAGAGTTCGAAAGACACCCAGCCACACCACGAGGTTCAGGCCGCAGTCTACTCGTTAATGCTGCGTGACTATCTCTCTATTAGTGGCTTCGATGCGAACGTCGAAGCCGGGATCGTTCACCGCGATTCGGATGCCCTCGACGCAACTAATCCAAGCACATTCCCTAGCATCAACGATCTGGGGGTAGTTGAGGGTGACGTCAATCGCCTGTTGAGGGAGGGTGGGCGAATGGATGAATTAGCTGACGCTGACGATGTCCGCTATCGGTTATCGGGCAAATGCAACTATTGCCTGTATAACGAGGATTGTTTCAAGCAAGCGGTTGGTGACCTTGATCTCGCCTTGTTAGGCCTTACAGAGGGCGAACAGCGAGTCCTCGAAGAGCATAGCATTGAAACCGTTGACGAACTCGCGTCGTTGAAACGCGCACCTCAAAACCCGAAGCCATGGGAGTACCGAGAGTTGGACTCACTTCGTGAGGCAAAAGTGCAGGATCTGATGAATGAGCCGATTATCGGTGATGGACTTGACGATATGGTTCAAAACGCCCAGGGCGTACTTGGGGAACTCTACGAGGACCACCCACTTACCGAGTCGAAATCCTATCTTCGGACGCTGCAAGGAGCAGGAGATGGTACGCTACCGAAGGACCAACCGACTCAGAGCCAGTACGATAAGGGGGATATCGAGTACGAGCCGGGGGAGATGGTTCGGGTCTACCTGTATGTTAGGCAGGACTACATGCGTGATGCGGTTGGACTTGTAGCGGGCCGTGTCACGCGGACGAACTACGACGGCGAACCTGAGACCTTCTCCGAACTGTCAGAGTCACTTCCGGATGATGATGAGGAGAAACTTCGGGTAGAGCGAAAGTTACTGAAAACCTCGTTCCGCAAGTTGTTCAAGGCAATTCAAACGGTTGCCGATGGGCGAGACGAAGTCCCGATTCACCTCTATTTCTACACGCGAAGTGAACGTGACTGGCTTGTGGAGGGGATTAAACGGCATATGCAGCGGTGGGATTCAGAAAGTCTCGGCGCGGTTCGTGATCTCCTCGGCCTCAGGCAAGCCATAGACCAGCCTATGGTCGGCATCCTACAGGACGAACTGCGAGAGCGATACGAGTTGAAATTCACGTCCACAGGGCTGCTACCAGTTCTTGAGGGAGCGTACTTCTACAACTGCACGTGTGGATGTGACGGTGGATTCACCAGATGGGAATGGAAGATTGAGCGCGAAGATAAGCCCGATATCGACCTATACAATACGTTCAAACCAAACTTCTTCAATTTCCGCCTGCCGTTTAAGGAAACTGACGAGGGGTTCACGTTCCAATCGGTGCAGGATGAAGATGGCTGGTATCCGGTCCGCGCTCGATTCGACTCTCAATTCCCCTTGGAGTATATCTGGGCTGCGCAGGGGAAACTCGACCTCGACTGGGCTGGCGGTGATAAGCAAATCAACGAGATCCAGCAGTATCGCTGGCACGACGCAGACAAGCAAGATCGACGAATTACCCCGGACGACGTTGAACTACTGGGAGAAGAACTGTGTCGGGCGATAGAGCACGTTGAGCGCGCGCTCGGTTACAACAATGAACAGTACCACAACGCGTATCTCGGTAAAAAGCCTATTCCGCTACCCGAGTTGCCGTCGTTCACCCTAGGTGAGAGCGACCTGCGACAGGCATCGCAAGACTACATCGACCTAGAACACTTCTCACAGCGCCAAGAAGAACTCAGACACTACGCAAAGTCACCGAGAGAAAGGGTCCGGACGGGCCGAACCGCAATTGTCCGTGTGAAACGGACTGAGCAGGTGGGAGAGAAGGAACAGATGCTGTATGGGGAGTTAGTTTACGACAGGCGAGAATTCGCTAATCCAAGTGAGATTGCGAATTCGTGCCGTCTCAAGGGCTCGGAAGGGACGACATCGGGCAGCCGTCTGATAGCGAGCCATGTTGAATGGAATGGTGAAAAGTATATGCACGAAGACAATAAGACGCCGCAGACTATCGAACAAGGTGTCCCCGTCGAGGTTGTGGATATCGATATTCCGGACCGGGAAATACAGATCCACTTGAGCGAATTTGCGCACGGGTTCCATCCCGGCAGTAACCAGTATACGGATTACGACTACGTCCGAGAACACCGAGCGTGGCACGAAGACAAACACAAAGCTGGCGAAAGGCCCTATCTCGTCCACTTCGCGCCCGATGACGTAATAATTCTCGATCCGCAGACCGACGAATGGACTGCTGAAAGCGGTCAAACAGTGTACAACAGCATCGAAGAGAAGGAAGTGCCGATCTACGAGTCGATGGAGCAGTTAATGGAGGGTAGCTATGAGTAGCCCCGCTGAGATTGAATTATTCAACCGAAGGAAAGCGAACGAATTCCTCTCGTGGATTGACGAGGAGACCCAATTAGATTCACCGAACGAGAAACAACGTCAGTTCATTCAGCGGTACGCAGAGCGATTTGCAGTACTTCAAGGCCCACCGGGTACTGGGAAGACGGTCACCCTCTCCTATGGTCTGCTAGCTCGCGCCTTCGCTAGGCTCGACGACAATGAAGACTTCCGCGGACTCGTCGTTGCCCCCTCCAATCGCGCAACGAACGCCATCTTAGAGAAAACGGACGCGTTACTCCAGCAATGGAGGGCGAGTGGCCCACGGACAGACGACGACCCTCTAGATGATCTACAACTCGTCCGGGCAGTTAGCCGCGACGTTGATGTCCGTGAAGACCGCTACGACGAATCCCGGTTCGTCAACTACCATACGGACGAGGAAGCAATTTCGGAAATCAAGCGGGACCTGACGAGTGGGCAGAGCAGTCTCGATGCGTTCGGTGCTGGTGGAAGTACGAACTCAGGGATTCTGGTGTGCTCAACTCCTTCGGGAGGTTACAAGCTTGTTGAGAAGATCTATGACGACGGGACTGAACCCCACTTCGAATTATTAGCTGCTGACGAAGCGTCGATGATGCCGGTCCCAGATCTGTTAGTCCCGGGGGCCTCAACAACAAAGGGTGCACAGATCCTGATATCGGGCGATCACCGGCAGATGCCCCCGGTTCAACAGCACGACTGGGACCGGGAGGACAGGCGGATTGTTGAGGAGATCGCGCCGTTCCTGTCCACGATGGACTTTTTCCGGCTCTTCAGCGAAGACGACAACTTCAGCGGTGGTGAGAATCTGGAACTCGTGGATGTCCCAACTGGACAGTTCGTCCCTATTGACCGTCTCGAAATTACGTACCGGTGTCATACTGTTGTCGCCGAGTTCCTCCGCCGACTCATCTACAGCGACGATGGCATCCGATACCGCTCTGGGCTCAATCATCAGCTAGATGTCAAAGGGTCGCACCGGCCGGGAGTTCGCCGTGCAATGCACCCACGTTATCCCCTGGTGTTAATCGTCCATGACGAGCAGGAGAGCCAACAGTCAAACCCATTCGAGGCGGGTATCATTAGCAAACTCGTGGACGCCGCTGCAGACAAAGAATCGAAAGGTGTCGTGACGCCTCACAATGCACAGCGCGGCCGTCTCCGAACCAAACTCCGAGGGCGTGTCGATGATGACTCGGTAGACACGGTGGAGCGGTTCCAAGGTGGGGAGCGTGATCTCATCATCGTGTCAGCAACCGTTTCTGATCCGGACTATATCAGGCGTGAAGCAGAGTTCATTTTGAGTCCCGAACGCCTGAATGTGGCGATGAGTCGGATGAAAAAGAAGCTCGTACTGGTTGTCCCTCGTAGTCTGATTAATGTCATTCCCTCAGATAAAGAACAGTACAGGAGCGCGCGGAAGTGGAAGCGGATGTATGAAATCATCACTGAGGAAGCGAACAAAGAACCGTGGTCAGGGACGGTAAGCGAGATGATTGGCGAAGTGCCTGAGCGGTCAAGTGACGCAAGTTTAAATATATACACGGTAGCTAATTTAGCAACAGATGACGGATAGCGAAGAGAACGATGATCTAATCCTCTCTGCTTACAGAGCCGATAGTAGCGAACTCTTCCCCCGTATTCTCGATCTACATATTGAGGAAGGCGCGCGCATCGCGGATGTTACACACGGCACAGGTGTCTTCTGGCAAGACATTGACCTCGAAAGCCGTGGTATGGAGCTGGTCACGTCCGATATCACACCGAAGACGGACGACCTTTCCATGATTGGCGATTGCTGCGCACTCCCCATTCAAGACAATAGTCTCGATTGTATGATCCTTGACCCACCATACGCTGAAGGGTACTACCGAAGGAACCGGGAACACATGGCTGGGAATGGGTCTCACAAGTCGTTCCGCGACACATATTCGGGGGGTCGAGCGTATGACGGCAGTGGGAAATACCACCAAGCAGTTCTTCAAACCTACTTTGAGGGGGGGCATGAAGCAAAGCGGGTGCTGAAACCGGATGGAACGCTGATTATCAAAATAATGGACGAGGTCTCGTCGAATAAGCAGGAACTTGCGCACATTCAAGTAACAAACTACTACGAAAGAGAATTGGATTTCTACACTCGTGACCTATTCGTTCAGATTAGGAAAGAGAAACCAACTGTCGTTGGGATGAACAAGCAAGTCCACGCTCGGAAGAATCACTCCTATTTCTTGGTATACGATATGCCATAGCTGTTCAACCAGGAACACAGTTCTCTACGATGATCAAATAGGACTGGGAAGGAATTGTCAGGATAGAATATTTTTCATATGATGGAATCTACCTGATTCCGCCATCTACCTGTCCACACCGCAAGGGCAAACCGTTTTGCTGTTTCTTGAACCACTTTCGGTCATTGATGCCCTCGGAACAGCCACGAACTCCCGAAGTCAAGGTTTCAGAGGATAGCGACTCTGGATTCAAAGTGAATATCTACGATGGTGAGTACTTGATCCAGGTTCGACCGGACGAGAACGGGTATCAACTCAGTTTGGCATCGAAAACGGGGATGGGGGATGCGGCGTTTCTCCGAACGTATGGACGGGAGGAACGGTTCCGTGAATTGCTCGAAACAAAATTC
>NZ_JAVKGM010000017.1:0-82754 GCF_031432225.1 Halalkaliarchaeum sp. AArc-GB | reverse complement strand
CTTACGGATCTTATCGTACCGCGTCCGAGGGCTTAAACCCATCGGATCGCTTCCGATTCGATCCCCGCGAATCCGGCCGAATTCGGTCCGGATTCGCGGTCTCGTTCGCATCACGATTCGAATGCCCACCTACTGATAAGGGCATCGGATCGGACGCGGTCGACCCCTCCCATCGGGAGAGGTCGGACCCCGGGTCGCCCCGGGGCGTTCGCATTCTAACCGAGGAGAGTCGACCACTTAACCCCGTCGTTCCATCGCCGCCTCGTCACTCGATTCCACGGCCCGTCGTCACAGTTGTCGACGAGGCTATCGGTCGGGTTCGAAACCTTCCAGTCGATGGCGAACGCCCGAGTTACAGGGAACACGAGACAGGGAACACGAGACAGGAAGCGCGACGGTTCACACTACCGGGAGAACTGTTGCGCGGATGGAGGCCGGTCGATCATCCGTCCGCTCGTACGGGTCGTCCCGCCGGGCGTGCGCCGCGCGTACGACTAACTGTTCGTCACGCGAATAAAAGAGTCGGATTCGACGGCGTCGTCGGCGACCCGATCTTCGCGACCGCCCGACAGGTCGTCACTCTCCGCTGCTACTCGCGGCTACTCGCGGCTACTCTTCGAGGTGTTCGATGCCCTCTTTGGAGACGTTTGCCTCGGTGATCTCCTCGGGCATCCAGTCGGGACTGTTGTCCGGCGCCTCCTCTTCCCAGGCCCAGCCTTCGTAGATGTGGACTTTGTCGGTCCCTTTCTCGCGGAGTCTGAGTTCCTCGGGATCGGCGGCGTCCTCGCTGGGTGCCGGCTCGAGCCGTCGGGCAGCCTTGAGTGCTGCCTGTCGAGGAGTGTTCCCCGAGAACACGCTCGGTTCGTCTCCACCTTCCTCTCGAAGTGCGAAATTGCGCTTACCATCTTCACGTACCATGGTTTTAACCCTCCATGGCAATCGAACACATGATACGTTATAAAAATACCGGGGAAGGCCACCAGAAAGACAGAAAGTATTTAAGCTTCGATCTCGCTCCACCGGAACGAGCGGCGAAAAAAGCGGTTACGGGGCCGATACCGGGGTGAAATCACGGGGTTCAGGGGGCACTGGATGCTCGCGCGCGGTCGGAATCGCCCCACGGCCACCCTGTCCGGGGAGCAAATCGGCGTCCGAACGACCCTCAGCATGGTCGGCTCTTCATCACGGACGGGGGGCCACGGGAGCGCGAAACAACACTTATGTATAGGCTACTCCGAAGTTAGGGATAGATAGGTTCGATGGTCCGGAAAAAGAAGCTCAGCCCGAGTGGGGCCAAGGACGACGACGGGCAGTATCACAACGCCCACGTGAACCTTCACGAAGACGAACTCGCCGTGGCGGGAATGGAGATCGGCGACGAGGTGTTCGTCAGGGTACGGGACGGCAAGATCGTCATCCAGAAGGCGGATTCGGACGAGGTCGAACACGACTTCTAAAGCGACAGTTGACGGCTCCGGCGAGCCGGCGGCTTCTTGTCGCCGGAGGAAGTTTGTCCGGACGATGAGGGCGTACGATCTCCTGAAGCGAGGACTGTTCCTGTTGCCGCCGGAGACGGCACACGGACTCGCAGTGAACGGACTAAAGGCCGTCCAGCGGACGCCGGCAGCGGGGGCGATCGAGCGACGCTGTCGCATCGACGACCCACGCCTCGAGTCCGAGGTGTTCGGCGTGCAGTTCCCCAACCCCGTCGGCGTCGCCGCCGGCTTCGACAAGAACGCGGAGGTGCCGGTGGCGCTTGCGGCGCTGGGCTTTGGCCACCTCGAAATCGGCGCCGTCACCGCCGAACCGCAGGTCGGCAACCCACGTCCACGAGCATTCAGGCTGTCCGAGGATCGGGCACTCATAAACCGGATGGGGTTCAACAACGACGGGGCCGACGCGATCGGACGCCGCCTGGACCGCGGCCCGCTTCCGGACGTTCCGCTCGGCGTCAACATCGGCAAAACGACCGCGACGCCCCTCGCGGAGGCTGCCGACGACTACCGGTACACCTACGAGCGCGTCGCCGAAGCGGGCGACTTCTTCGTGGTGAACGTCTCCTGTCCCAACACTCCGGAGCTCCGCGAACTACAGGACAGAGATGCCCTCGAGGAGATCCTCTCGAAGCTGCAGTCCGCCGGTGCCTCGCCGCTGTTGGTGAAACTCTCGCCAGACCTTCCGGGCCCCGCACTCGAGGAGGCACTTTCGGTCGTCGACGGGATGGGCCTCGACGGGGTCGTCACCACGAACACGACCACCGAACGCCCGAACACGCTGGAGAGCCCGAACCGAAGCCAGCGTGGCGGCCTCTCGGGAAAGCCGATCGAGGACCGTGCGACCGACCTCGTGGGGTACACCGCCCGACGGGTCGACGTTCCCGTGGTCGGCGTCGGTGGAGTCTCGGACGCCGAAGGCGCCTACGCCAAGATCCGGGCGGGGGCGAGCCTGGTACAACTGTACACCGGGCTGATCTACGAGGGGCCGACGATCGCACGCGACATCAACAGGGGACTGCTCGAACTGCTCGAACGGGACGGGTTCGACTCGATAGAAGACGCCGTCGGCGCGGATCTCTAGGCGGGATCCCGCCTTCCGTTCGGCCGACCGCTCACCGCCGACAGCTGCCGATCAGTCGTCGACGCTTACGATGACGACGACGCCGTCGGCGTCGAGGTACGTCCCGTCGCCGGCGTACTGCCGTTCGGTCTCGACCTCGAACATCTCCGGCTCGAGCGCCTCCCCGGCGGCGTGGAGTCGGTCGTCCTCGATCTCGTAGTCGCCGGCCTCGATCGCGGCCTCGATGTCGGGAACGCCGCCGCCGAACTCCGGCCCGACCAGCGAGTAGTCGAGATCGATTCCCGTGACTACCGTCTCGACTGGCGGTTCGGCGCCGGGAAGCACCGCGAGTTCCTCGACGTGCATCACGCCGGTGACGTCCGCTTCGAAGTCGGCGACGTCGGCGTACACCTCGACGCGGTCGAGCGTCGCGTTCAGGGGGAGCTGGTTTTCGCTTTTGTACTTCCGGAGCGCGCCGACGACCGCCATCGCCGCCGCCCCGGCCTCCCGGTCGGCCTCGATCCCGAGCGGTTCGGGCCACGCCTCGAGATGGATGCTCTCCTCGCTTTCGGACGCGTCGTACATCTCCTGCCAGATCTCCTCGGTGGCGTGAGCGAGCAGGGGCGCAAACAGCTTCAGGAACCGCCGGTGGGCGGTCTCGAGCGCGTACTGCGCCGAGCGTTCGTCCTGCCCCTCGCGGATCCGCTGTTTGGCGATCTCGAGGTAGTCGTCACAGAACGTCCCCCAGAAGAACGACCGCAACCGGTCGCGCGCCTTCGAGAACTCCCGGTGTTCGAACTGGTCGGTGAGCGTCTCGATCTCGTCGTCGAGCCGGGCGAGTAGCCACCGATCCAGTTCCCGGAGCTCCTCGGGACGATCGACCGTCCCCTCGGGAGTCAGCGAGTCGACGAGCTTCGAGGCGTTCCACAGCTTCCGGAGCAGTTTCTCGCCGGCGCGGAGCCCTTTCTCCTGGTACGGGAGGTCGTCGCCGACGGCACTGCCGGCCGCCCAGAAGCGCGCGGCGTCGACGGGATACTTCTCGAGCACCTCGTCGGGGGCGACGATGTTCCCTTTCGACTTCGACATCTTCTCGCGGTTCTCGTCGAGCACCATCCCGTTGATCATCGTCGAGTCGAACGGCACTTCGCCGGTGTGTTCGTAACACTTGATCACGGTGTGGAACAGCCAAAAGGAGATGATGTCGTGACCCTGCGGCCTGACGTCCATCGGGTAGATCTCCGGGCGATCCATCGTGTACGACTCCGTCTCGGGGTCCCAGTCCCAGCCGGCGTTGATCAGCGGAGTGAGCGACGAGGTCGCCCACGTGTCGAAGACGTCGTCCTCCGGCCGGAACGACTCGCCCCCGCAGTCGGGACACGCCGCGACCGGCGGGTCGTCCGAGAGCGGATCCACCGGGAGGTCGTCCTTTTCTGCGAGGATCTCGGTGCCACAGGAGTCGCAGTACCACACCGGGAACGGGATCCCCGAGGAGCGCTGCCGGGAGATACACCAGTCCCACTGGAGCCCCTCGACCCAGTGTTCGTACCGGGTGAGCATCTTCTCGGGGAACCACTCCATCTCCCGACCCGCCTCGAGATACTCGTCGGTCCTGTCGAGCACCTCGACGTACCACTGTTCGGTGACGAGGAATTCGATGCCCGTCCCGCACCGTTCGTGGACGTTGACTGTGTGGGTGATCTCCCACCGGTCGAGCAGCGCCCCGACGCCCTCCAGGTCCTCGACGATCTCTTCGCGCGCGTCCGTCGCGTACAGCCCGGCGTACGCGCCGGCGACGTCGGTGAGGTGCCCCGACTCGTCGATGGCGATCCGCAGCGGGAGATCGTGGGCGCGGTACCACTCGATGTCGGTCTGGTCGCCGAACGTACAGCACATCACGATCCCCGACCCAGTCTCCATGTCGACGCGGTCGTCCTCGAGGATCGGCACCTCCTGGCCGAAGATGGGGATCTTCGCATGGTTGCCGACGAGGTGGGCGTTCTCCTCGTCGTCGGGGTGGACGAACACCGCAACGCAGGCCGGGAGCAGTTCGGGACGGGTCGTCGAGATCGTGAACGTCTCCGGGAGGTCGTCGTCCGCCGCCGCTTCGACGACCTCGAATGCGATGTCGTGGAAGTGTGACCCCCGCTCGTCGTCCTCGGTTTCCACCTGCGAGATCGCCGTCTCGCATTCGGGACACCAGATCGCCGGCGCCTCCTCGCGGTACTCGCGGCCCTGCTCGTAGAGGTCGACAAACGACAGCTGGGAGACGCGTTGCACCTGCGGGGAGATCGTGCGGTAGGTGTTGTTCCAGTCGATCGAGACCCCCATCGACTGCATCTTCTCGGTGAACTCCGCTTCGTACTCCCTGCACACCTCCCGACACTTCTGCTGGAACTCCCGACGGTCGAAGTCCTGGTGGCGGATGTCCAGCTCCCGTTCGGTGAGTCGTTCGCTCGCGATCCCGTTGTCGTCGTAGCCGAACGGGAAGAAGACGTCGCGCCCGCGCATGCGATGGAATCGGGCGACCACGTCCTGGAGGATCGACCCGTATACGTGACCCCAGTGGAGGCTCCCGGATACCGTCGGCGGCGGCGTGTCGATCGCGAAGGCGGTGTCCGGGTCGGCTTCGGCGTCCGGATACGAATACGTCTCGTCGTCGACCCAGCGTTGCTGCCACTTGGATTCGACAGCGTCGGGGTCGTAGTCTCCACTGGGCATTGCTACGGCGAGTATAGCCCGCCATCATATGTTAAACGGCACGATTGTGTGGCGAAACGTGGCGACGGTGTGGCGAGACGTGACGACGGGACTGGGCGGGACGACTTCGGGGACAAACGCTTTTATCATCTCCGCCGGGACTGGGCCCCATGAGCGACGGAGAGGAGGACAATCCCTGCCACGCCTGCGGCGAATCGACGACCGACGCGCTGTCGCGAACGGTCAGGCTGAGCGTCGACCGGTCGACGATCGACACCCAGCGGCTCTGCCCGGAGTGTTTCGCCGAGTGGATCGCCCGCTACGAGGAAGAGATGAAAAACGAACAGGACGCCGGAATCGGAGGCGACCCGGACTCGGAGATC
Source organism: Halalkaliarchaeum sp. AArc-GB (assembly GCF_031432225.1). Taxonomy (NCBI): domain Archaea; kingdom Methanobacteriati; phylum Methanobacteriota; class Halobacteria; order Halobacteriales; family Haloferacaceae; genus Halalkaliarchaeum; species Halalkaliarchaeum sp. AArc-GB. Next base: position 77,118 of record NZ_JAVKGM010000017.1, on the reverse strand, counting down.
ATCGTCGACTAAAACTCCACGCGCCGGACGTACGACAGCTCCCTGATCTCCACGAGCAGGTCACCGGGCAACGGATCGTCGGTGATGACGTACAGCTTCGGCTCGTCGGTGAACTCCGGGTCGTCCGAGAGCACCTGCCTGATCGAGATCCCCCGGTCGGCGATCAGACCGGTGATCTCGGCGACGATGCCGGCCTCCTCGGCCGCGCCGACCTCGACAGTGAGCACCGACAGGTCCAGCACCGGCGCGAGATCCATCAGGCTCGGGATCGCGGAGATGTTTCCGAAGATCTCCCGAAGCTGTGGGTCCTCGAGGATCGCGTCGGTGGTCGAATCCACGACTCGACGGTCGACGTCCAGCTCGCGCGCGATTCCGGTGTAGGGGATCTCGATCCCGCCGGAGACCACCCGGCCCTCCTCGTTGACGGAGAAGCCTCGCTCGAGCAGCAGCCGAATCACCGCCTGCTGGCTCGGCGATCCCTCGAACTTGCCCATGATCTCGTCGAACATCCGTTGCCGGTGTTGTCGACGGCGCGAGGTTAATCCTTGTGGGTCCCCCCGGCCGAGACTCACTCGTCTGTGAGTTCGTCTCCGTCGTCGAAAAGCCCCATGTCGGTCGCAACGAGGTCCGCGATGTGCTCGGCGATCGCGGGATCGACCTCGGCGACGTCCTCGCCGTCGTGGAGCCGCCGGTTGTGTCGCTCCACGGTGTCGGCCACCTCCTCGAGCGGGACGCGGGATCTCGTCTCGCAGGCCGGACAGACGATCGGCACCCTGGGCTCCTCCTCGTCGTCAGTTGCCATCGGCTCGGGATACGCGGCAAGGATACAAAAAGCAACGCGACCCGGTCTCGGGGCGAACGGTCACGCGTCGTCGGAGTCTACAGCACCGTCGTCCGCGTCGGCGGCCGTCGCGAGCGCGTCCGGATCGATCTCGTCGACCGCCCCCGCGAGGGAGGCGGCGTCGCTTGCGACCGTCGTGTGATCGACGCCGGCCTGGTCGGCGACGAGCCGGACGTGGGCCGCCAGAAGCGACAGCGCCTGGAGGCCTTCCTCCCGAGGGGAGTCGGCACGCTGGGCGAACGTGGTGTCGACCTCCTCGCCGTCCCGGACGACGCCGACGACAGCTGCGGTGACGCCGTCGTCGTCGAGCAGCTGCCGGGCGTACTCGAGTTCCCGCGCGAACTGCTCGTCCTCGCTGGGTGATGTCACGCGTGGGACCTCACTGTGGGCGCGGCCGGGCGATGAACAGCGTCCGGACGATGTTGAACGGGTCGTACACCGACTGGTGACACTGACAGTACACCTTGTCCTGGGCGTCGTACCGGACCGAGTCCGGAGTCCGTTTGTAGCCGGGGACACAACAGAAGTGCGTACAGACGTTGAGATACGCGAGGAACCCCTCCTCGGTCGACGCTTCGAGCCACTCGCTTTCCTGTGCGGCCTCTTCGATCTGCGTCGACCGGATCACGTTGACCGGCAGCACCTCGTCGGCGCCCTCCGAGCGCCACCGGCAGGTTGCGGGCTTGCCGACGCCCGCAGCGCCGATCTCGTTGCCCCACTCCTGATAGTCGTCGAAATCGTCGATGTGGAGCCGGTCGCCCTCGTCGTACGTCTCTCCCTGCCAGTCGTATCCCGGGCTGCCGGTGACGTGAAAGTAGTTGTCCGAATCGAAGTCGGGCTGGATCCCGGCGGCACCCTCGTAGCCGCAGTACTGGAACCACTCGCCGGAGTAGGTCTCGCCGCCCAGTTCCATTCGCGCGACCTCGACCTCGACCCCCTCGACGACCTCCGTCTCGATGTCGGGCCAGACGCCCCGGAGATACCCCTCGTCGTCGAGTTCGACGGGGATCTGTGGCATCCCTCTCGGCGCCGGACCGCCAGTACGTTCGATGGCCATCGCCTCCGTCTGGCCGCCTCCCGCGCCAGTCTGTGTCGTCAGGGTGTTGATCGACGCGATGCCCGCCGCGCCGACGCCCGAGAGCGCGGCACCGCCGACGACACCCTTCACGAACCGGCGACGTCCGGATTCGGAGGGATACTTGTCCTCTTCGGTCATATCGCTCCCTACGGCCCTGCAGTAAAAAGCATGACGACCGAAGGCGTCCGCCAGCGGGTGATCGAGGGGCACGGAAGGCAAAAATTTGGGGGAGTAATGGTTTTTAGCAGTGGGAAACCAACGGCCGTGGCATGGAGTTACACGACAGGAGCGTCCGCCGCGACGTACGTGAGCTCGGGGCACTCCTGGGAGACGTACTGGAGACGCAGACGTCGACCGAGTCGTTCGAAACCGTCGAGGAGCTTCGAACGGACGCGATCTCTTACCGGGAGGGGGATCTCGACACGCGAAACCCGATTCGGGATCGAATCGACGAACTGTCCCCGGACGAGGCGAGCGTTATCGCGCGTGCATTTACCGTCTACTTCGAACTGATCAATCTCGCGGAGGAGCGCGAGCGTGTTCGCGCCGTCCGGCGCGGTCGACAAGAACACACCCTCGAGGACACCTTCGACCGAACGGTGTCGGAACTGGCCGAACAGGGCGTCGACGGGGAACAACTGCAGGCGATTCTCGACGACGTGTTGGTCGAGCCGACGTTCACCGCTCACCCGACCGAAGCACGGCGGGGGACCGTAAAGGCGAAACTGCGGTCGATCGCAGAACACATCGAGGAGCTCGACGAGCGCCGCCTGACCGACCGGGAGCGGGAGGCACTGTGGCGGAAGATCGACGCCGAGGTGAACAGCCTGTGGGGAACCCGACAGGTTCGGGAGCGTCGTCCGGAGCCGACTGACGAAGCGCTGAACGTCCAGTGGTACCTCGAGAACACGCTGTTCGACGTGATCGGGGAGACGTACCGCGAACTCGAGTCGGTGGTCGACGAAGAGTTCGGCGACGTCGAGATCCCGAAGCTGTTCGAGTTCCGGTCGTGGGCCGGCAGCGACCGCGACGGCAACCCGTTCGTCACGCCGGAGGTGACCAGCGAGACGCTCTCGCGTCAGCGGTCGGTCGTCGTCGAGAAGTATCGCGACGAACTGAAGGTGCTGTCGGCGGCGCTCAGCCAGGACGGTGCCCGGTACGACACGGGACCGGCGTTCACCGAGCGGCTCGAGGCCGACAGAAACCGGTTCCCCGGGCTCGCACCGGAGATCGAAACCAGATATCCCGACGAGCCGTACCGCCAGAAGCTGCGCTTCATGCGCGAGCGGCTCGCCCGCGTCGACGACGTCCGGCCCGGAGAGTACGACGGCCCCGAGATGTTCATCGAGGACCTCGACGCGATCCACCGGAGTCTCCTCGCCAACGGCGGACAGGCAGTCGCCGCGGAGTTCGTCGAGCCGCTGCGCCGACAGGCCTCGACGTTCGGCTTCGCGTTGGCGTCGCTGGACGTTCGGGACCACCAGGAGAACCACACCGAGGCGGTCGCGGAGGCGCTGGAACGCCAGGAGATCGACTACCGCGAGCTCGACGAGGAGGAGCGCATCGAGCTGCTCACCGATGCGATCCTCCAGGAGGAGCCGGTGATCGACCCGTCGGATCCGGGGCTGGTCTCCGAGACCGCCACGCGGGTCCTGTCGCGGTTCGCCAGGCTGGCCGACTGGCAAGACGAGTACGGCATCCAGGCGATCGACACCTACTGCATCTCGATGACCGAGGAGTCCAGCCACGTGCTCGAGGTGCTGTTTTTGGCAGATCAGGCCGGCGTGGTCGCGCTCCCCGATCACTGCGGGATCGACGTGGTGCCGCTTTTGGAAACCGAGTACGCACTCGACGGCGCCGAGCGCATCATGGGTCGACTGTTCGAAAACGAGGCGTACGCACAGGCGCTCGCGACCCGGGGGAACACCCAGGAGGTGATGCTCGGTTACTCCGACTCCAACAAGGAGAACGGCTTCCTGGCTGCCAACTGGTCGCTGTACCGCAACCAGAAGCGACTCGCGGCGATCACCGACGCCTACGACGTCGACCTCCGGCTGTTCCACGGCCGCGGCGGGTCGATCTCCCGGGGCGGCGGGCCGATGAACGAGGCGCTGCTGGCGCTGCCAAACGAGACGGTGACCGGGCAGGTGAAGTTCACCGAGCAGGGCGAGGCGATCGCCGAGAAGTACGGCAACCCCGACATCGCCGAGCGCAACCTCGAACAGATGCTCGACGCCCAGGTTCGGTCGCGACACCGGGCGCTCGAAGAGCCCGTCGAGGCGGTAGAGGACGAGTGGCGCAAGGCGATGCAGACGATGGCGGACGCCGCCGGCGAGTCGTACCGAGAGCTGCTCGAAGCCGATGGCTTCGTCCAGTACTTCGAGCAGGCGACCCCGATCACGGTGATCGAGGACCTCAACCTGGGCTCCCGGCCGGCCTCCCGGACCGACGAGCGCAGCGTCGAGGACCTCCGGGCGATCCCGTGGGTGTTCTCCTGGACGCAGTCGCGGTGTATCCTCCCCGGCTGGTACTCACTGGCCTCCGGGATCGATGCGTATCTCGAGGCCGCAGCCGACGAGGAGGCCGCGCTCGAGACGCTCCAGGAGATGCACGACGAGTGGCCGTTCTTCCGGACGACGCTGGACAACGCCGCGGTGGCGCTGGCCCGAACCGACATGGAGATCGCCACGGAGTACGCCGAACTCGCGGACGCGGAACTGCGCGAGGAGTTCTTCCCGCATCTCCGGGCGGAGTACGAACGGGCAAGCGAGCTCGTCCGCACCATCACCGGCCGTGAGTCGCTGGAGCGCCGCGAGTGGCTCGAAGGGAGCCTCGAACGCCGCAACCCGTACGTCGATCCGCTAAACCTACTACAGGTGGATCTGCTCGACCGGACCCACCGCACGCCCGAAGAGGAGCGCACCCTCCGGCTGACGGTCAACGGGATCGCTGCCGGAATGAAGAACACGGGATAGCGCGGGCCCGGGATAGCTCGAACGTCGTAACGATCGCTTTCCGTTACCGACCCAGCTGCAGGAGCCGCGGTTCGAACAGGTACGCCGTCACACCGAGGACCGCACCGATCGCACCCGCGAGGGGGAACAGTCCCGCGTACCCGAACGGCAAGTCGCCGTCGAGCAGGAGGTACCCCTGTGCAACGACGAGGAACACGAGCGCGCCGATTACCCCCCACAGCAGCGCCGATTTCCGTCGATCGCGGGGATGGATCGGGGGACCGTCGTCAGCCATCACTCGGGGGCGGCGTCCGGAACGACGGCGACGGCCTCGACCTCGACGCCGACGCCCTTCGGGAGCGCACCAGCCTGGACCGCCGACCGGGCGGGCGGTTCCTCCTCGAAGTAGGTGCCGTACGTCTCGTTCATCTCCTCGAAGTCGTCGATGTCCGCGAGGAACACCGTCGTCTTCAGTACGTCCTCCGGGCCGGCGCCGGCCTCCTCGAGCACCGCGAGCAGGTTGTCGAGCACCAGCTCGGTCTGCTCGGCGATCGGGGCGTCGTCCAGCAGTTCGCCGTCGGTCGTCAGCGGGATCTGCCCGGCCGTGAATACGAGCTCGCCCGTCGTCGTCGCCTGACTGTACGCGCCCACTGCCGCCGGTGCTTCGTCGGTACTGATGATCTGCTTCATGCGGTTTCCTTTCGTCGCCCGGGGTTCATTAATGGTTCTTCCTGCGCTACGTCTGCCGGATCCGATGCCGGGGACGATGCGGACACCTCCAGTGCAATATCGACAGCACCTAAACCGGGCCGCGTGTAGCCTCGCGTATGTTCACCGGCATCGTCGAGCGGACAGGGGAGATCGTCGGCGTCGAACACACCGAAGACGGGCGACGGCTCGCGATCGCGGCGCCCGGAATCGAGGACGTCCACCACGGACAGTCGATCGCGATCAGCGGCGTCTGCCTCACCGTCGAGCGACACGGCAAAGAGGTCGAGATCGTCGAAGCCGCCCCGGAGCTGGGGGACGCCTCCAGTGAGGATTCGAACGCGGGCAGCGTCTTCGAGGTGTTTCTCGCGAGCGAGACCGTCGCAAAGACGTACCTCGGTGAACTGGGCGTCGGCGACCGGGTGAACCTCGAGCGCGCGCTCGCGGCCGACGGCCGGTTCGACGGCCACCTCGTGCAGGGCCACGTCGACACGGTGACGACGGTGACGGGAATCGAACGCGTCGGGGAGGACTGGACCTTCTCGTTTGCCGTCCCCCCCGAGTTCGACCAGTACGTCGTTCACAAGGGGTCGGTCGCGCTGGACGGCATCTCGCTGACGGTCGCCGAGCGCCGCGAGGACGAAATGGACGTCGCCATCATCCCGACGACCTACGAGCTCACGACGCTGTCCGACAAGGAGGTCGGCGACCCCGTCCACCTGGAGGTCGACGTCGTCGCGAAGTACGTCGAATCGATCGCACAGGGCTACCTGGAGTAAGACCCCGCGGTTGTTACGACCGGTCGAACTCGATGACTGATAGCTCCTCGTCCAGGAGGACCGACAGCTCCTCCCCGTCGACAGTCACGGTGACCGCGACCCGCACCGGGTCGTCGTCCACGATGGATTCGACGGACTCGACCGACTCGGGTCGCTTCCAGAGCGCGATCTCCCGGTAATCGTATCCCGCCTCGTACAGCAGGGAGACGACAGCCGGGTGATCGAGGAGGAGCGAAACCGCCGAGGTGTGCGAGACGAGTCCACACTCCCGACATTCGTGGACGACCTTGACGCGACCGTCGGGCGGGTCGTCGCCCTCCAGTTGTGCTCGGGCCACTCGTGCGTCGATCGGACCGTTGCAGAGCGGACAGAACCCGCGAATCGTCTTCTGGATCTCCGAAAGTGTGTACTGCTGGAGCGCGTCGGGGTTCGATTCGACGTCGTGTGCCCCGACGAGGATCGGCGGCGCGTGCATGACGACCCGGACGTCGCAGTCGTCACACGCGACGGTCACGTGACCGTCGTCGTAGCTCGCTTCGAGGGTTCCCTCACAGCTCTGTTTGGCGCACTCGCCCACTGGATTCGGGTCGAGTTCGGTGTCGGGTTCCGTGTAGACGCCCGAAACGACGGCGCCGATGATCTGGGCGCCGGCGTGCGTCAGCGCGTAGCCGTCCTCGCGATGCTGGACGAACCGTGGGACGAGCTCCGAGAGGTGGTAGTTGAACCGCCCGGAATCCCGGACGCCGACACGCTCCCTGAGGTCCGAAAACGGGACCGGGTCGCGCTCGGGACCGTCGATCTCCTCGGGCGATTCGGTGTGGATGTCCCACAGCGCCTGCAGGATCTCGAACCTGGTGTCGTTGGCGACGACGCCGAACACGTCGTCGAGATCCGGGACCGGTCTCGCGTCGGTCATACGCGATACTGTGGTGGATAGATATAATCATCCTGTCGGCGGGATCGACGGGATCTGGGGCGGTGTCGGGGCGCGAACCGATCGTCCCGGGCAGCCGACGTTTCGAAGCCCTTAACCCGGTTCTCGAAGTAGCACCGGTAACTCGCTGGCCGACGGGCGACCAGTGGGCACCCGAACCGCCGACGCTCCGGCTCGCGCCGGGGCAGCCGGCGACGGGACGAAATGTGGCCCGGGGCGGAGCCGATCGGTTCCGCCGCCGCGGCTGAATCGCAAGCGCCCGTGGTGAACACCCATGGCACGAAGCTTCTACTCGCACATCAAGGAAGCCTGGCGGGATCCCAGCGACGGGAAACTCGCCGAGCTGCAGTGGCAACGAAAACAGGACTGGCGCGAACAGGGCGCGATCGAGCGGATCGACCGCCCCACGCGGCTGGACAAGGCCCGCGAGCTGGGCTACAAGGCCAAGCAGGGCATCGTGGTCGTCCGCGTCGCGGTCCGGAAAGGCGGCGCACGAAAGCAGCGCTTCACGGCCGGCCGCCGGTCGAAACGGCAGGGCGTCAACCGCATCTCGCGGCGCAAGTCGATCCAGCGCATCGCCGAGGAGCGCGCCAGCCGGAAGTACCCCAACCTCCGAACGCTGGCCTCCTACTGGGTGGGCGAGGACGGCACCCAGAAGTGGCACGAGGTCATCATGGTCGACCCGAACCACCCCGCGATCGAGAACGACGACGAGCTCAACTGGATCTGCGACGACTCCCAGAAGGGTCGGGCGTTCCGCGGGCTGACCAACGCCGGCAAGTCCAACCGCGGGCTCAACCGCCGCGGCAAAGGCGCCGAGAAGGTCCGCCCGAGCACGACGAAAAACGAGCGCAAAGGGAACTAACGCCGCACAGTTTTCCAGGGGCACGGCCCCGCTGTGATCGCGTTTTCGTTCCGCGACAATCACTTGCGTCCCACGAATAACCGCGACCAGTGAGCCGCGGATTCGCCCGGCGGAGGCTCGACGCTCCAGTTCTTTTCAAGTGAGTTCCTCGACGGGGCAGGCCCGGGACCCACGTGGTGGCGGGCGACCGGGGTCCTGTTCAGAGACGGCTGGAACGAGTTCGACAGTGACTGCGAGGGCCTCGAAGGTCCCCCCGGCCGGTCGGACGGGCCAGCCGTCGCGCAGCTGCACACTGCCGGCAATCGAAAGGGGACATATTAACCGTCCACGGGATCCAATTACGGGTAATGACGGTAACTCTGGACCTGGTTTGGGAACGCGACTGTGTCGATCAAACAGAACCGACTGCGCCGCCCCGGGGGGAGCGTCGATGAAACCGGGGCGCGTCGACTTCTTCGTGGATCTCGCGTACGGGCTGTTGATCTTCCTCGCGGTGGTGTTCATTTTCACCGGCGAGACCACGATCGGAATCGCGTTCGGACTGGGGGCGCTCGTCTCCTACGGCATCCACGTGACCTGGAAGATGGCGCGTTTCGATCCCGAATGGATGACCAAGGAGATGACCGAGAACCTCGAGGAAACGCTGACAGAGGAGGTCACCGAAAGCGTCGGCGAGAAGGTCACCGAAGAGGTCACCCAGGAAGTCGGCGAGAAGGTCACCGAAGAGGTCACCCAGGAGGTCGGCGAGAAAGTTAGCGAGGAAGTCACCGCCGAGGTCACCGAGAACGTCACACGGGAGGTCACCGAGAACGTCGAGGAGAAAGTCACCCAGGAGGTCGGCGAGAAGGTCACCCAGGAGGTCGGCGAGAAGGTCACCGAGGAGGTCACCCAGGAAGTCACTGAAAACGTCGAACGGGCGCTGTCGACGGAGATCGACTCGATTATCGAACAGCTCGAAAAGGTCAACGAACGCATCGACAGTCGGTTCAAAGAGGGTGAGGTCGAATGATCGATCGGGTGCTCGTGGCGATGGACAACTCGGAACTTGGCGAGCGCGCCCTCGAATACGCGATCGAGGCGCATCCGAACGCCGAAATCACCGTCTTGCACGTTGTCGGGGAGCCCTCGGGGATGCTCGGAGGGGCGGCCGGCATCGCGCTGGCGGACGACATCGAGGAAGCCGCCGAAGAGCGGGCGGAAGACGTGTTCGATCGCGCGAGAGAGATCGCCGACGAGCACGGCGTCGAGATCGACACCGCAGTCGAGATGGGCCGGCCGGCGCGCGCGATCGTCCGGCGGGCGGAGGCGTTCGACACCGTCGTGATCGGGAGCCACAGCGGGAGTCTCGCCGACCGACTGTTCGTCGGCGACGTGGCGAAGACGGTGTTCCAGCGGTCGCCGGTTCCGGTGACGGTCGTCCGGTGAAACAGTGGATCTGGACCGGACAACCGCCAGATTTCGGGTGGTTCGACGTCGGTACGTGGACGGACACCGCCCCCGACGACAGGCGATTTTATGACATCTCAGTCACAATCTCGTGGTATGGGATACCTCGTCAAGATGCCGAAACTCGGCATGGAGATGTCGCAGGGAACAGTCGTCGCGTGGCTCTTCGAAGAGGGAGACGGCGTCGAGGCGGGAGAACCGATCGCGGAGATCGAATCAGAGAAGACGACCGCCGAAATCGAGGCCCGCGAGGACGGCGTCCTCGGGCGGATCCTGCTCGCGGAGGGGGAGACCTGCGAGCCGGGGGATCCGATCGGGATCGTCGTCGGCCCGGACGAGGACGTCGCCGAGTTCGAGGCAGCGATCGGAGGAACTGGGGACGGCGATCTGTCCCCGGACGCGGAACCTGCCGCAGAGTCCACCACGGACGGCGAACCGGAGGAGATCACGGCGGGCGAATCGGGAGCCGACGCCGAGTCTGCTGTGGACGTGAAAGCGACCCCGCGCGCCCGCAAGCGGGCCGAGGAACTCGGCGTCGACCTCGTGGGGATCGACGGGACCGGTCCAAGCGGGGCAGTGAGCGCCGACGACGTCGAGGCCGCCGCCGAGGGAAAAGAGGAGTCCCCCGACGAGGAGACAGCCGAGAGCGCCTCGGAGGCGGCCGGCCTCACCGTCAGCGAGGAGCGCACCTTCGGACAGATGCGCCGGACGATCGCAACGCGGCTCGGGGAGAGCTACCGCGAGGCGGTCCACGTCACCGAGCACCGCCACGCCGACGCCGAGGCGCTGCTTTCTGCGGCCGACGTCGCCGACGAGGAGCTCGGGGTCGACGTCTCCCTCCCGGACGTCCTGCTGGTCGCGCTGTCGGCCGCTCTCGAAGAGCACCCCGAGTTCAACGCGACGTTCGAGGACGACACCCACCGGCTCTACGAGGAGCACAACGTCGGCCTCGCGGTCGACGTCGAACAGGGGCTGTTGACGCCGGTGTTGCGCGACGTCGGCTCGCTGTCGCTCGAAGAGATCGCACAACGCCGACGCGAGCTCACCCGGCGCGTACTCGACGGCGAGTACGACATGTCGGACCTCCAGGGCGGGACGTTCACGGTGACGAACCTGGGAACCTTCGGCATCGAGCAGTTCGACCCGATCATCAACCCCCCACAGATCGCGATCCTGGGGGTCAACGCGATCGACGAGCACGCCGTACGTGGCGACGACGGCGTGACGTTCCGCCGGCAGCTTCCCCTCTCGCTGTCGTTCGATCACCGGGTCGTCGACGGCGCCGACGCGGCGCGGTTCCTCGAGACGCTCGTCGAGCACGTCGAGAACCCCTGGCCGCTGTTGCCCGACGCGGTGTCTGTGACCGCCGACGTGGCGACTTCGGGCGAGGCGGTCGAACTCCCGGAGCGAACCGTGAGGACGCATCTCCGGGAGGATCTCTCGGGGTGGATCGCGGCCGGCTCCTTCGAGTGGGAGTTCGACGTCACCGAGAAGTTCGGCGGCAGCGGCGGCCCGACGCCGATCGACTACTACCTGGGCGCGCTGTCGTCGTGTCTGGCCTCCAGCATCGGCATCCAGGCTGACATCCGCGACGTGGAACTCGAGGAACTCTCCGTCGAGGCCGAGGCTGCTCCAGCGGAGGGTTCCGTCGAATCGCTCGCTGCCCGGGTGACGATCGACGGCGACACCGACGACGAGACGCTGGAACGGCTCGTGGAAAACGGCGAGCGAACCTGTCACGTCGCGGAGTTGCTCCGCGAGGACGTCCCGCTCGAACTCGGCTGGGAGCGTCCCTGACGATCGCTACAGATCAGTTACGAACGCCCCATCGCGGGCTGCAATCTCGAGCGTTTTCACCGACCCGATCAATCGCGGCCCGTCAGTTCGCACAGTGAGATCGACGGTGGCGTTCGTCAGTTCGAGGTCGCGCTCGCCGTCGACGGCGAGAACACCCTCCTCGATCGTCGTCGACAGCGTCTCGCCCGGGTCGAGCCGGTGACGCTCCCGAATGCCGATCCGTTCGACCACCCCGGGGGCGACGATTCCCCGGAGGATCCGCTCGGGCTGTGGGTCGGTCGTCGCGTCCGTCTCTCCAGCGAACCGCAGCCCGATCCCGCCGGGATCGTCGGGGGCGTGTTCTCCCGCGGCGCCGGCGATCCCCGAGAGGCCAATTTCGCCGGGAGACGCCCGCGAGACGACGCCGATCCGGTAGGCCGTAGCGTCGAGGATCGCCCGCGTCCCGACGAACGGCTCCGCGAGAACGCCGGCGGTCGCGAGCCCGCGCTCGGTCCGGTCGGCCTCCCCGCGCACGCTCGCCTCGATCCAGCCGTGGCGGTACGTCACCGCGTCGGGATCCACGCGACCGGTCGCGACCAGCCCGGCCGCGATCCCGGCGACGGTTCCGTCGACCGAGTCGGGGACCACGTTGTTCGTTCCCGTCGAGATCGCAGCGACCGGCACCTCACCGATCCGGAACCCGACGTCGGCGGTGGTGCCGTCACCGCCGAGGACGATCGCCGCGTCGGCGATCTCGGCGAGCCGTTCGGCCGCGCGATGGGTGTCCTCGCGGTGGCCGGTCGCGAGGGTGTCGAGTTGTCGGACAGGGATCCCCTCGGCGTTGTCGACGATCCGGTCGGCGATCGAACTGACGGTCGGCATCACGAGCGCCTCGATCGGCTCCGCGAGGGAGGCGAGCCCGGCGAGGGCGCACTCGGCGGTCCGGCGCTTCGCGTAGTTGTCGCTGACGGCGGCACCCCCGACGAGCCGCCGGATGTCGCGGCCGGCCGCGGGGTTGACGATCAGCCCGACGGTGGCTGGCTCCCCGGTCACGATCGACGGTCGGTCCCGGGAGTCGACGAATGAACCACTCAGATCACCCGATCGATCGCCTCGCGGACGTCCTCGCCCGTGGGGATCACCTCGTCCTCCAGGGTCGGGCTGAACGGGACGTGCGTGTCGGCGATGCCCACGCGCTGGATCGGCGCATCGAGGCTGAAGAACTCCTCTTCGACGATCCGCGCGACCACCTCGGCGTGGGTGCCGTACGACAGCGGGCTCTCGTCGGCGACGACCAGCCGGCCGGTCTTCCGGACGCTCTCGGCGATCGTCTCGGTGTCCAGCGGGTACAGCGATCGGGGATCGATGACTTCGAGGTCGGCCTCGTCGGCCATCTCCTCTGCAAGATCGAGCGTCTCACCGACGAGCCGCTGGGTCGCGACGACGGTGACGTCCTCGCCCTCGCGTTCGATGCTGGCCTCGCCCAGCGGAACCGTGAAGTCGGGATCGGTCGGAACCTCCCCTTCCTGCTCGTAGATCACCTTGTTCTCGAACACCATCACCGGATCGTTAGACCGGATCGCCGACTTGAGCAGCCCCTTTGCGGCCGCCGGCGTTCCGGGGGCGACCGCCTTGATCCCCGGGAAGTGCGCGAACCACGTGTGGACGGTGCCGGAGTGCTGGCTGGCGGCGCGCTGGCCGCCACCCTCGGTGGTGCGGATCGTCACCGGCATCTCCGTCTTCCCGCCGAACATGTAGCGCATCTTCGCCATCTGGTTCATGATCTGTTCCATCGAAACCCCGAGGAAGTCGGAGAACATCACCTCGACGACCGGCCGGGAACCGGTGGCTGCAGCCCCGACCCCGGCGCCGACGAAGCCGGCCTCGCTGATCGGCGTATCGCGGATCCGCTCTTCGCCGAACTCCCCGATCAGGTCGCCGGTGACCTGGAAGACGCCGCCGAACGTGCCGACGTCTTCGCCCATCACGAACACGTCCTCGTCGCGGCGGAGCTCCTCGCGCATCGCCTCCCGGAGCGCCTCCCGGACGGTCATCGTCTCGGTCTCACCGGCGGTCTCGAGTCCGGTGCTCATCGGGAATCACCCCCGTCGGCGCGGGGCAGTTCAGCGAATGTTGCGATCTCCGGTGCAGGTTCCGCGAACATGTCCTCGTAAGCCTCGTGTGGTTCGGGCGGGTCGGCTCGCTGTGCGCTGTCGACTGCCGCGTCGATCTCGGCGTCGATCTCCTCCCGGATCGATTCGAACTCCGCGTCGGTGAGCTCTCCGCGATCGATCAGCCGTTGTTTGAACTGGTCGATGGGGTCCCGCTCGCGCCAGGCCTCGATCTCCTCCTCGTCGCGATACGGCTGATGGTCGCCCTCGAAGTGTCCCTCGTAGCGGTAGGTGTCCGCCTCGATGAACGTCGGCCCGTCGCCGGCGATTGCCCGCTTTCGAGCCTCCGCGACGGCCTCCGCGACGGCGGTCACGTCCATGCCGTCGATCGTAAAGCCCGGGATGTTGTACGCCTCGGCGGTCTCGCTGAGGTTCTCGACGTTGTGCTGTTTCTCCATCGGCGTCCCCTCCCCGTACTGGTTGTTCTCGACCAGGAAGATCGCCGGCAACCCCCAGGTCGCAGCGAGGTTTATCGACTCGTGTACCTGCCCCTGTGCGACCGCCCCGTCGCCGAAGAACGCCAGCGCGACCCGGTCTTCGCCGTTCCGGTGAGCGGTCAACGCCGCCCCCGTCGCGAGCGGCGGGCCGGCCCCGACGATGCCGTTCGCGCCGAGCATCCCGGCCTCCACGTCGGCGATATGCATCGATCCGCCTTTGCCGTTGCAGTAGCCGTCGGCCTTGCCGTACAGTTCGGCCATCATCCGCTCGGTGTCGAGCCCCTTCGCGATGCAGTGGCCGTGGCCCCGGTGGGTGCTCGTGATGTAGTCGTCCGATTCGAGCGCGGCGGTGGCCCCCACGCCGACCGCCTCCTCGCCTTTGTACAGGTGGACGAATCCGGGGAGTTCGCCGTCCGCGAACAGCTCCCCCGCGGTGGACTCGAACGCGCGGATCCGGTACATCCGTCGGAGCGCCTCGATGCGCCCCTCCTCGGTATCCATGTCTATCGGTGGCATACACCAATACATTGGCCGCCATGAGGTAAGACAATTATGTAAATATTCGATACTGTCACGTTTCGATAGTATTTGACGAAACCGAGCTCGAAAGGACCCGATAGCGGCGTTTGATATACAACATCCTCAGAAATGAGGGATTTAATATATAATATCCGTGGTGATACGATCCGGAACGCCGTCCGCTCGATCGTCAGGAGTTCCGGACCAGCGGGTCGTACCAGTCCTCGTTTCGGCGGTACCAGTCGATGAACTGCCGGACGCCCTCGCGGATGTCGACGGTGGGTTCGTACTCCAGCAGCTCGGTGGCCTTCGAGACGTCGGCGTGGGTGTGTTCGGCGTCGCCTTCCCGGGGGTCGTCGTAGACGATCTCGAGTTCGGGGTCGATCTCGTCGCGGACGACCGCCGCGAGCGTGGTGATGTCGATGTTGTCCGTGGAGCCGACGTTGAGGATCTCCCCGTCGGCGCGGTCGTCGGAAAGCAGCTGTTCGTTGACCCGGCGGACGTCGGTGACGTAGGTAAAATCGCGGGTCTGGGTGCCGTCGCCGTAGATGACGGGCGGTTCGCCGTGGAGACACCGGGAGACGAAGTTCGTCATCGCCATGTTGGGGCGCATCCGGGGGCCGTAGACGGTGAAGTAGCGCAGAGAGACCGTCGGAAGTCCGTAGCGCTCGTAGTACACGCGGGCGTACTGCTCGGTGGCGAGCTTGGAGACGCCGTACGGGGAGACGGGGGTCGTGGGGTGCTCTTCGTCGTACGGGAGGTACTCCGGCTTGCCGTAGACGGACGAAGAGGAGGCGACCACGACCCGATCGAGGTCGTGTTTCCGGGCGGCCTCGAGGAGCTCGATCGTACCGTCGACGTTGTAGCGGTTGACCTTCTTGGGTTCTTCGACGCTCTTGCGGACCCCTGCCTGGGCCGCCTGGTGGTACATGATCTCGGCGTCGGCAACGAGTTCGTCGACGGTTTCGGCGTCGGTGATCGACCCCTCGACGAGCTCGTAGGAGCCGTCGCCGTCCTCGGCGGCGCGTCTGGCTGCATCGACGTTGTGTCGCTTGATTCCGAGGTCGTAGTACGGTTCGAAGTTGTCGACGACGGTGACGTCGTGACCCTGGTGGACGAGCTGTTCGGCGACGTGACCGCCGATGAAGCCGGCTCCCCCAGTGACGAGGACTCGCATGGCTGTGTAATGTGTAGGTGGCGTACAAAAAGCGGGCGCTTCGCCTCTCGACGTATCAGTACATCTACGGTGGACGATATTCTACGGGGAATATGACCGACCGACGGGACGAAGGCGACGGGACGTTCGATCGAAACGCCGCGTATTCGCAGCTCTACGAGGTGATGCAGTCGGAGGCGTCGCTGAACACCCGTCTCGAGGCGGCACTCGAGGTCGGCGCGTCCGCCTTCGACGTGGAGATGAGCTACATCGCGGAGATCGACCGCGAGGCGGGCGACTGGGAGATCGTCCTCACGAACTCCCCGAGCGAACGACCGGACCCGATCGGGCTTCAGGAGGACCTCGAGAACACCTTCTGCAGCCGGACGATCGAAGAAGAGACGACGATCGCGTTCGCGGACGTCGCCGACGTCGGGCTGGAGGATCACCCGGCGGCCGTAGAGTACGGCATCAGCTGTTACCACGGGGCCCCGATCCTGGTCGACGGCAAGACGTACGGCACGGTCTGTTTCTCGTCGCAGGATCCCCGGGCGAAGCCGTTCACGGAAGCGGAAAAGTCGTTTACGCACCTGCTGGCCCAGATGATCGGTCACGAGATCGAACAGGCCGACTACGACCGCGAACTCGCCGAACGGGAGCGCGAACTCAACGAACGGGAGGAGATCTACCGTGCGCTCATCGACGCAAGCTTCGACTTCGTCTTCCGGCTCGACCTCGACGGGCGGTTCGTCCACGAGGTCGGCGGTCGGGCAGTCCACGACACGCAGTCGATAGACGCGTTTCTTGGGTACGGCGACGAGGGGCTCGACGGAACGCCGATCACGGTCGCCCATCCCAATCAGGAGACGACCGACTGGGCGTGGTCGCTGTTCGACCGGGTGCTGAACGGCGAGACGGTCGAGGCGCGGTACTTCCCGCTGGAGACGAACTCGGGAGAGATCGTGTATGTGGACCTCCGGGGTGCGCCGATCTACGACGGCGACGTCCCCCCGGAGGAGCGGTCGCCCGAGGACATCGTCGGGGTCCAGGGGACCGCCCGGGACGCGACCGAGCGGAAGCGACGCGACGGGTTGATAAGCGTCATCAACCGCATCCTGCGGCACAACCTCCGGAACGACGTGGGCGTGATCGACGGCTACGCCGAACTCCTCGAGTCGAACGTGAACGACGGCGAGAACGCGGCCCTGGCCGGACGGATCCGGACCGCCGCAGACCGGCTGCTCGATCTGAGCGAGACCGCACAGAAGCTCGAGGAGAACGTCGACGCGCCCCCGGAACTGCGACCGGTAGACGTCGTGCCGGTACTCGACCGGGTGGTCGAGCAGATCGACGCGACGTATCCCGACGCGGAGATCACGGTCTCGGGACCCGAATCGGCCGTCACCGAAAGCGCCCCGCGGATGGAGACGGCGCTGTGGGAACTCGTGGACAACGCCGCAAAGCACACCGGCGAGTCTCCCGCGATCGACGTCGACGTGGCCATCGAGGGGACCGGGGAGGCCGACTCGTCGGCGACGGTGGTGATCACCGTCGCGGACGACGGTCCCGGGTTGCCGGAGATGGAGCGGTCGGTGCTGGAGGCCGGCGAGGAGGAGCCCCTCGTGCACGGCCAGGGGCTCGGGCTCTGGCTGGTGTACTGGATCGTCACGAGCCTCGAGGGCGACGTGTCGGTGGCCGACTCCCGACGGGGAACAACCATCCAGGTGCGGTTGCCGGCGGCGGAGGGGTCGGCGGAGTCGTCCGGGCCGACGTCCGGCGAGTCGTCCTGAACCGACGCCTGGAGGTCCGGACGCGTCGGATCGAACCCTCCCGGACAGTACGCCGAGGAAGTGATACCTGTCCAATACGACGGTAACAACCACTAAGCCCGTGGAACGCCAGTGTACAGCATATGATCGACCGGCCACCGAGCGTTGGCAACGTGATGAGCGAGTCGGACGCGCGGGCGTTGCTCGAAGAATCCTTCACCGGCGTGTTGAGTCTGGGTGCCGGGAGTCGAGGCTACGGCGTGCCGATGTCGTATCACTACGACCTGGACCAGGATCGGATCGTCGTGGGATTCGTCAACGGCTCCGGGAGCAAGAAGGAGGCGTTCGTGGAGGCGGGGGCCGAGGTGACGCTGACGGTGTACACCATGGACGACGTCGACGTCTGGGAGAGCGTCGTCGCGACCGGGACCCTCTCTCCCGTCAACGGGAACTCGATCCCCGAGGAGTTCGTGCCGGTGTTTTTTACGCGGGATCCGGAGTCGGTAGACCAGCGGGAGTGGAACGATCTCGACGAATGGGAACGCCAGTGGTACGAGATCCGGGTGCAGGACGTGTCCGGACGCCACAGCGGACAGACGCCCGTTAGAGAGTAGCGGTACCAGGGAGCATTCTCACAGCTGATATTCGAGACGACGGGGATATATGATCGCCGACGCAACTTGGTTGTAGCCACCGCGAGAGGGGTAACGCGTCGACGATCGCGTCGGCTGGGGGCGCTTCCCCTTTCGGTGGGATGGACACACGACAGATGCAACTGAAATCATTTGTAACGGAAAAGCGAGCAGTATCGCCGGTCATCGGGGTCATTCTCATGGTCGCGATCACCGTCATTCTGGCGGCCGTGATCGGGACGTTCGTGCTCGGCCTGGGCGATCAGGTCGGGGACACGGCGCCGAACGCGAACTTCGACGTCGACGTCGACGACGAGGAACAAAATGTCACGTTCACGCACTCGGGCGGGGACCAGATCGACCCGAGTACGCTGAAGTTTACGACGTCAGGGGATGTCGGGCTAGATTCCTCTTACCATCACGATGCGAACGGTGACCTCAACGTAGGAAATATCACCTTCGACCAGATGTCGGCGGGCGACAGTCTCACGGCCGAGCTGGACGACAACGACGGAACCGTCAACCTCGTCTGGGACACCGGCGATCGGTCGTCGATCCTTCGATCGGTCGACGTGACCTTCGGATCTAATTAACTGGGGATCTCTTTTCGAGGATTTTTCACGACGTTACACACCGGAGCCGAGCGTGTGAGAGATGGAAGGATGTTTTACCTAGCGAACGCGCTCCGGGCGGGCCAACACACACCCCATCCCTCAAATGGCCACTGAACCTTACGCCAGCTGTTTATAAACGCGCCCGGTAGGGGCTGGTGTGAATAGACGGACGTTCCTCGCGACGGTGGGGGTCGGCGGGGCAGCCCTGACGAGTGGCTGCCAGGGACTCGCCGGCGACGACAGGCTCGAGTGGCGGTTCGAAACCGGCGGCAGCGTGACCTCGGTTCCCGCCGTCGACGACGGGATGGTTTACACCGGGAGCCGCGACAGGTCGGTGTACGCGATCGATCGGTTCACGGGCGAGAAGGAGTGGACGTTCGACACCGGCGGCACGATCTACAACTCGGCACCGGTGATTTCGGAGGACACGCTTTACGTGGGCGGCGCCAGTGGATCCGGGTGCGTACACGCGCTCGACAGGGATTCCGGCGAGGAGAAGTGGCAGTTCGACACCGACGGGACCGTCCACGACTCGCCGACGATCGCGGCGGGGACGCTGTACGTCGGGAGCAACGACGGCCACCTGTACGCGGTGTCGATCTGAGTCGCGGCGGGGAGGCGGCCGGTTCCGGCGGGGAGGTGTTCAAAAGCGTCCGCCGAATTCAGCGCGTCCAGCGGATCTCGTACTCGAGTTCGTAGCGTTCCTTTCCGGTTTCCGAGTCGGTGAGGCGTTCGAGTTCGACCTCGAACAGCGGGGTGTCGGGGATCTCGACGGTCGTCGCGTCCCCGTCGCCGTCCAGGTGGACCGTCCCCGCCTCGATCTCCTCGGCGGCGGCGACGAGCGCCTCGGCGATTTCGGCCCTGGATCTCGGTTCCTCGGTCTTGAAGAGTACTTCTTCGGGCATCGGTTGATGGTCCGTCCCGGGAGGGACATAGCTGTTACACGAATGTCATCCTATGGAGATGACGATCCGTTTCGGGGCGAGCCGCGTTCCGTGCTGGATCCACAAGCTTTTCTCCGGTCGGTTTCGGTGGTGTGATCGTGCAACTCCCGGTGCCGCTGTTGCCGCGCGTGGTCCGATGGGGAGGGGTCGTCGTCGTGGCGGGGCTCATCCTGTACGGGTCGCTGTTGACGGTTCCCGAGACGGTGGTGGACGAGATCCACCCGGAGTTTCTGCCGATCCACTACTGGCGGCACCTGGTCGCGTATCTGACGTTCGCGCTGGCGCTGGCGTATGCGACGGATCACCCAATTCAAGACGGAGGCCCCATCCTCAACGAGCGCAGGGATTCCGATGGTCAATCGGAAGCACAAGCGAGTAGGGTGGGGAGGAAGCCGACAACAATCTGGACAAACCGACACACACAGCCAGATCTGACACCCCAACCGTAACCTTTACAATTTTAAAATCCGACATATTACGTATGGTGGAAGCGAACCGAACTGTTGTGATTCCTCTCAAAATTCCATCAGAATCACGCTCGGACTTCCACCAGACTATCCTGCCGTATCTCTACTGCCAGCAGGAAGCTGTCGAACACTGCTGGCCAGACTCACCGAAACAGCCAGCCGACCTGCTAACCAGCAAGCAGGATGCCGAAAACGCACTCTACGACCGGCTTCGAGACGAGACCAACGAACAACTCCACTCGAATCTCGTCCAGAAAGCCATCAAAGACGCAACCAGCGCGATCTCCTCGTGCAAGACCAGCTGGGAGAACGGCGACCGTCTCAGCAAACCTGATTTTTACGACCGTGAGCGGGCTGGCTACACGATGACCTACGACAAACGAGCCGCCACCTACGGTCGGTACGAGGCGACGTTCTCGACGCTCAATGGCACTGTGACCTGCCGATACGAACTGCCAGCGGAAATCGAGGGAACGCCGTACGGGGAGTATATCCTGGACAGACGGTGGTCGTTTTCCACGAGCAAACTCGTCTTTGACGGCGAGCGGTTCTGGCTCCATGCGGTGATGCAACGCCAGTTCGGCGATGACCCAGTGTATGCACCCACGACGGACAATTCGGGTTCAGACACGCAGAGCGAGGACACTCATCGTGTACTCGGCGTGGACTTGAACGTCGATGGGGCAACAGCGGTGACGTCGACTGGCCAGTTCTACGGCAACGCCGATGCACTCAACGCCTACCGGTCTGAGCAAGAACAGTTACGCGGCGAACTTCAGCAAACAGGGACGCGAAGTGCCCATCTCCGGTTTCAACAGCGGCGTGGCACGGAGTGGCGATACTACGACCAGTACGCCCACCATGTCGCCAATGCCATCAAACAGGAAGCACTCCGGGTTCGTGCCACCCACGTCGCCTTCGAGGAGTTGAGGCGGATTCGCACGCGCATCTCGAATCTGCCCAAGTTCCAGCACTGGCTGTTCAAAAAAGTCCGCACGTACACTGAATACAAGCTGGAAGGATACGGTGTGACTGTGGATACAACGAACCCGGAATACACGAGTCAGGGTTGTAGCCGCACAGATTGTGAGTGTGTGGACGAAGACAATCGGGACGGCAAGCACTTCGAGTGCGTTGAGTGTGGGTATACAGTAAATTCGGATTACAATGCGGCCAAGAACATCGGATTCCGGTACCTCTGTGAGGAGCTATCCAGCCCGGCGAGCCGCACGTGTTCGTCCGGGCAGGCCACGAGTCAACTGGCCTTGGTGTCGGGGACACTCTCACCAGACGGCAGTTTTGTCGAGCATGAGTGGGTGTCCACCGACAAGCCCCACCCTCAACAAGCGAGTGGCAGGTCATCTGCCCGAGCGCAGTAGGGTGGGGTAGTTGACCTCGCCGTACGTCCCGTGGTCCAGAATACCGGCACCCGTGACGTCGGCAAGCTGTCGACGCTGTTCGAGATACTCCCGAATGACCTCGCTGAAACTTCGGTCCCCCTTTTCCCGCTCGAGTTCGCGGTAGACGTCGTCCGCGATGGCGATGTTCTTGCTCATGTATTACGTATGGGTACCCATACGCAAAAGAGTTCCTCACTGGGCGGACGCCACTGTTTCGGGGACGAGCCGGTCGACCACGCCGTCGAAATCGTCATCGAAACTCAGTACGGAGTCGATCCCGTGGCGTTCGACCAGTGCAACCGTCATCGCGTCGGTGAAACTGAACCCGTGTTCGGTGTATCTCTCGTACGTTGCGATCGCGTCCTCGAAGAGCCGCGGCGACGAGTGGAGGAGTTCGATCGCGTCCGGGTACCCCTCGCCACGGATCCGACGGCCGACTTCGATGGCGTCCTCCATCCGGCCAGTTCGTCGGTACGTGAGAGTGACCGTCTCGTCGTAGATGTACTCGCTCGTGAGGACGTGTCCGTACGCTTCCGATCCGAGGACGCGGGCGAGTGCCTCCGTCGCGACGTCGTGGCGAGTCGCGTCGACATCGTGGTGGGCATAGAAGACGCCCGTATCGACGAAGACACTCATCCGTAGAGGATTTCGTCGACGTCGTCTTCGTCCGTTTCGACGCCGGAGGAGATCGTCCCCTCGTTGAACTGTGCGATCTCCTCGTCGGTGAGTGCTGTCGTTCCCTTCCGAAACGAATCGACGAACTCCGACCGGGACTCCACAGCGGACTCGACGAGTCGTGCCAGGATCTCTTGTTGAGTGACTTTCTCCCCCGTCCGCAATTTGATTTCCGCCTGCAGCTCTTCGAGTCGGGATTTCGTCTCCTCGTCCATTTTGACCGCGGTTGCCATATCTCTCAGTTGTATTTGCAACTCAATCACTTTTTCTACAGAGATACAGCGAGAGTGCCTCGGGGTCGTCCGAAAATCGAAGATGGTGGAGCCGCCGGCCCTCACGGACGCACCGAGCGTTCGGGTGTGAATTCCAGCCGACCCATCCCGGGAAGGTCGAGGGGAATTAACTTCGCCTGCGTCCATCCGTCCGTTTCTGGACGGCATGGACAAAACGGTGAAACCTCGGGGCTTGTCTCCAAGGTACTTCACGAACGCGAGCGGATCACGGTCGGAATCGCCACGGATCGACGGCACCCGGATCACCGTCCTCGACGTCACGCGTCGGGTCATCCGTCCGTTTCGATGGTCTCGAAGAGAGAGTCCCGGTCGTCCTCGGAGAAGCGATAGCCGTCGCGTTCCCGTAGTTCCTCGACGAGCCTCGACAGCTCTTCTGTCGTGGCGATCACGTCGCAGTGGATCGCCGCCTGGAGCAACAACACGAGATCCCAGACCTCGACACCCAGCTGCTGTCCGCGCGTTCCGACGTGGGCGTCGTCAGTCACGAGTCGAGCGTCACGTCGGGATGCGATCGCGAGACACCGCGCATCAGTCGAAGAGAGCGCGTGATCGCCGAGCTCGTCCGCCAGTTCGAGTTCGGCTCCCGTCGGGGTGACGATTTCGAGCCAGCCGTCGTTGTACGATTTGACGGCGTCGACGCGGGTGACGAACTCGTAGCCGTCGACCTCGGCACGGTCGAGTTCGTCGACAACCGACGACGGCGTCTCGACGGTCTCGAACACCGACGGCAGCAGTTCCAGCCGGTCGATCTTGGCGAGCGAACTCAAAACGCCATCGACGAGCGTCATCCGTCGACTTACTCGGTGAACGTCTCCAGCCGATCGTCCCGCTTTGAGTCGGACAGAAATCCGGCATCGCGGTCGATCCCCCGGTCTGCGAGTTCGTCCCTGAAGGCCTCCGCCGAGACGCCCGCCAGCTCGGCCGCCCGATTGAGGCTCACGGCGTCGGCCCGGTATTTCTCGACTGCGAGCGACAGCCGAAGCTCTGGACGCCGACGCAACAGCTCACGAACGGCCTCCTCGACCACGGCGTCGGTGTCGTCGTAGCCGCCGGCGGCCGCGATCGCATCGAGATCCTCTGCGAGACCCGACATACGAGTCAGTACGTCCGAATCACGGATAAATACTCTGCCCTGTCCGAGTGGTACGCTTACAATCGAAGCGCCCAAGTCGGATTCGTCACTGCCGAGGTTGCGACGGAACTCGAAGACCTCTGGAACGAAAACCGTGCACACACGTACTATCAAGACGGGATGGCCACAGACGACCGGGCGAATTCGATGGTCGCGCTCGCTGACGAGATCCACTCACAGATCAGTAATCTCGCTGGGCAGTCTCACGAGTGTCTCTGTGATTGACGTCCTCCCCGCGTCGCGCGCCGGACAGTCGTCGCCGAACCAAAGACGAACTGACTAGCAGACTGATCGAGCTCGTTGTGGACGTCGATGACTGCGTCGTTGTGTGCTTCGTGACGACAGCTCGAAAGCCCCCGGCGTCTCGACTCCCGGGATCGCGGCTGCGCTCCTCGCTTCGCTGCGGTGCTTGCCGGATCCGGGTTCGCCGAGACGCCGGCCCCTTTCAGTCCCGCCCGGCCGGTCGGACGGGCCAGCCATCGCTTATCTGAACGCTGTTTGTCCGAGTTGTTCGAAGGGGTATACGGCAGGCCGACCAACGGACGCTCACGACGAGGATCGTCCGCGACGAGGAGATCCGGTCGGGATCGCCACGGATCGACGGCCCCCGGATCACCGTCCTCGACGTCACGCGTCGAGTCATCGACGAACAGGAGGACCCCCACGTCGTCGCCGGCGAGGACGACGTCTCGATGGCCCAACTGTTCACGGCGCGTTCGGACGACGACGATCACCGGGAGGCGTTCGCCGACCGAGAGCGGGAGTTCGCGACCGCACGGCAGAACGGAGAGCGTCGAACCCGAGCGTCCCGAACACGACCGTCTTGAACACGACCGTCTTGCACACAACCGTCCTCTCGAATTTTTTCTATATCGACCAGCTGTGGGTGGTTGCAGGACTCTCCGGTATCTGTACGGTTCCGATCGGTCGCGAGGAACTCACGCAGTCGAGCTGTCGTACAGTTCCGCAAACGTCTGCTCGCCGCGGATCAACTCGTCGACGCCGTCGGTAAGCGTTACCTCACCGAATACGGTCGCGCGATAATACGTGTACAGCCCGCCCTGTCCCCGTTCCGTGCGCTGGCGCTTCTCGACCAGGCCGACGTCGACGAGTTTGTTGAGGTGATAGTGGAGCGTGCTATCGTCGATTTCGAGTGCGCCCTCGAGTTCCTTCGGACTCATCTCGCCGCCGTGGACGAGCCGATAGAGGATTTCATAGCGGGTGCGGTGACCCACAGCGGCGTGCATGTCGAGGTATTCGTCGAGATCGAGGACGCTCTCCTCGGGCAGCAGATCTGCCGGATCGTCCGGGACGTCGCCGCCGAACCTCCGCGTTTGATCCGTCGCCATCGTGCGTCACGCTAGGAGTCGAATACGTTTAGTCGTTATCAAGCCGAGAGTTCTCGAAAACACCGCTTTTTATATATTTCTGCCGGATAGGCGCAGCCATGACCGTCGAGATCACGCGCGAGTTGATCGCAGAGCGGCTCGGAGGCGTGACGTACGACCGGTTTCTCTTCTATCTGATGGGACCGTACAAGTCGTTCAACCTCAACTACGTGCTCAGCGAGGAGGAACGCCGCGAAATCGACGTCGACGATCTTCCCGGGCCGTTGCGCCGGCTGTTCCGGAACAAAGCGGACATCAACGCGGCGCAGGCACTCTTGCGACGCGTTCAGGGGGAACTTCGAACCGACCCGGGAGTGAATGCGTTTCTCGCGCTCGATGTGGGTGTCGACACCGCCGACGTAGATGCAGTGACCCAGAGCATCGAATACGCCCGGTGCAGCAACGCGACCGCGTTCGTAGTGCCGTTCCTCGGTCACAATTTTGGCGTCGGGGAAGAGGCCGGCAGTGTCCTCGAGAACGTCGCGGAGACGCACGGTGACCGGTTGATCTTCGTCCACGAGGACGACGTGACGAGTGCGATGATCCGATCGGCGCCAGTCCGGTGGGATCTGCGTGTCGAGACCTATGAAAGCGAGAGCGAACTCGTCGCCAAACTGCGGCGGTTCGCCGGCGAGGTGATGCACGCCGAACGGCGGGGCGACCTCCGTCGGCTGGAGTAGGATCGGAGCGCACACCGCCGCGGGTGCTGCAACGCGTCCCCCGACGTCGATCGGTGGACGACGCGTGAAAATCGTTCGCTCCACACTGGTCGGCGATACTCTGGAGCGTCCCGGTTCGAACGCGACGGAGCGAGCCGACTGATCGGGATCACGGAGGACGTCGAATCGGAACGGGACGCGATCCGTTCGACTGACGTCTTCGGTTTCGGGGGAGGAATGGGGAGTGTTCGGTCGGTCGAGAACAGTGGCTCGACCACTGTACGAACAGCTCGAAAGCCCCCGGCGTCTCGACTCCCGGGATCGCGGCTGCGCTCCTCGCTTCGCTGCGGTGCTTTCCGGATCCGGGTTCGCCGAGACGCCGGCCCCTTTCAGTCCCACCCGGCCGGTCGGACGGGCCAGCCATCGCTTATCTGAACACGACCTCCGAGTACGTCTCCCGGTCTCGGAGGCCGTCGAGGAACCGAGATCTCGCGATCTCGTTCGAATACCGAGTCACGGGAGTTCCTCGGTCATCGCAACGAGGTCCTCTTCGGTCCGCCAGCGGTACAATCGCCCGTGCCGGTCGAACAGTTCGAAGACGCCATCTTGCATCCAGCCGAACGGATGCTCCTCCTCGTACTCTCGTTTGAGGACGTGACTTTTGGAGAAATACTCGATCGTCCCGACCAGCAGACCCTGTTCGACGAGGAAGTCGCTCGGTTCCTTCTCGGCGACGCCGACGAGGTGCGTCACGACGTCGGCGATCAGGCAGAACTTCTGGATACTGTTGTCCCACTCGCCGCGGATGTCGACCATCCGGAAGGCGTAGGCGTCCTGCCGGCGGTTGAGGCGATCGACCACTAGATTCAGCCGCCGGATCGGCTCCCGGTCGTAGTTCCCGAGGACGAAGTACGATCGATCGTTCTCGTATACGGGCGTCAGTTCGCTCAGGGCGTGGAGGATCTCCTCGTTGTCCGCCAGCGAGATCTCCTCCTCGCCGAGCTGCTCTTTGGCGCTCGTGAGAACTTTCTCGGGGACGGGCGACTCCTCGTCGGACATGCACTGCCGTTCTCGGAACCGCAAGATATGATTTATGGAGTAATTCACCGAGTTATTCGTCCTTCTGTTTACGTTAGAGTAATTTACCCGAGGGTAAACTACTTGACGTCGGGGCGTGTACCGTGGCGTATGAGCACCGACGTGGGGACCGCCGAGGGGACGGAAACCCGCGAACTCGTCCACTTCGTGACCCAGCGGACGCGGTTCGCGCTCGTCAACAACATCCTCCAGCACCCCGAGCAGTTGCCCTCGATGTACGAACTCGAGGAACTCAACCCCAGCGTGAGCGACGCCACCGTCTACAAGCACGTCCAGAAGCTGATCGACGCTGGCATCGTGAGGGAGGTCGCACTCGACGACGACCAGCGCCGGCAGGGCTATCCCTGGAAGTTCTACGGACTCACGGAGGAGGGACTGGCGTTCCTCGAGGAACACAACCTGCTCGCCGCAGAGGAGACCCTCCAGAGGATCTACGAGAGCATCTCCGACAAGCCCGAGAAAATGGTGAAATACGAGAACGCCCCCCGTCCCGAGGTCGAGTAACCCACCGCATCGTGGCCCGCGACAAGGAGATCCGGTCGGGATCGCCACGGATCGGCGGCACCCGGATCACCGTCCTCGATGTCGAGTACGACGTCTCGATGGCCGAGCTGTTCACGGCGCTTTCGTACGACGACGATCACCGGGAGGCGTTCGCCGACCGGGAGCAGGAGTTCGCGACCGCACGGCAGAACGGAGAGCGTCGAACCCGATCGCTGCTCGCGGACGGTTCGAACGCCACAACGACGGTGCTCAACTCGTCGCTGCACGGATCCTCACTGCGCATCGCCGAGCACCTCCGCGGCGTCGGCACCTCCCAACGCCACGTCTTTGACGCGCTCTAACGCGTCGCTGTCTTCGATCACGATTCCCTCGGCCAGCACTTCGTCGATTCCGTCGTCTGCCTCGCCGTGGCTCACCGCCGACTCCACGGACTCGACCAACACCTCGAACTCGTAGCGGTCACCCGGCTCGCCGAATCGCTTCTCGCCGAGGTCGACGGCGATATCGGTCGCCGTGCGTCGTGCCTGCAGGATGTCGTCGCTGTCCTCGACCAGCAGCCAGACGTCGATGTCGCTGCGGCGGTCGGCCTCACCGCGTGCGACGCTCCCGAACACGAGCAGGGCCGAAAACGACGGTACCTCCCGGCGAGCCCGTTCGACAAATTCTCGCACCGGTTCGCGGAACTCGTCTTGGGGCAGCGCGAACAACGGCTCCTCGGGAATCATCACTCGCTCGCGGTTCAGGCGCACGCTCCGGCTGCGCCCGCTCTCGTCGACCCGGACGAGCCCCAGCCCCTGGAGCAGGTCGACCGCACGCGTCGTCGTCTTCGAGCCGTTGTCCGTGATCTCGCGAAGCTGGCGCACGGTGAACTCCCTGAACGGGTTGCAGGTTAGGAGTTCGAGGACGTCTTCCATCGCCACGTACCGGAACACTTGTTCTTCCCCGAACGGGAAGGAGATGTGCAATCCAACTCTTTGATCACTTTTAGTGCCCATGGACACTTTTAGTGTCCAGTAGCAGTAAAACGTTTTGTCAGCCCTCTCACTCGAATACATCGCTACAACGGTCCCTATCCGTCGTCAGTAGCTGCCTCGTCGAGATACTTTCGAACTTCGCGACAGAAGATCGGGAACCATCGCAAATCCTCCTGGAGATGGGAATACACTTGTTCGTCGTCGAGGTCGCCCCCGTAATTGTGTGCGAGGACGTTTCGGAACCCGGCAGCCTCCCCCATTCGAGTCGCAGTTTCCGTCGAGAGGGCGCCCAGTCGTTCGAGACGGTGAAATTTGTCGGCGTTGGTGGCGGGCATTTCCTCCTCCGAATCCCGGATGAGCAACTCGGCGATGTCGATGCACGCCTCGATAGCGACCTGGAACTCCCGTTCGACGATCGCCTGCTGCTCTCGATCGGCGAGGTACTCCTCTCGTCCGAGCGACTGTTTCCGGGCGAGTAGCCCCGTCGCATCCGCCACGAATTCGACCTTGTCGACGATGCGCTCGATCGTCTCCGTGTCAGACGTCAACGGCCTCCTCCATCTCGGCAAGCAGCGCGTCGAACCGGGCGAGTCGGTCCCCGTTCTCGTCGTCGGGCGTCCGATCGGCGAACCGACGTCGGAGTCGGTCGGCCCGATCGGGACTCCCGACCAGAAGCACCCCGCGCTCGAGGGCCGCCTTCCCGACCGCCGGCCGAACTCCGTCGAGATCGACCACGTCGACGTCGTCGGTCCCCAGCTCCCGGGTCAGCTCGACGATCACGTCGAGACGCGCCCGCCGTCTGTCGTCGGACGACAGCTCCGCGTCGAATTCGACCGCGACGTCGACGTCGCTGTGGGCGTGTGTCGACCCGGTGACCTGCGAGCCGAAGAGGACGCCCAGCCGGATCGGGTGTCCCTCGAGCACGCCGCGGATCGCATCGACGTCGATCCCGTCCACGTCGTCGGTCGCAGGGGCCATACCAGTAGGTAGCCTCGCCATCACATAAAAGATGGCTCGCGTCGACGACGATCACCGGAAGGCGTCCGCAGATCGACCGCGATCACTCCGAGTCGAGTTCGGCGCGAATTTGTCCGATTTGGGCCGTTAACGTAGGAATCTCGTCCTGAACGGTCTGCCACACGATCCGCAATTCGACGGTGGCGTATCCATGGATCAGTTTGTCTCGCATCCCGGCCATCTCCGACCACGGCACGTCGCTGTACTCCCGGCGGACGTCGTCCGGCACGTTCTTTGCTGCCTCACCGATCACCTCGAAGTTCCGGAGCACGGCATCGACCGTCTTTTCGTCTTCGAGGAATTCCTCGTAGCTCATGTTTCCGGTGAAACGCTCGATCTTCTCGGCGGCTGCGAGGATGTCGTCGAGGTAATCGAGCACCTCGGTCATACGTAGACGATGTCGTCGGTAACGCGGGATTCGATCCGCGGTTTCAGCGACCCCTTCGTGACGAGATCGACGTCGACGCCGAGCCGCTCCGTCAGTTCGTTCTCCAGGCGAACGAGATCGAGCAACGTCACTGGCCGCTCGAACGCGACGAGCACGTCGAGATCGCTGTCGGGCCGCTGTTCTCCCCGGGCGTACGAGCCGAAGATCCCGAGCTCGCTGATGGGGTACTCCTCCTGGAGCGCTGGCTTGAGCGCAGCGAGCGCCGTCCGGATCTCCTCGTCTGGAGGCATGTTCGACCCTTTGACGTCGACCGGTAATTGTATTGCGGTCGTCACTCCCTGAACCGGCCACGGGAGGTGATCACAGCCGTTCCTCGCGAGCGTCGTCGACGACGTCGCTCATGGGTTTCCCCCCGGCAGCGGCGGCCCGGAGGTCCCGAAGATCGGGTCCATCTTCAGTGGCGTGTTCGTCGAGGAACGCCTCCAGCCGCCGACGGAGTCCCTCCGTGCGCGAGGGACGCAAGAGGTGTCTCCCGAGTCCGGCGACGCCCTCGTCTCCGTTGCTCATGGCGGATTCTCGGCGTTCCCTCGGTTATAATAACTTCCCCGACGGGTCGGTGACTCACCAGATCGTGGCCCGCGAGCAGGAGATTCCGCCCCTGGAGGCTGGAATCATTCTGGAGGCGCTGCGGCCCGTCGTCGAGGGCTGAGTTCGAATGGCTGCCGACAGAGAGCTCGTGTTCGTCGACTCCTCGGTGCTCATCACCGGTGTTCGTCGATCCAACATACTGACAGTTGTCGGCCGTTACCGGACGATCGGCCCACCGTGTGGCCGATCAACCGGTAAATCACTACAACTGCCAGTATCACACCACGCGTGAAAATCGTTCGCTCCACACTGGTCGGCGATACTCTGGAGCGTCCCGGTTCGAACGCGGTCGTGAAGCGGAACCGTAACCGTTCGTTTCTCCCCGGTCACGGGATGGGTGTACTTCAAGATCGCATGATCGCCGCGCGTTCGGTCGTGCCGATATCCGAACTTCTGTAGCACGGAAACGATTTCCTCGCCGGAGAAATCTCGAGAACCCATCTATCGGCGTTCGAACCACGGCGCGTCGGGTTCGGGAGCCGACGTGTCCTCGGCCCGGGCCCGTCTGGTTGCCGCCACCGCCTGGTCGAGGTTGTCGAGGGCCTCCTCACGCGATGGCCCCTGGCTCGCAACGCCCACGTCCTCGTCGATGGCCGACCACCACCCGTCGTCCTCCTCGACGAGACGAATTTCGCGACCGGTGCTCATACGGATCACTAGGTCCGAATATGGGATAAGCGTTCGGTCCGGGATTTCTCGATTGCAGGCGACAGCCGACCCTCCGACGGTCGACGCAACAGGAAGACCTCCACGTGGTCGCCGGCGAGTACGACGTCTCGATGGCCGAACTGTTCACGGCGCTTTCGTACTACTACGAGCATCGGGAGGCGTTCGCCGACCGAGAACGGGAGTTCGCGACCGCACGACAGAACGGAGAGCGTCGAACCCGATCGCTGCTCGCGGACGGTTCGAACGCGACGGAGCGAGTCGACTGATCGGGATCACGGTGGACGCCGAATCGGAACGGGACGCGATCCGTTCGACGGACGTCTTCGGTTTCGGTGGTGTGAACGGGGAGTGTTCGGTCGGTCGAGAACAGTGGCTCGACCACTGTACGAACAGCTCGAAAGCCCCCGGCGTCTCGACTCCCGGGATCACGGCTGCGCTCCTCGCTTCGCTGCGGTGCTTGCCGGATCCGGGTTCGCCGAGACGCCGGCCCCTTTCAGTCCCACCCGGCCGGTCGGACGGACCACCCATCGCTTATCTGAACGCTGTTTGTCCGAGTTGTTCGAGGGTTTATACGGCAGGCCGACCAACGGACACCCATGACGAGGATCGTCCGCGACGAGGAGATCCGGTCGGGATCGCCACGGATCGACGGCACCCGGATCACCGTCCTCGACGTCAAGCGTCGGGTCATCGACGAGCAGGAGGACCCCCACGTCGTCGCCGGCGAGTACGACGTCTCGATGGCCGAACTGTTCACGGCGCTTTCGTACTACTACGATCACCGGGAGGCGTTCGCCGACCGGGAACGGGAGTTCGCGACCGCACGGCAGAACGGAGAGCGTCGAACCCGATCGCTGCTCGCGGACGGTTCGAACGCGACTGAGCGAGCCGACTGATAAATGCGAATTCTCGCCGATACGAACGTCCCCGACGAGTACGTGTCCGCCCTCCGGGGGGACGGCCACGAGGTCGTCTACAGCCGCGACGTCTCTCCGTTGGGCCCGGAAGCGACCGACGACGCGATCACGGAGTACGCCGAATCGGAACGGTACGCGGTACTTTCGACGGACGTCTCCGATTTCGGAGGCAGAAACGCCGACGTCCCGATACTCGTCGCACCACAGGACATGTCCGGAAGCGACGTCCGCGTCGCCGTCGCCCACCTGGAAGCACTCCCGTTCGACCCCGCACAGACCGATCCCATCTGGCTGTCCGGCCTCTGATACTGATTATTCTCGGGCGTAACCGGACGATCGGCGGGCCGGGTGGCCGATCGACCGGTAAATCGCTACAATAATCAGTATGAGACGGTCGGATCTCGATTGTTTCGGAGACGGCGACACCGAGGTGCAGTCACCTCCGGTGGGGCTATCAGTCGGTGACGATCCCACGAGTAGCTCACGACGACAAGCGAAGGCTATAACCGTCCGACGGTGGACCTTCCACCGATCACCGGACGCCATGACGGACACCGCCGACATCCGCGTGTTGCACCTGGTCACCGCCGAGGAGATCTTCTTCCGGCAACAGATCGAGACCTTAGAGCGGAAGGGCGTCGACTGCACGGTGCTGGTGGTCCCCGGCGCCGAGCAGATCGACGGCGACATGGCGGCGCGGCGGGGCGTCCGGGAGTACCTGCAGTTCTTCCCGATGGTCCGGCGGGAGCTGCGCCGAGGGGAGTACGACCTGATCCACGCGAACTACGGGCTGACCGCCCCGTACGCGGTCACGCAGTTCCGGCTGCCGGTCGTGCTCACGCTGTGGGGCTCGGACGTGGTCGGCGTCGACGGCCTGGTGACGAAGGCGTTCGCCTGGCGGGCCGACGCGGTGACGGTCCGGAGCGAGGAGATGCGGGAGTTGCTCGGGCGGGCGGACGCGCACATCGTGCCGAGTGGGGTGGACCTGGAGCGGTTCCGGCCGGTCGATCGGGTGGTGGCTCGGGAGCGCGTCGGGTGGGATCCCGACGGGACGCACGTGCTGTTCCCGTACGCGCCCGACTACGAGCGGAAGAACTACCCCCTGGCGAGACGGGTGGTCGATCGGATCGAGGCGGAGCTGGGCGAGGCGGTGCAGTTGCAGACGATCTCGGGAGTGCCCCACGAGGAGGTGCCGTACTACGTGAACGCGGCCGACGCGCTGCTGTTGACGTCGAGACACGAGGGATCGCCGAACACGGTCAAGGAGGCGATGGCGTGTGATGTTCCGGTGGTCTCGACGGGCGTGGGGGACGTCCGGGAGCGGTTGACGGGAGTGGAGCCCGGTGGGGTCGGGGAGAGTGAAGAGGAGTTGGCGGCGCTGGTTCTGGAGGTTCTGAAGTCCGAGGGCCGGTCGAACGGGCGCGAGGTCGTCAGGGAAGTTAGTTGGGATCGAATTGGGGAACGGTTAGTGGATATCTATCGAGAGGTACTGTAGCTGGGCAAGAGGAGTCGTTACGAGCGAGATTCCTGATAAACTTCCTCGAAAACTCGTTCGTACCGATCGAGCAGTTGGTCGAAGGAGTAGTTCTCGATCATGTGTTCCCGTCCACCGTCGCCCAGCTCCTGTCGAAGTGAGACGTCGGACGAAATGTGATCGACTGCGTCGACGAGGGCGTCCATAGATCCCGCGTGGGTTCCGACCGGTTGCTCGTCGAGGACGCCATCCAACGAGTGATACAACGAGACGACCGGCGTCGCATATCGCCACGCTTCGAGGAAGACGTTCGGGAAGCCCTCGTAGTCGGAGGTGTTGACGAGAGCGATCGCCGATCGATAGTGCTCGTGAATCTCGTGTGGATCCACAAATCCCAGGAACTCAAGGTTCGGTATGTCGGCGGCCTCGGTCTCAATCTCGTCGAAGTGCCCCGGAGCATCGTTGTCGGGAGGGCCGATCATTCGAAACGGTACGTCGGGGAGTTCCCGAGCGAGATCAAGGAATCGATCCGGACGCTTCTGCGTCGGGTCCATCGATCCGACCCAGAGGACGTAGCCTCGATCGGAGTGAGGGACGACCTCCGATTCCTCCGGAATTTCGTAGCCGTTGGGTATCCTGGGTGCCTCGACATCGTGTTCGGAGATGAGAAGTTCCTGCTGATGGTGCGTTTGAGCGACGACCCGATCAGCAGTTCGCATAGCCAGCAGGAATGGATGCCGAAATACGCCCTGGCGTGCGAGGAGTTCCGGATCGACGTTCGCGTCGTTCGCGACGGCGTAGACGAACGACGCATCGGCCAGACTGGTGTGGAGCGCGGCGATCATACAGAGCAAGTCGTTACCGCGGACGTAGTAGACATCCGCATCGATTTCGCGCAGTCCACGAATCGTCTTCCACGCCTTGTACGGTGCCCGCGGTACCCCCCGAACGTCGGGGATCACGCGCCAGACGTCGATCCTGTTTACACGGTCGCGACGTGCCTGATCGTAGTCGAGCGTCGCGATCGAAATCTCATAGCCCAGATCCCGCAATCCGGTAGCGAGCATGTACTGCTGGCGCTCTGCCCCGCCAGTTCCGGGTTCGATTCCGGACCCAAAATACGTATGCAGAGTATCGGAGATAAAACAGATGTGGGGGCGGTTAGTCATTGACGTCTGTTCTAACAGCAGTCAGCGTACGGTCTAGAAAGTCCCGTCCAACTTGACGATGTCTTTGTAGAATCTCACCAATCTTCTCGGACTCGGAAGTCGAGATCTCGGTGTATCTTTCCACGTCAAACTCCCTGCTATCGATCGCAAATCCGTCAACGTGTCTATTCAATAACTCAAACTCGTCGAGGAGTGATTTGGTTTTACTGTACACGTTCCCATACTTTTCGTCTAAATCTATAGTTATAAAGGGGGTCCTATGCTGGAGGCAGAATATCGTGGAGTGCAAACTATCGGTTATCATGAAATCAAACTCACCATGAAGTTGGTAGTATTCAAATGGAGAGACTTCTCCAACGAAATCAACATCAGTATACGGTGATGCATTCGGCGATACGATCAGATAGCCCTTTCTTCGGAATCGGCCCACTAACTCGGAAATCAGCGGATTTCTGGGAGTGTTCACTCCGAGGATTGGTTTTTCGGAAGCGAGAGCAGAGCGATATTCTTTGTTATCGTTGCAATCCTGTGCAATGTCATAAATGAACGTCGGATCGGGAACACGCTCAAAATCCAGCACGTCCAGGTCTCGTAATACGTCTTCAGTATGAGCATCCCGAACACCGATTGCAAAAAAGTCAGTGAGAGACTCAGTTACAAAGTGGCGTTCGGAACCGGTGAATCGATCCACGTCGGTTTTATTTGCAGATGCAGCATAAGCGACCTTTTCGGCCGAGATTTGTGTCCCGCCAAAGTAGACGTTCGGAAAGGGCCTTTCTCCGGAAAATCGTCGGTTATAATCTCCAGTAACCTTCCATATCGTATCGCTACCAAAAATCAGCAAGTCGTAGTTCTGCTCATTAACAAACGAAACAGCCTTTCCATACCGGTCGGAAATGAGCTTTGCAGAAGTCAAATTACAATTTTTCGAGAGGAATTCCGTAGAGAGACGAAAATCACGGATTCGAGCCGGTATCGCATCCAACTGCTTCGTAACTAGAGAATTTTTATATCGTTTGAATTCGTGAGAGAGACACCGATAATCGAGGGTTTCAACCGTTGCTTCCGGGAATAAGTCCTCAACAGATTTGAGTAAACAGTAGTTTTGCAAAAGAGACCCCTTATTTCGATTGTTGTGGAGTGTGAGGATACCAATCTTCATATTCAGCAACTACGGCGACAATTAGCAGGAGTCAATTTAAAAACCCCGGTCCAGTTCGCAATGTAGAACCGGCAATAGACCACGGTTGTCAAGATCCCACAAATCCAGAGTAATATTATCAAACACCAATCAGAGACAAGCTATAAATCGGCCGAGAGAATGAACACACACCGATGGAAGAGATAGTCGACGAACTTTCGAACCACACGTGGATCAAAATAGGAGGTTCGACGAAAATAATGCTCCCCAACTCAAAAGAGGAACTCGTCGACGCAATTGACGCATGTAATTCTAAGGATCAAGGATTTCGGATCCTCGGAAACGGCTCGAACGTTCTTCCGAGCGATAACGGACTGGACGAGATAGTTATCAAGTCGACACACGCCTGTACCGATCTCGAACTTCTGGATGACACCACCGTGCGTGCCGGCGCGTCCGTCATGCTTCCCCAGTTTGTTAATTTCTGTGTACAAAACGATCTCGGAGGGCCAGAATACCTCTACTCTGTCCCCGGAACTATCGGAGGCGGGATCCACATGAACGCAGGTCGCGGCTATCGCCATGACAAGTCAATTTCGGATTTTGTGCACTCAGTAGAGATCTACGACGGGAGCAAAATCAGGACGCTTTCTCGAAACGAGCTAGAATTCGACCACCGCTATTCGACCTTCCAGGATCATCCGGATTGGGTGATTCTCAGTGCAACCTTCGAGTTACCCCCACAGGATTCGGACATCGGCAAAAAGAAGATACAGGAACGAATGGAGATAGTCAAAAATCGGGATCGATCGACTCCATCTTTGGGATCAATCTTCGCTTTCGAACACGATTTTCGACTGCCGATGCAGGGCATAAAAATCGGCGATGCGAAATTCGTTTCAGATAACCGAATTGGGAACCTGGGAAATGCAACGCAAAAGGACGTCAAACGACTCATCTACTTGAAGAAAACGTTGTATCGTTTGATACCTTTTGTTGAAACGCCCCGCGTTGAAGTTCGGATCTGGGATTAGTTACTCCAAACGCTCTTCAGTAGGAGATTGTTGATACTGCTGAGCTGCCGCTGTCGAGTCGAAGAGGACAAGGACACCGCGTCAGCGGTGTCCGACACGGATGATTCCGCTAGATGTGTTTGGGTCGGAATCGGTCGCAGCAGACCTGCTCCAACAGGTTCGCTGGCGTGACGGCGTTTCCTGTCCCCGCTGCCGTTCTGACCGAACGGTCAGAAACGGCAGCTATGGGCACTTTCAGCGGTATCTCTGTAAGGATTGCGGCCGCACGTTCAACGATAAAACCGGCACGATCTTCGCTCATTCGAAGATTGCGCTCCGCAAGTGGTTGTTTTCGATCTACGCGTTTTTGCGGTTTAACACCAGCCTCAGGCAGTTACAGTGCGAAATCGAAGTCACCTACAAAACGATCCACAGGCGTGTCGAGCGCTTCGCCGAAGCGCTCGACGCGCCGTCACTCAATCTCCGTGGACCGGTCGAAATTGACGAGTTCTACGTCTCTGCCGGTTTGAAAGGCCGCGAGCGCGACCGCTGGTCGCGCTCTCGCGGCCTCGCTCGACGCGGGCGCGGAACGTATGAACAGGACAAACCGCCCGTGTTCGTCCTCGTGGATCGTAGCACCGATCAGCGGTACGTTGTACCGGCGAAATCCGCAGATGAATCGACGATTCGGCTCCTGCTGGCTGACCGCCAGCAGGAGCCTCTCACCGTCTATACCGACGGATTTAGCGCGTACGATCCGCTTGGAGAAGACGACCAATTCGACCGCGAATACGTCGTTCACGGAGATGGTGAGTACGCCGATGACGCAGTCCACGTCAACACATGCGAGAGCCACGCGTCGCTGGCGCGACGGTGGCTCTCGCCGCATCGAGGCATCTCAAAAGACCGCCTCACACAGTATCTCCGAGCGTTCCAACTCAGACGAGAACTCTATCGCAAACCCGGACGAGAAGCGCTCAAACATGCCGTCAAAGCTACTCTCTGAAATCAACAATGTGCTACACAAGAGCGTACTCCAAATATCCCAGCGCGTCTAAGCGATCTCGGATCTCAACATCCTCCCGTGATTTTGAACTGATTTTTGGGGTTCTGGTCTCCTGATCCTCCGCGGTAGTCTCAATCCAGGGGACCCGTTTGACTACTGGGTGGGGAAATCCTTCGGGGTGACCATACGCTCCAAACTCTCCGAACGCTTCACCGTGGTCCGACGTAATCGCTACGCGTTCCGCATCGAAATTTTCCAATAGGATATCTACCTGATCGAGAACGAGTCGTAAGTTCTCAAGATAGTACTCCCAAAGTTCTTCCTTCTCGACCTGTCCTTCCCTTAGACTCCTCCATGCCCCGCGCTCAATCTCCGTTGGCGTCGTCCCCTCTTTAACTGCATTAGCTATGTATGGGCCGTGAGGCTGCATATAATGAACAATAATTTTAGATCCGCCCCTTGTTCGTCCACGATCAATCGCGTGGTCAGTTACGATATCTGGTGGCGTAACTTCCAGATCGTCATCACGATAGCCTTCCCAGACATCAACGATATCTTGGACTGAATCAGGTTCCACGACATCCCAATTAGTCCAGTAAAACGGAACATTGAGTCGTTCTGGAGGATAACAATTCTCCCGGAACAAAAATTTCGAGTGGAAGTTTGCTGTAATATACGCCGTTTTAGAAATCTCGTCAGACCACTTCTTCGAAAACGTTTGAGCCAACCATTCGTGGGAATTACTGCCCACAGACCAGATCGAATCGACGTTCTCAATGAATTCGTACTCGTCAGCCACCTCTCGCATGGCGTCAACTCGACACGCGTCAAGAACGATGAGGAGA
The DNA here is from genome assembly GCF_031432225.1 of Halalkaliarchaeum sp. AArc-GB. Lineage (NCBI taxonomy): Archaea > Methanobacteriati > Methanobacteriota > Halobacteria > Halobacteriales > Haloferacaceae > Halalkaliarchaeum > Halalkaliarchaeum sp. AArc-GB. Next base: position 38,618 of record NZ_JAVKGM010000017.1, on the reverse strand, counting down.
TCCCACTCACGCTCGAAGACGTTCGTTCCAATCGGATATCGAGAAGTGAGCGTATACCAGAGTCCCTGATAGGGCCGCATGAACATCTCCTTCGTCGCTCGTCCCAGATCCGTAGCTAATATTCGGACGCTAGAGAGCGAGGGGAAATTAAAATCGACAGCCATACAGAAAATATCTAGGACGATGGCATAAATTGGTCGGCTGAAATCACTCGAAACGAGACCGAAAGAAGGATCATAACGATCGTGTTCTTTAACACAATCCGGAACAGTTCCCAGGTACTAAAAGAGGTAATTGATGAATGAAGCTTGGGCAGACCTCAGCAATCCATTTCGTTTCGAACGTAGTTGCCTCTATTCTTTCATTCGTCGCGGTGATCCTCTTTGCCCGGATTCTCGGGGCAGACATCCTCGGACAGTACTATCTAGTTCTAGCACTCCTCGCGTGGTTAAAAATCGGCGGCAGAATCGGTGTTAGTTCTGCGCTAATAAAGCGGCTGAGCGAAGGAAGCGAGAAAGGAGAGTACACTGCTGCCGGGGCAATACTAATTCTCATGCTATTTGTGATTTTGGCCCTCGGGATATTGGCCTTCGATGGATACGTCAACGACTATGTCGGTACAGAGGTGGCACTGCTTCTCGTTTTTATGCTCTTCTCCACTCAGATATATTCCTTTTTCAGCGCCGTTCTAAAAGGAAACCACCTGGTTCATATCTCCGGAGTCCTTGCGCCGATCCGGATCACGATCCGTAGCCTGCTTCAAATCGGAGCTGTCATAGCTGGCCTCGGACTGGCTGGCTTACTAGCGGGATACGCAATCGGGTGGATCGTAGCGGGGGCAGTCGCACTTGTCGTACTGGTTCCTTCGTTTTCACTCCCATCGAAGCGCCACTTCATGAGCCTCTTCGAATACGCCAAATACGCCTGGCTCGGGATGGTTCAATCGCGGACGTTCAACTGGATCGACGTCATCGTTCTCGGTTTTTTCGTTCCCACGGGGCAGATTGGGGTTTACTCGGTCGCCTGGAGCATCGCAGTCTTTCTCCTCAAGTTCAGCCACTCGGTGAGTAGCAGTATTTTTCCGGAAATCAGCCAGCTTGCATCGGAGGGTAAAAAGCATGAGGTAGCACGAATCCTCGACAGTGCTATAGCCTACACCGGACTCATCTTGATCCCGGGGCTCGTAGGTGGCCTTCTTCTTTCTGATCGGCTTCTGCGAATATACGGTGAAGAGTTCTCTATGGGGTCCGTCGTACTCGTCGTCCTGATCGTGGGCGTGTTGATATATAGCTATCAGAAACCGCTTCTCACAACGGTGAATGGACTCGATCGTCCGGACATCGCCTTCCGAGTCAATGCAGTGTTCGTAGTCACGAACATTATTCTCAACGTCACTCTCATCTATCTCTACGGCCTGATCGGGGCAGCGATCGCCACCGCACTCTCGGCTGCAATCTCCCTTGCCCTTGCCTACTATTACCTCTCTTCTCTCGTCGACTTCACCGTCCCCTACGTCGAGATCGCTCGCCAGTGGATCGCTGCCCTGCTCATGGGTGGGGTCGTCTACGGGGGACTCTGGATTGAGAATACCTACCGCCTGCTCGCACACAACTTCGCGACAGTCATCATCCTCGTCGGGATTGGGGCGGGAGTCTACTTCCTCGCTCTGCTCGCCATCTCGGCGCAGTTCCGTCGCACCGTCTCAGACAACCTCCCGATTGACGGCCCTCTGCTCACCGGAAGGGCCTGAGACAGAAACAGGAAGTTACCGACAAGGGTCCAGCATGCCTTCAATGTGCTCCGGAGCTGACCGGCGACCTACGATGGTAGGTAATCTCCCCGCTGTCCAGTGACGACGTGCGTGAGAGGGCCCCCACACCTCGTACCGAGTGTACTACTCGCGATCGAGGGCCTCGACGACGACCTCGGGGGACCGAAGCAACTGGTGGACGCGGTAGCTGCCCTCCCCGTGGCCGCCGCCGGTGTGTTCGCTTTCGGTGATGCCCAGAAACGCCTGTTCCTTGAGGAGACGCTGGACCCGATCGTAGCTCAATGGAGACGACTCGGTTTGACTGACGACCTTCTCGTAGGCGTCGTACACCTCCGCAGTGCGGAACCGCGTTTCCTCCGTCGTCTCGGTGAGTAACGCGAGCGCGCGAAGGACGTGTTTCACGTGTGGCGTCTGTCCACTCACGAGTCGCTGGAAGCGGTTGATCTCCGCCTTTCGGAGGGCGGCGTCGACGTGACCTTCGGTGACGGTCGCGGCGCTTTCCTTTTCGGCGAGGCGTCCGGCCTCGTAGAGCACGTCGATCGCCTTGCGTGCGTCCCCGTGTTCCCGGGCGGCAAGCGCCGCGGTCTTCGAGATGACGCCGTCCTCGAGAACCCCCTCGACAAATGCGTCCCGGCGGTGATCGAGGATCACCCGGAGCTGCGTGGCGTCGTAGGGGTCGAAGACGAGTTCGTTGTCCTGCAGGGACGAGTCGACACATTCGCCGAGTCGATCGCGGTATTCGATCTTGTTGCTGATGCAGATCACGCCGATCATCGTCTCGGACTTCTCGCTTTCCCGGGCGCGAGAGAGGCTCCGCAGCAGATCGTCGCTTTCGAGTTTGTCGACCTCGTCGAGCACGACGACGAACGCGTCCACATTACTCGGTACGAGGTGTGGGGTGGAGGAGAAAAGGCATGCGTGCGCAGTAGACTGGCTCGTTCATCGATCAATTCCCGCAGATACATTCGTGTCCTCGGGACGAGCGGCCCACGATGTACTGGTGGACTTCCAACGCGAGACTGTACAGTCGTTGGGCTCGTTTCTCCGCTGCAAGACCGTCCTGACAGTACGTTTTTGCCCGATGGTTCCGCCAGAGGTCCGCCAGATCGTCAGAGATGTTCTCGGAGAAGAGCCCGAGAGAGGCCGCTTCCCGGTATACCGCCGTGTGCGACCCGGGGAGATTCCCAGGTTCCAACTCGCCGCGTTCGAGCAACCGAAAAGCGAGCGACCGCAGCAAAAGGTCGTACCGCAGCAACCGATCGGTGATTCGATCCACCCCCACCCCCGGGTGTGTCGTGAACTATCCGACCAGATGCATCAGTCCGTCAAGTCGATCGATCGAATCGAGGACTTCGATCGTCGCACCCAGGTCCGTATTCAGTTCCCAGAAGTACTTTCGCCCCCCTTCGGATCCGGCCGTCCGGGTGGTATACTGTGTGACACCCAGCAGATCGAGTTCCTTGAGATGATCACGGACGCGATCCAGCGAGATGTCGTTGGCATCAAGCTCCGCACAGACGTTTCGGTAGGCAGCGTACACCCGTCGCGTTCGGGCAGGGGTCTCCCCGCAGGACTCCAGCACGACGAGAGCCACGAGGGCCAGGTGATCCTGGAGCGTAAGCCCCTCGATGCTTCGCATTACCGATCGACGATCGACGTTCGCCTCCGCCTGTTCGGCGTGCTCGTCGGTGACGCGGGTGTCGCCCTGTCGGAGTGCGATCTCGCCGGCCTCGTACAGGTAGTCAATCGCCTGTCGGGCGGATCCCTGGTCGTTGGCCGCGTAGCCGGCACAGAGCGCGATCGCACTCTCGTCGATGACATCGTCGACGAACGCTTTCTCGACGCGACGCCCGAGGATCGACCGGAGCTGACCCGCGTCGTAGGCGTCGAACATGATCCGGCGCTCCCGAAACGAGTCTTTCACTTTCGGCGAGAGTTCGGCGAGGAAGTTCCCGTCGTTGCTGATGCCGATCACGCTCACGTCGACGTCGTCTTCGATGTGGTCGTTGTCCTTCGCGCGGCTGAGTTCGTACAGGAGGAGGTCGTTTTGCCCGATCGCGTCGACTTCGTCGAGAACCAGGACGATCGTTCCGCCCATGTCGTTGACGAGATCGTAAAAATAATCGAAAACTTTGCGTTTCGGATGACCGTTCGGATTCTCTCCGGTCTGCTGTTCGACGAGATTGCAGACGACCTGATACGAGGACGTCTGCCCAGCACAGGTGTGAAAGATCGTCGTGAGATCGACGCCCCTGTTGGCCGCCTCAGCTTCGAATTCCTCGAGGATAAATCGGGCCGCTGCCGTCTTCCCCTGGCCGGTCTTCCCTTGGAGGAAGACGTCGTGCGGCCTGCCGGTCCCCAGTCCAGGACTGAGGGCGGCACCCAGTTCCGAGAGCTCTGCCTCGCGCTCCGGGAGTTCGTCCGGCGTGTATTCCTCGACCAGAACGGACTCGTCGGCAAAAATCGACGACCGATCCTGAAAATACTCCGGCATAGGTTTCCCATCATAACCCAGTCATATATAGCTTGTGTGTCGTAGGCGTCGTTAACCCCCCGGGTGCGTCGTGAACTACGGCCAAAATAAATCGGACCTACGAAAGCCGAGAGGAACCGGAACAAACGTTGGAGGTCTGATTCTGCAGAGGCCTACCTTTTCTCGGAAGTTCACGACACACCCGGGGGAGGGGGATCGATCGTCACTGAATCGCGCCGCCAGGCCCACACTCCTCGAGCTCGAGGACGCCGAGTACCTTCAGGTGTTTCAGATCCGAGTGAACGTCGGAGACGTCGGGATCGACGAGGCGAGCCGCCTCGCGCACAACCAGAACACGAGAGAACGACACGATGCGTCCACGTGCCAAGTTCCAACTCCACGGTGCTCCAGAGGAGCGCTTCGACTTGATTGTCCTCCATCTGACGATCTGGATAACGAGGCCGGCGCTAGAACAGCCGTTCGGAGGCCAGCCTCGCGCCGTCGACCAGCGCCTCGAGTTTCGCCCAGACGATCTCCCGATCGACGTTGCCGAGGTCGGCGAACGTATCGAAGCCACAGTCGGGGGCCGCCACGATCCGACCGGGATCGCCGATCGCCGTCGCCGCACGTTCCAGGCGCTCGGCGACGACCTCCGGATGCTCGACGAAGTTGGTTTTCGTGTCGATCACGCCCGGCATGAACGTGAGGTCGTCCGGGAGCGGGTGCTCCTCAAAGACGTCGTACTCGTGCTGGTGGCGCGGATTAGACTGCTCGATCGAGAGGATCCCGACATCGGCGCGGTAGAGTTCGTCGATCACGGCCGACAGGGGAACGTCGTGGTGATGCGGGCCCTCGTAGTTGCCCCAGCAGGTGTGCAACCGCAGCCGCTCGCGGGGCACCCCCGCCGTCGCGTCGTTGATGGCCTCGACGTGAAGCCGGACCACCTCCCGAAACTCGTCGATCGAGTGGTCCTTCCAGGTGTGGTGGGCGCCCATCAGCAGGTCCGGCGCGTCCAGCTGCAACTGTGCGTCGGTCGCGTCGGCGATCAGTTCGTACTCCTCGCTCATCGCCTCGGCCAGTGCGAACAGCTTCTCCTCGTACGTGTCGTAGTACTCGTTCCCGAAGGTGTACGCGAGGGTCCCCGGTGTCGCGGCGGTGACGAAGGTGTCGTCGTCCCCGTTCGTCTCGTCCAGCAGCTCGTGGGACGCCTCGATCTCCGCGCGTGCCGGTGCGGGATCGTACTCGAGCGGGGCGACCACCGCCGGCGTCGTCTGGAACTCGAGCACGCTCGAGATCGCCTCGCCCGCGTACTCGGGATAGTCGTCGAGGTCGGTGAACGTCGGGAAGGCGCTCTCCCCGCCCAGCCCGTCGAGCCGGTCCTCGACGTAGAAGTTGAACGCCACGCGAGGCTGCTCCCCGTCGTTGATGACGTCGAGACCGACCTCGCGCTGACGACGGACGACCTCGCGAGTGGCCTCCTCGATCGCCGATTCGAACGCCGACGCGGGCACGTCCTGGCCCTGCTCCCGCCGTTCGATCAGGTCGAGCAGTTCGGGGGGTCGCGGGAGACTCCCCACGTGGGTCGTTCGAATGCGGTCTTCTGTGTCTGACATCGTGCCAGTAATGAGTGATGAGAATATTATAAGGTTAATAGATTACTACAAATAATTCCCCTATTCGTCACGGTGTCTATTAGCCAGTGGAGACGGGCGACTCGAGGACGGACCCCTCGCAAAAGACGATCGGACCGGGAAGGCCCCGACTATCTCGATCACTCTGGCGGTTCGTCGACGCTTCCGGCGAGGAGGTTCTCGATTGGCGTGAGTTCGAGAGCCGGCCGGACGAAAAACCAGGCGAGGACGAGGCTGGCGCCGAGCGTGTTCACGACGACGTCGGTGATCATGAACTGCGTTCGTTCGGGAACGAACACCTGGCCGAACTCCATGGCGACCCCGAAGAAGGCGGCGATGGCGATCACGAGGGCGGCGTGGCGCCATCGCGGCAGTCGCCAGTGGTCGGTGGCATACGCGAGGGTGCCGGCGAGCGTGAAGTAGGCGACGAAGTGGCGCCAGTGAGAGAGTGGGCTAAACCACGGGCGGGCGTCGTCGACGACCGTCTCCGGCGGGGGCGAGAGCAGGGAGGCGTAGAAGATGAGGCCGGCGACGGCGGCGACGGCCGTCCACCGGATCGAACGCGGGAGCAAGGGGATCGGCACCTGCACCGGGTACGGGTGGCGGACGGGATTAAAAGGGTGTTGTGGTTTCGAAGTCAGTGGAGAGATCCGTCCCGGAGGAGAATCGTGAAAAGAGATCAACGCGTATAAACGAGGGTAAGACGACCACCAGATAATGAGCGAGGCCGAAGAGATCAGCCGGCGCGAGCAACTCCGTGCGCTGCTACGGGTTGCCAAATATCGCCCGGCGCTTGCTGCTGCGATCGTGGTCGGCGGCGTCTTCGCTGCGTTACTGGAAGGTGTCGGACTGAGTTTCATCCTCCCGATCGTCGAGATCGTACAGGCGCCCGGCGACCCGGCGGCTGAGGCCGACGGGATCATGCTGGCGTTCGTGACTGCATATCAGTATTTGGGGATCCCGTTTACACTCGGCTACGTGATTACCGGGGTGAGTCTGATTCTCGCGGTCCGGTGGACGTCGACGTTCCTGGTTCGGTGGCTCCGGGAGGCGCTGGTCGTCGATTACACGCGGGAGATTCAGAAACACTCCTTCGACAACGCCCTCGACGCGCGGATCCAGTATTTCGACCAGGAAGGGTCCGACGACATCCTCAACGCGATCGTTACGCAGGCGGAATACGCAGGTCGGACGATTCGATTTGTGATTGATTTGATCGAGCAGGCGTTCTTGACGTTGATGTATCTCGCAGTCGCCCTAATCTTGGCTCCGTTTTTGACACTGTTCGCCATCGCGCTGCTCGGTGGGTTTGCGGTGCTGTTTCGGTACGTCGTCGAACCGGGATACGAACTCGGAGACAAAGTTGCGGAGGCGAACGAACAGGTCCAACAGACAGCACAGGCGGGAACACAGGGGATCAGAGATACGAAGGTGTTCGGCCTGAGAACGGAGCTGTTCCAGGATTTCCTCGACGCCGTCAATCAGTTTGCAGAATCCAGCATCAAACTCCGACGCAACGAGCAGGCGATCAAGAACTTCTACAACCTACTGACTGCCGTGTCCGTGTTCGTTTTGATTTATCTCGCCATCGTCTTCGCAGACATGTCGCTTGGAGCGCTCGGGATCTTCCTGTTCGCGATGTTCAGACTCGGACCGAAGGCGAGCAATTTGAACTCGCTGTTTTATAAGGTCGAAAACAATCTCCCGCATCTGGTTCGTACGCAGCAGTTTATCGACGAACTCGAGCGAAATAGTGAACCTGAGGGTGACTCCGAGCAAGTTCCGAGGGAGGTTCAGACCGTCGAGTTCGACGACGTCTGGTTCTCGTACAACGAAGACGAGCAGGTGCTTCGTGGGATCGACTTCGAAGTTGAGAAGGGAGAGTTCATCGGGTTCGTCGGGCAATCCGGCGCAGGCAAGTCGACGATCGTGTCGTTGCTGGCCCGAATGTACGAAGTCGATCGTGGGGTGATTCGGGCGAACGGAAGACCGATTGACGAGATGGATATCGACGAGTGGCGCGATCGGCTGTCGGTGGTCCGCCAGAGTCCGTTCATCTTCAACGATACGCTGCGGTACAATCTCACAATCGGCAATCGAGACGTGAGTGAAAGGGAGCTGGATAGAGTGTGTGAGATCGCGAAGGTGGACGAATTCATGGACGATCTGCCGGATGGATACGACACCATGTTGGGTGACGACGGCGTCCGGCTGTCCGGCGGGCAGAAGCAACGGGTGGCGCTTGCTCGGGCGCTTATCGAAGATGCCGACCTGTTGATCCTCGACGAGGCCACCAGCGACCTCGACTCGAATCTCGAAAAACAGGTGCAGCAGGCGATCGAGGAGATGGAACGCGATTACGCTATTATTACGATCGCACATCGTCTGTCGACCGTGAAGAACGCCGACCGGATATACACGGTCGAAGAAGGGAAGATTACGGAAGCTGGTGAGCATCGAGAACTCGTCGACAACGGTGGTAAGTACGCCGAGCTGTACGGGATTCAATCGAGTGGATGATTCCACCTAACAGCATCTAGCTTCACTACATCCACCAGTCCATTATTATTAGAAATTACTCACAAAGTACACAAGTAGTTACTTATCCTCGCTTATGAGAGCTCGCGCAATCTCAAGATCAATCGGTTCATCGATGTCTATCGAACGTTTTCTCGGCATTTCATACCCAACCGTTTTTTCGGTATAGAACGTTCCAGTCTCTCTGTACCTATCGGTGTATGTAGCGAATATTGCACCATTTGGGTGTTTGAGATCGAAATCCTGACTCCGAGATGATGAAGCCGACCATAGTGGGCTGTCTTCACAATGTGGTTGGAGAAAGCCGTTACTGTTCTCTGAGATGGCCCATTGTGGCGGAACACTATATTCTGTAGTTGAAATCAGAGAGCTCCCATTCGTGTTTGAGAGTTTTCTAATAGATTTATCAATGTCTTCGGGCTTCCGAAATGGAGATGTGGCTTGCAGTAGGACTAGAATATTGTAGTCCTCTCCTCTGTTTGATTCCAGCCAGTCTAAAGCATGACGTACAACGGGACTTGTAGGCGAAGTATCCGTGGCAAGTTCTTTCGGACGTCGAAAGGGAACCTCGGCACCCCATTCTTCGGAGATTGCCGCGATCTCATCGTCGTCCGTGGAGACAACTGTATCATCAACTACCTCCGAATTTAGAGCGTCTTCGATTGTATGAGCGATTAGCGGTTTTCCCCCCAGATCACGAATATTTTTTCGTGGTACTCTGGATGATCCGCCCCTGGCAGGAATTAGTGCGAGAACTCGGTTCCTCATAGTTATTTGACGGTTGTTATTTGGCCACGATCCGATTCAGGTGAATAAATACGATAGGTCTTGATCATGTGTGTTCCCGAGTCAAAATCACCAATTCGCGGGTCAACTTTTTCTCCAGACCCAATTGAAACTGCAGCAGCAACGAAATCACCACCCGCTAGATGAGTCAGTGGATATCCCCCACCAAAGCGGGCATTCAGCTCCATAACATATGCTCGATCACCATCATAGAAGCAATCGATATCTAGCGGTCCAAGATGTCCTAATGTCTCCCCCACAGTCTTGCCAATTTCCATGAGTTCTGGCTCATCAACAGAGACTGCTTTGTCTGTTTCGCCAGCCCGCATAGCAATTTTTTTCCGCGGCACTATCGAGATCGGTTCTCGATCGTGGTTATTGAAGACATCTACTCCATATTCTTGACCCTGTAGTTTTTCCTGCGCAATCGGTCGGTCGATTCGGTTCCAGAACAACTTAAGTTCGTCCATACTTGATGCTTCGTACACGTCTTCACTCCCGCTTCCAAACCGAGGTTTCACGATTACAGGGAGTTCTATTTCATTTGTATCAATTTTTTCCTTTATTATATCTAGATCAGACGTAGTAAATGGGGTGAGGATTCCATTAGAAGTCAGGAACTCATACGTACTTATTTTATCATTTGCGATGTCAATACATCTTGGTTCAGAAATCAAAACCCGTGTCTCCTTCTCTTTGAAAACGTCCTTGTTTTCGGCGAATATCTGGAGTTCTCGGTCGTTCGTGGGGATAACTAAGTCAACGTCTTCATTCACGCAAATATTTCGTATGCTCGAGATATAATCATCCTCGTCAAATGGTGGAACTACAAATCCGTGATCGCAATCTCCAAATACAGGAGCAAGCGGGTCACAATCGGCAGCATACACTTTACCAGACGATCCCAACACCTCCTTAAAGTACTCTACAAGATAACTACGTCGGCCCGAACTAGTTATTAGAACACGATTTACTTCGTCCATACCCTCTCGCTTTCGAAGCGAGATACAAATAGGCCCGGGAAGCCACCTGTATGAAGAAAGACGATATTCGATTTAGCGTCTAACTCTCCTCTGTTCAATAAGTCAAGCATTGCTCCAAATGTCTTCCCAGTATATGTAGGTTCTAGGAAAATGCCTTCCAATCGAGCGACCGATTTCACTGCATCACGAGCACGATCAGTAGCGGTCCCGTATCCATCTTCCCCGATATAATCGTCGTAAACGATGATATCACCGATATTTGTGGGGATTGATCCTCCTCCCTGATTCAATTCAGTCAAGATATCTCGGATTTCTTCTTCACACCGCTCGGTGGATCGAGCTACACTAATACCAATTACATCAACGTCGACATCTTTTTGCGCAAATCCTGCGAGGAGTCCCGCATGGGTCGTTCCGGTTCCCGTTGCAGTCACGAGATAATCAATGGAATCTCCGCTTTTTTGGTCAAGCAGTTCCGTTACGCAGTTCATATATCCCATAGCACCTTCTTTTGAATGCCCTCCACCTTCAATAAAATAGGGAGATTTCCCTTTTGAGTGAAGTCTTTCCATTATTCTATCGATTTCAGCACTCGCATTCGAAGCTGTGGTATACGAAACATTCCCACCGAGAATTTCCTCAAGAAGTCTATTGCCCTCAATCTTGTCAGGGGAATTCCCAGAATCAGTGATCAATATAAGATGACATTCGAGATCAAGTTTAGCTGCCGTAGCCGCAGTCATTCTCGCGTGATTTGATTGAATCGAACCAAGAGTTACCAATGTATCCGCTCCTGCCTCTATTGCGTCATGTGAAATGTACTCCAGTTTACGTGCCTTATTTCCTCCAGCCCCAAGGGAAGTAAGATCATCCCTTTTTACCCAGAAGTTAGCCTGATATGTAGAGGACACCCGAGTAAGTTCCTCAAGAGGAGTAGGTTTTGAGAACAAATCGATCTTGTTATTCAAGCACACTTGAGATTTCGTCATGGGATTCTACTCTCAGGTTGATTTTTGTTCCATTTATTCGCGTCGCTCTTGAGAAGCCACGCTTGTGGAGAGTTAGAGCACGGTTCGAACGATTTCTTTGAGCGCTTTTCGTTCGGGGTTGCGGAGGATTCGACGCCGGAACTGAAAAGCTCTGAAGGACGGCGTGAGTTTGTCTCTTGAGATGCCTCGATGCGGGGAGAGCCGACCTCGTGCCAGCGAACCGTAAATCTCCCAGGTGTTGACGTGCGCGTCCCTATTACAAGCATTCCCCACGGTTATAAAGACGAGATCATCACGTCAGCGCTTTATCACCTGTTTGACGAACAGGAACGCATCGAGGTAAGATCGGCCGGGAGAAACTCCAACGCGTACTATTTCGATTATTCCTACATCGACATTTGCACGCACATAGGCTTCGGTAATGTCGACTTCCAGCGTCGTCTCATCGATAGCGTTTGTCAAATGTTAGCCAATTTTAGAGATAAACAGGTGCGACAAGCGATGATACCACTGGTGCACAACTTCATACGGTCGCCCAACTACTGCCTCAACACGTCGATAGGGAAACCCTGCGTGGGACAATAATACTGCTTCAACACGCTGTTGTATCTCCGTATCCTCACGGGAAATATTTCTTGCTCGCGTGCTTTACTAGTCGACGCGGTCGAGCATCCTCAAGAAATCAATTTAATTTACTCTGCTGCGTTATTCAAGCTAATGTTGGCATCCTTACCTCTCGATGTCTTTATCAGGTTGGAACGGGACCAGTCTTTTATGTGTTGTGGGAATCCGTTTGATCCCGAAGAGGTTTATTTCATCGCAGAAGCGGGGGTTAATCACAACGGATCACTCGAGAGGGCAAAAAAGATGATTGATGTCGCGGAGGACGCTGGTGCGGATGCAATCAAATTCCAGTCCTATGTTGCGGAGGCATCGGTCGTCGAAAATGAGCAGAAGGTGAAGTATCAGGCTGAAAACACGGACGAAATGGAGACACAACTGGAAATGCTACAGCGGTACGAGCTGTCCCGTGATGACCACGAAGTGCTGATCAAGTACTGTGCTGACTCGGCTATTGACTTCCTGACGACCGTCTCGACAATTGAGAGTGTAAACAAAATCCGCGACTTTGACCTGCCACTGCTCAAGATTGGATCCCCGGATCTCAATAACTTCCCCACCCTAGAGTATGTCCTAGAGTTAGACGTTCCACTTATCATCAGTACGGGGATGTCGTATATGAACGAAGTCCTAGAGACTTACGAATTCGTTCGGGACAGATCTGAAGAGCACGACATCGCATTTCTACACTGTGTGTCCGACTATCCCGCAGATCCAAGCGAGTTAAATTTGAAGGCCATTGAAACCATGCGAAATCAGCTCTCATGTCCAGTGGGGTTCTCCGACCACACCATTCATCCCGAGACGCCGAGTATTGCGGTCGGTTCAGGTGCAAGCATCATCGAGAAACACTTCACGTTGGACAAAAGCCTAGAGGGACCAGACCACGAAGCATCTCTTGAACCGGCGGAGTTGGATCGGGCCATCTCGCTGGTCCGGCTTGCCAGCGAAGCACGCGGTGACGGTACAAAGGAACCGGCCCCGTCAGAGGTTGAAAATCGAACGAAGGTACGGCGAAGCATCCACACGACAACCTCTTTGACCTCCGGAGATACAATTCACGAGTCGGACATACGGATCTGTCGGCCTGCAGACGGACTTGAACCGAAGTACTGGAACCAGATAATCGGAACTGAGGTCGCCAGATCTCTCGAATCAGGAGAACCGCTCCAGGAGGACCACGTTCAGCTATGAGACGGGTCGCAGTAGTGACCGGAACGAGAGCCGAGTATGGGCTGTTACGGCGTACAATGCGGCAGATTTCCGCCTCAGAGCAGTTGTCGTTGTCGACAATTGTGACGGGCATGCATCTATCACCGCAGCACGGCCGAACGGTGACCGAAATCAGGGACGACGGCTTCTCGATCAGCCAGACTGTTCGCATGCTTTTGGACGACGACTCAACTTCCGGGATGGCAAAATCGTTCGGGGTGGGGGTCAGCGGGTTCTCTCAAGCGTTCGATGCGGTTGGTCCCGACTTCCTCCTTGTTCTTGGAGATCGGATCGAAGCCTTCGCCGCGACAGTGGCCGCGGCTATGATGAATGTCCCGGTCGGGCATATCGCGGGTGGGAGTATCCGGGGTGGTGGTATGATAGATGAGTCGATACGTCACTCAATGACCCGGTTCGCACACCTCCACTTCGTCCAGTCGGAGAGGGCAGCTGAGACCTTGCGGGCGGTCGGCGAACACCCCAAGCGCATTCACACCGTTGGTGCTCCTGCCCTTGACGAGATTACTGACGAGTCGTTCGCTGATGGGGAGACCGTTGTGAAGTCACTCGACCTGTCACCGGCCGAGCCGGTAGTCCTCGTCCTCCAACATCCAGTCACGACGAAGCCGGACGAGGCCGGGGCACAAATGCACGAGACACTATCTGCTGCCGAGTCGGCCGGCTATCAAACGATCGTAATCCACCCTAACTCCGATCCCGGTCGATCGCAGATCGTCTCAGAGATACGCCAGTACTGTGATCGGAACAATAACTTCGTCGATGTCCCAACGCTCTCAAGAGAGAAGTATCTCGGATTGCTGGCATTTGCAGACGCACTAGTTGGCAATTCAAGTAGCGGTATTGTCGAAGCTCCGTGCCTCGGCATTCCGGTTATTGATGTCGGCCCACGGCAAGGGGATCGAGACAGAGCTGACATCGTCACCCAGGTTCCATATGACAAACGTGAGATTGAACGGGTCCTAATGGAGGTCGTTTGCGACAGTAAACGACAAAATGTCGATCCGACACGGAGTCCTTATTACCACGGTGGTGCGAGCAAAAACATCGTTGATGTAATCAAGCGATTGGATGAGTACTCCGACCTCCTCGAAAAGAGAGTCCACGTGTAAGGCAAGAGCGGTGGATGATTTTGTGACTACGCTGATCGTCGGATCGACAATGACTTGCCTTCTTACAGTTTTTTCTCGTACTCAATCCGATTCTCTCCAACGTGTTCAACCTGAGTGAATCCAACCTTCTCGAAGACATGCTGAGACGACGCGTTTTCTTCAAATATTTCCGCTGTCACTACAGGGTAGCCATGATCGTCGAGCCAATCAACGGCGAACTCCACTGCCTCAGTTGCGACTCCGTTTCCCCACAAAGTCACTTCTCCAACCCAGACGCCTACGGCCGGCCGGTCTGTGTCTAGTCCCGAGAGGGTGACAACACCGACATCACGCCATCGTTCCCCTTCGTTGACTGTGATAATATAGTCACGGCGGTTTTCGCGCTGTTTCCACCACGATAGGTGATCTTCCCACTTGAGTGGTCCGTCCTGGCCATAGAGCGACCGATAGAGTTTCGGATGCGAACGCCACGCCATTAGCAATTCTAGATCGCTTTCGGTCGCCGGCCGGTACTCGATGTCCATAGTAGCGCATGGACAACCAACCGACTTGACTCTGTTGAGGAGACAGTCGGGCATCGCATTTGCCCTCGTCCGAAACCGTGGCTCGTTTCTCATTGACAGTTACCAGAATCGATGATCACCCAGTGATGGATTACGCAGATCGTCCACTACCCAAGGGAAATTATCATATCAAACTGATTTATCAGCCTACAGTACACTCTTCGGAAGAAGGTTGTTAGTCGGTTAGAGTTGGCGCTGTAGAAGCGTAGCGGGCAAATAAGTCCATACTATCATGGGAAAGCAGCTGAGCGTATCATAGATATCCTCAAAACGACAACGTTTGATCGCAAACTCTGGATAACCGTTTAACCGTTTCGAGTTGTGACCAAATTAGGACCCCTTATCTGGCATCTCCATATCGAGAGAGGCAGCTTCTATGAGATCAATCAATTCGTTTTTGGGAAGTCGCCGTGCATCTTTCGAGGTGTACTCGTTGTCAACGACTTCAGCGTCCGCATAGTTCACTGAGTCGTATCCTGGAACATCAATCTGGGGAAGAATGACATACATATCGTCCAACTCGCGAGCCTGCATACTTTCGTCAGTAGAGACGAGTTTTTCGTGTGTTCGTTCGCCCGGTCTCGCGCCCATAATTTCGATGTCGATCTCCTCTGGACTCTGTCCAATACGCGGTGCATATTCCTCAACCATTGCCTCGGCTAGAGTACCAACCCTGAAGCTCGGCATTTTGAGCACAAAGACCTCTCCGCTGGTCATGCGCTCGTGGGCTTGAAGGACCAGCGCCGCTGCTTCTTCAATCGGCATAATGAACCGCGTCATCTCCGGATCAGTCACGGTAACCGGCCCTCCATCCCTGATTTGTTGCATAAACAGAGGAACCACCGATCCACTCGATCCCAGGACGTTGCCGAAGCGGACACAGCCGAACTTGGTTTCGCGTTCTCCCTTGTACGTGTTTGCAGCGATTGTCAAGCGCTCCGAGAGGAGTTTAGTAGCGCCCATTACGGACGTCGGGTTCGAGGACTTGTCCGTACTCACGGCAACGACGGACTCGACCTCGGTTTCGAGTGCCGCCCGAATCAGGTTTTGTGTCCCCTGAACGTTCGTCTGAACAGTCTCGAATGGATTATATTCGTTTATTGTAACGTGCTTTAGTGCAGCTGCGTGAAATACGACATCGATATTCTCCATCGCAAGTTCGAGACGATCCTGATCACGGACGTCACCCAAAAGGTATCGAACCGGTGTATCTTCACCCAGTTCGTTTTGGAGATTAAACAGACCCTCCTCGTTGTTATCGAGAACGCGAACCACGGAAGGGTCCTGTTTCAGAATTTCTTCGACCAGATGAGAACCGATAGAGCCACAGCCCCCGGTGACGAGCACGTTCTTTCCCGCGAGAGACGTCATGTGTTCATACCCCGAGTCAGTGAGTAAACCGTTTTCGAAGTCCGAACGAATAGAGTTATTCGACCGCGTCAGCCACTGCGTCGACGATCCGAGTCGTTTCCTCCGTGGAGAGGTTCGGGTGCATCGGTAACGATAGCACCCGACTCGAGATGTCATCCGTGACCGGAAGATCCGGAATCTCGTCTTTCGTTTCTGTATAGTACTCGGTCCGGTGGACTGGCGGATCCCAATACACCTTCGAGGCGATATTTCGATCGTCTAGCGTTTTGATCACGTGATCCCGATCGATCCAGTCGGCGAGTTCGACAGTGTACAGTTGATAGACGTGAGTGCCGTTCTCCGGCGGTTCGTGCGGTTGGACGCCATCGACGTCACCGAATCCGTCGTCGAGTTCGGCGGCAGCTCGTCGACGTCCTTCGATGAGCGAGTCGATTCGATCGAGTTGTGAACAGCCGAGTGCCGCCGTAAGATCTGACATCCGAATGTTGGTGCCGAGGTCGACATACTGGCCGGAGTCGGAACTCTCGAAATAGTCGCTCGACGCGCGCCCGTGCGATCGATATAGTTTCACCTTCTCGGCGAGTTCGTCATCGTCAGTAACGACGGCACCGCCTTCTCCGGTCGCGACGATCTTGTTCTGGCAGAAGCTGAGTGCAGCGACGTTCCCAAACGTTCCAAGCTTCCGGCCACCGTATTCCGCGCCGAGGACTTCCGCGGCGTCCTCGATTACAGGAACATCGTGATCATGTGCGATCCGAACGATTTCCTCGATCCGACACGCTGTTCCGTACGGGTGCACGGGAATGACTCCTGCGGTTGTGTCGGTGATTTGCTTCCCCAGACTTTTGGGGTCAATTCCGTACGTTTCAGGCTCGATATCGACGAAGATCGGATCGGCTCCGGCGAGACGAACCGCGTTTGCCGTCGCGATGAACGTGAATGACGGAACAATCACCTCGTCGCCTTCACCGATGTCTAGTGCTTTGATTGCGGCGACGAGTGCAGTGGTTCCTGAGTTCCCTGTGAGGGCATGGTTAATATTGAGTTCGTTTTCTAACTTGGATTCGAAAGTTGAGACGTAGGGTCCTTTAGCCCAGTATCTGCCTCGTTCAATGGAATTTCTTGTGTTTTTGAGATCGTTCTGGTTCCAATCGATCTCAAACAGTGGAACTGTATCATCCATACCCAGAGATGTTAGTCTTATCTGGTAATAATGTACGGCCATTCATTTGGTCGTATTAAGTTAGAAATTCAACTTTGCACATTGGGCACGGCTTTTGAGTGGACAAAGAGGTCGTCGATCGCTTCTATGAAATCATCGACGCCGCGATCATTGTCCTCTCGAACCCACGAAAGTAGGTTCTAGACGGCTTCCATCAGGGAGTGTTCGTGGTTCGCTCGAAATGATGACGTTGGGGTTGAGACAGCGATCCAAACTCGTAGAACACACCCGTATACGACAAGAAATTCGGGATCGGCATCATCCGCCCTTACCATCCTCTACGTTTCGTCCTACTTCAACGGGCAAAGCTGAGTTTAGGGATGTCAAACATTTCACTGA
Organism: Halalkaliarchaeum sp. AArc-GB; assembly: GCF_031432225.1. NCBI lineage: Archaea > Methanobacteriati > Methanobacteriota > Halobacteria > Halobacteriales > Haloferacaceae > Halalkaliarchaeum > Halalkaliarchaeum sp. AArc-GB. Next base: position 20,989 of record NZ_JAVKGM010000017.1, on the reverse strand, counting down.
GCAAACCCACCGCAATGCGGTAGGATTAGCCCAGCTCAATTCGGAGTGGATGCAAGGTGATAATCACCCATTCAGCGAACCCTCCACCCCCTTTCGGGGCCGGCGAGTTCGTCTGGATAAGCGACTACTGCTTTGACCTTAGCCACCGTAACACGTGTGAAGAGACAAATTTCGTTTCTCATATCGATCCGTCTCTTCGCCTGCTACTAGATAATGGAGTCGTCGGCTTTACGTTTAGCGGAACTACGGAGCCGTTTCATAACCTTTGAGTGTTTGTCAATGTGTGAATCACCAATGTGTTGTTACACATTCTTAATACAAACATGCCTTGAGTACTAAAGCCGAGCGAGCACTTGACAGCCCAACCCACGGTTTCGGACATGGAACGCTGATTGTGGCGGGTTTCGCCGATTCCTAAATCAACACTTTGCAGTTACACAAAACGTATCTTCTAACTTGTTATGCCGGCGGATGCTAACTTTATTGACATCTATTAGATCAGAAATATCGTCTATTTTTTGTTTGATCTCATTATCAGTTATGTGTGGGAATTTTTGATTAGAAGTTTTCCAACTCTCTTTTAATCCTGAACTCCTTATAAAATATAACGACTTATGTCCAAGTGAGTAAACGATAATCCTCTTGAGACGTTCTTTAATGCCAGGTGGATTTATATCACTTGACACCTCATCAACCGGTAATTCGATATTATTGATTATATTTGCTATCCTATCTGCTGAATTAAAGTCTATATTTCCGATGTGGATTTTCAACTGATCTTTTTTCTCCTCACTCATCATGTATGTAGAATTCTGATAGTAAAGATCTGACTGTACTCTCTTAACTAATTTGTCTACTGATTTTATCCGCTTACTCACAAGGTTTGGGACATCAGATCGAACTTGATCTTTTTCCTTCTTTATTGGATCGTAAGCATAGACATTTCGTTCCATTAGAGCTGCCTCAATACCGGTTGTACAACTGTTATGTATAACTACTTGTGATCCAGCTATCCAATCTCGGACGTCACCACGGTGTATGACTTTAATGTTACCGTAATCTTTAAATTCTTTTTCATATGTTAAAAAATTTTCTGATGGATGAGGACGAACGATAATATTATTTTCAACACTTTCTCCTAGAGTATGGATCATGTCTATAAAGGACAAATACATGTTCTTTACATATTCATATCTTTCCCCAAAATTATATACGTCACTAGTACCTTTAAGAACGTTCTTTGGCGGATTATTGCACGAACTATGGTTAGCGATCGAAAAGTTAGTATTGATTAAAATATAGTCACCAAATTTCTCTACCAACTTTTTAGACCTTCTTTCGTATATACTTCTTAATGGAGGTTGTAGTAAATCAAACCGGGGATTACCTGTGACTGAAATGTTTGTATTTGTACTATTTCCTTCGACGATTCTCTTAGATCGGTCCCCCCACGCTAAATACCAGTCAATATTTTCAAGTCGTTCAGCACTTATCCGTTTACTATAGGTTGCTTCATCCGCAAAGATACCTCCTTCTGAATCCAACAATAGTACTTTGGCTCTTATTTTATCTGCTTTATTCCGATCAACACTATTGCAATTACTGATATATATGTCAGGATCTATTATATCAAACCCCCGGTTCACCGATGAGGACCTGCCAAGATATACTTCATGACCATCACTAGCCAATCTTATAGCTAAATATAGCTTGCTATCCAATTCCCGGACTCTTGTTTCTATTGGTATACTAACCTTCATGTGGAGATTATTCGATAGCTGATCGTGCGTGCTGCAACTACTTTTGATTGGTTTCTATTTATTTGCTTCTGTCTTTCGCTCATACCAACAAGTCTTAAACTCAGTAATGAAGAGTGCATTGGTTGGTGTTGTTAGCCGCTCCGTTGTAGTTTCAGTACCTCACAAAGCATCGCCAGTTATCCAGACTTGAGTTACCTGTTCTGGTGTGATGAGTCATCGGTAACGGTTGAGCAACGCTGATCGAAGACTGAACTTTCGCTGTCGGCGACTGACCGCCGCCTACGCGACAGCGTAGCCACTTGCGAAAACGCTTTCTCGGTCAGAGACTATCAGTGGAACCGGTCGTAAGTGGCCAGTTTCCAGGGACGGCCCGACGTACCGCGATGGCCGTCTACGCTACCCGTCGAACCACATTCCTGAACTCCTTGTATGGCCACTACCAGAGGCGACGCTCCCCACAGCGGGGCGTCGCCACGTACCTCAAGTAGATATACCGCCAGGTGTTCTGTAACAGCAGGTTGATCACCACAAACAGCAGCCGAAGTACCGGATCTTTCGAGGTGGGGAAAATAACGTCGCCTCCGGGAGTTCCCGCTGAATCGTCGAGTCTCACTTGATGATCGGCATCACCTAGGCGAGGTTGTGGACTTAGAGGAGTGTGAAATACTTGCCCTCGTAGAATTCGCTGTCGAGTTAGACGGTCTTTACCTCGAACTTGAACTCATCGGGGAGGCCAAGGAACTCCCCGAGAACGTAGCTGGCGGTGTCGCCGCCAGTGAGACTGCGCACCGCCAGCGTGTATCGTTTGTTGTTTACGCAGCTTTGGGAGGTACTGAGACTCGAAATTCCGTTTCGAATACCTCCTCAACGAGCCACGATTGAGGAATGAGTGCTACCGAAATAGCAGTCCCGCCAGTAACGAGGATTACTACTCCAAACGTTCTTCTGTCGGAGATTGTTGATACTGGTGAGCTGTCGCTGTAGAGTCGAAGAGGACAAGGGCACCGCTGACGCGGTGCCCGACACGAATGATTCCGCTCGATGCATTTGGGTCGGAATCGGTCGCAGCGGATCTGTTGCAGCAGGTTCGCTGGCGCGACACGTGACTCTCGCCGCATCGAGGCCTCTCAAAAGATCGGCTCAAACATTATCTCCGAGCGTTCCAACTCAGACGAAAACTCTACCGCAACCCCGTACGAAAAGCGCTCAAACACGCTATAGTAACCGTTAGAATTATTTGCCCGTAAAGGGTAGAACTTGGTGTGGACCACCTCGAGAAAATCACCCTTGACGAGCTTCATGAAGCACTGGACTCAGTCGAAGATAAAAAGCCGACTCAGCGACTCTTGGCCGCGATCGCGTATAAAAACGGCATCTCTCAAACCGAACTCGCTGAATGGTTCGGAGTCGGTCGAAGAACGATCTACAGTTGGCTCCAGCGTTTCGATACGGACGAACCGCTCTGGGAGGCGGTTGCTGATGATCATCGATCTGGAAGAAATCGGAAGCTCTCAAAATCTGAACTCGAGGAATTTCGAGAAACACTCCACGAATCGCCAGAAGAAGCGGGGTACGACGAACCGGCATGGACGACGAAACTTGTTCGACATCACCTCAACGAATCGTACGACGTGGAGTACTCGATACCGAGCTGCCGACGATTGCTCAAAGAAGCCGGCCTTAGCTACCAGAAACCTCGTCCAGCAAACGCCAAAGCCGAACCAGAAGATCGCGAGGAGTTCGACCAAATCCTCAAAAAAAGCGCAGGGATTTGGACGCCAAAGTAGTGTGCATCGATCAGACGAAAACGTCGGTAAATGGCGATCCGACACAAGCCTGGTTCGAACGAAATTCGCGTCCAAACGTCGAATTATCTGGCCTGCGCGACTGGACGTGTTTGCTCGGGGCAGTCACCGAAGACGGTGAATCGTTCTTTTCGCGATTTCCCGAATACGTCACTGCCGAACACGCTAAACATTTCATCTTGGCAATATACGAAGAATTCGAAGAGGATTTGATCGTCGTTCACGATGGTGCGTCCTATTTTCGAGCATCGGCCGTCACGAACCTGGCGGACCGTGACGGCATCGAATTCGTTCGGTTACCTGCGTATCGGCCAGATCTAAATCCGGTCGAGGAATGCTGGAGACAGCTAGAATCGGCGCTTGGCAACCGCTACTTCGAATCTCTGAACGAGCTTACACGGACGATCGACACGGCTCTGACTCAATTGAGTCTCCCTGTAGTGAGTAATTACTTCTAATGGTTACTATATCAAAGCGACTCTCTGAATCAACAATGTGCTACACAAGAGCGTACTCCAAAAATAGAATCCAAAGACATCGTTAGCCCAATTTCTGACGGGTCAATCCTCGGCGATATATTTGCGTACGCCGTTAAATATCCCTGATTCCGTGAACACAAAAAGTAGGCTATAAACGGACATACCGAGGGTGTAGTTACCCTACCCGCCGCTACCGAGCAGCCGAACGATTATCGCAATTGTCATTATGCCCATGAATATAACACCGATCCTAGACCCGCATATCGAGACGAAAGCTCGTAACAGGTTTCGAGCCATTCGAATCAGTCGTCAAATAGATCGCCGAACAAATCGTTTTGCTGAATTTCATCGACTTTTTCCCCAATCAATTCCGACTCGCAGTCGTAAGAATTACACATCTGTTCAACCGCCGAAACCAGTTCTTGCTCGTCGATTTCGTCTCGCCCCTCGAAAAAGTAGGCTGACTGGTCAAATCTATCCAGAAGTTCCCGATACTTGACTGCCCAACCGATCGCGATCGCAGGGACCTGATTTTTGTAAGCGTGAACGAGCGAGTGATACCGTGACCCGAGTAGGAAGTCGAACTGACGAATGATGTGTTCGAGTTCGATCGCGTTCAGATCCTCCTCAAAGAGAACAACATTGTCGTTTTCGCTGAAACGCTTCTCTATCTCCCTGCAGAGGTCCAGATCCTCGATCGAATGTCTGAGTACGTAGGTCGTTTTTCCATTCTCGAGTAGTGCTTCGATAGCGGCGTCGTAAACCGAGTAGAGTTCTTCGGGATCAGTTCGCTCGAACACTTGAGAATTGGGTACGATACCGACAGCCTCCGATTCGAGATCTTTTCGTTCGAGATCCGGCTCGGACGTGTAGATATTGGCGGGATCGTATCCCTCGTTCTGCAATACGATATCGAACTCTCGTCGAACGTTATTTCGGGTGTACGGTGCGAGCGACTTCACACCGGCCTGTTCTCGAGGACAGATGACGTCCGGGTACGAAAGATAGGTCTGCATCAGAGGATTGAGCAAGAGTTTCGATGCTGAGGAATAGTCGAATGGTCCAATAGACTGAGGAAGTATGTACATCGGGACGTCATATTCACCTGCGATAAGAATATCGGTGAGATATATGAATGAGGTCTTTGCACCCATCTGCGATGAGAGAGCGAATCCGTTTATATCGATTAACATACTACAGTCTTCGAGAACATTCTTGACTGCTTTTTTATCCTGTTTCGGATACTGTGTGGTGTTTCCGAAGTCCAATTCAGGAGAGAGAAGAGACAACTGCGTTTCTGGTCCCCAAGGAAGGATGTTGAACTCGTACTGAGCCTTCTCATCCGGATCTCGTTCGTAGTCCCGCCCCGAAAGAAGATAGACGTCCTTCTCCGGATATCGTTTGGACATCTGATCTACGACGGTGAACGTCATCGCCTGCGCTCCTTTATTGAAGAGTTCACCACCGACGATGACGATAGAATCCCCTTCCCTCGAAGGCGTTGAAACCTCCTTGTCAGTGAAAAACAGATCGGACAATAATCGTTTCTCGACAGCAGCTACGAGAGAGACGTTCCGAATGGGTTTGCGATACTCACCGCACATGCGTTAGAACCATTTCTGCAATCAATATAAGCCACCCGATACCGTCCCGAAAAGAGAGAATTGAAGTGCTATCCGGGGTTCCGTACTCAGAAAGATGCCGTCACTCACCTCCCGAGCAAAATCGACATACCGTGAAGAGGGCGGATGGTCCCTTCTGCGAAAGGGAAAGCAATTCGTCCTGAGAAAATTCTTCGATCGTTTCGTCTGGAAAATTCTCCCTAAGAACACGGTTTTTCGGACAATAGCCCGATCACGCGTACTTACTGCTCTCTTCTTTCTTCTCAAGGGAACGTTCTATCGAGAGCAGCGTTCCGTTTTGTGCGGTATCGCAAAATATCACGAACTCGAAGAACAGCAGCAGGCACCTCGTCATCGGATTATCAGGAGTATCCATCGAATCGAGAAGGGCCTCTCAATGAAGGATCGGAGGCCAGTATTTGCAGAATCGTACATTAGAGAAGTCGTCGGTGACCTGATCACAGCATGGGATCCGGAGAACGACGACGATCAGCTCCGGTGGGCAGTCGACGTTCTCGTCGAGTACTTCGATACCGTCGAACGGACAGACATCATCTCCGAAGCCGAAGACGAGTTCGTTGAATTCCTCTCTGGCATCGACTATTCCCCAGACAACCGCGTTCCGTTTCCGCGGAAGGAGCTCGACGACTCTCCCGTTTCGATAGACGAACTAAAGCAATTGGCAGTTCGGAGAACGAGCACTCGCTGGTTCGAACAGCGGGACGTTCCGAAAGAACCCGTCGACGACGCGCTGGAGGTGGCTATGCAGTCTCCGAGCGCGTGTAACAGGCAGTCCTACGAGTTCCGGCTGTACGACGATCCGGAGATGATTGACGAGATCACATCGCTAGCGATCGGCGCGTCGGGATACAAGGACAACATTCCTCTTCTCGCGGTGATCGTCGGCAAACAGCGGGCATACTTCAACGACCGGGACAAGCACGTGATCTACATCGATGCGAGTCTGGCTGCGATGGCGTTTCAGTTCGCACTGGAGACGCAGGGGCTCGCTTCCTGCAGTATCAACTGGCCTGCGATTCCGGAGAACGAGCGCCAGATGGAGGAACTCCTCGATCTCGACTGTGACGAGAACGTCGTCATGTTGATGGCGATCGGGTATCCGGATCCGGATGGGATGATTCCGTATTCGGAGAAAAAAGCGGTCGAGACAGTGCGATCGTACAACAGATATTGAACACGGGTACCCGATAACTCACACACCTCGTACCGAGTGAGTTCTCACACCCGAGCCCCTCTAGTATTCGTACCCCCACACCTCGTACCGAGTGTACTACTCGCGATCGAGGGCCTCGACGACGACCTCGGGAGATCGGAGCAACTGGTGGACCCGATAGCTCCCCTCCCCGTGACCGCCACCGGTGTGTTCGCTTTCGGTGATGCCCAGAAACGCCTGCTCCTTGGGAAGGCGCTGGACCCGATCGTAGCTCAACGGAGACGATTCCGTTTGACTGACGACCTTCCCGTAGGCGTCGTACACCTCAGCAGTGCGGAACCGCGTCCCCTCCGTCGTCTCGGTGAGTAACGCGAGCGCGCGAAGGACGTGTTTCACGTGCGGCGTCTGTCCACTCACGAGTCGCTGGAAGCGGTTGATCTCCGCCTTTCGGAAGGCGGCGTCGACGTGACCTTCGGTGACGGTCGTGGCGCCTTCCTTTTCGGCGAGACGCCCGGCCTCGTAGAGCACGTCGATGGCCTTGCGTGCGTCCCCGTGTTCCCGGGCGGCAAGCGCGGCGGTCTTCGAGATTACGCCGTCCTCGAGAACTCCCTCGACGAAGGCGTCGCGGCGGTGATCGAGGATCGCCCGGAGCTGCGTGGCGTCGTAGGGATCGAAGACGAGTTCGTTGTCCTGCAGGGACGAGTCGACACGTTCGCCGAGTCGGTCGCGGTATTCGATCTTGTTGCTGATGCAGATCACGCCGATCATCGTGTCGGACTTCCCGCTTTCACGGGCACGAGAGAGGCTCCGCAGCAGGTCGTCGCTTTCGAGTTTGTCGATCTCGTCGAGCACGACGACGAACGCGTCCACGTCGTGTTCTGCGAGCAGTTCCCACGTGATGTCGCGGTAGTCCGCCGCGGCGATCCCCTTCCGGGGAATGGACTTGTCCGCCGCCGGATCGCCGAGGATCGACCGGAGGTCGCGGGCCATCTCCCGGCTCGCCTGCGTTTCCGTCCCGTAGTCGGAGCAGTCGACGTAGGCCGACGCCAGCGTGTAGCCGTTCTCGGCGGCCTGCCGTCTCGCCTCCCTCGTCACACACCTCGCAACGAGTGATTTTCCGGTGCCGGTCTTGCCGTAGATAATCGTGGTCTCCGGCGGTCCACCGTGGATCGCGGGAGCGAGCGCGCTGCCGACGGGTTCTATCTTCGGAGAAAAAAGCGGACGAGACGGTTCGATCATACAATCATCATCTTTTACTCCCGAAGGTTCATCACCAGCGAGTCCCCAAAGTAAGTACGATAAAATGCCCCAAGCGAGTGTAATCACTGCAACTTATAATAGGGCAACAACACTACCGCGCGCGATCGAGAGTGTCCTTTCTCAATCATTTGGTGATTTTGAATATATAATCGTAGATGATGGATCTGACGATGGTACGGAGGAAGTTGTTGAAGAGTATGACGATGATCGCATCAAATACATACAGCTCCAGAACAACCGAGGAGCGAACATCGCTCGAAATATTGGAATTAAGAAAGCAAGCGGCAATTATATCTCAATACTGGATTCGGACGATGAATACCATCCAAAGCGGTTAGAGAAAACAATTTCAAGATTGAATAGCCTTTCAGATGAATTTGGTGCCGTATATCATTCTTACCAACGTGTTCAGGACAACCAGATGCTAGGGGTTCGAAGAACCAAGAATCAAGAATTAACTCTAGATGATTTACGGCACGGGAACGAGATCGGGAGTTTTTTAGCTGTAACATTTCGGTCAGAAGTATTTGAGGAAGTAGGTATATTAGATGAAGAGATGGTTGCTGGACAAGACTATGAATTCTACCTCAGAATGGCTAAACACTTTAAATTCAAAGGAATATCAGACTGTCTAGCAACATATCATCTATCACCAGATGCTATATCGTCAATTTTCGACCGAAAACAAAAAGCGAATGAACAATTATTATGCCGTCACGGTGATATACTCAGCGATAAGCGACATGCTAAACACTACTATAGTCGATTCTTCATTCATATCCACGACGACGATATAGATAGTGCAAGATCTGCATTGATAAAATCAATTCAATATAATCCCTATTTCTTGTTGCCATACTATTACTTATTTTTTACCCTCATGGGAAAAACAGGATTCGAATTCGGCGACCAGATCAAAAGGTATATTAATAAATTTCTATTACTGGTTGTTAATGTATTTGAATTACAAGAAACTCCAGATGGACATCAAACACTTAAATAACATGGGTTTGATGATCATCGGTAGTTACACTAACGACTCAGGTTCAACGCCTCCAAGATGAAATATCATCCGTCACTTATAATCCCTCTTCCACAATAATCTGGCACAATTATGTGGTCAAAAATTCATAAAATACTATATACAGCTGCGGTTAGGTTCCAGACCGACACAATGACCGAATTAGAAGTACTTCGGTCACTTTCAACTAATGAGATAAAGAAAGTCAGAAAATACCAGACTAAAAAGCTTTTAGAACTATTGAACTACGCAAATAACAATTCTCCATATTATTCTAAAAAGATTCCTGATTCGGTCCTCACAAATGACGTACAGAAATTTAAAGTGGAACATATGGAAAAAATCCCAGTGCTACAAAAGCAAACTTTAAAAAATGAAAATGGAAATATATCAGTAGAAAATTTAGAAAACAGAGATTTCTTTCGAAATCGTTCTGGCGGATCAACAGGTGAACCAGTTGAATTTGTCCAAGATCAGCAATACCTTGATTCGGCACGAGCTGTAACGATTCTTTTTGATGAATGGAGTGGCTATTATATAGGAGAGAGAAGAGTCAGGCTGTGGGGTTCTGAACGGGATCTGTTTCAAGGTCAAGAAAAGATCATGACGAGGATTAAGCGATATCTGAAAAATGAGATCTGGCTCAATTCTTTTCGAATGACGGAGGAGGATATGAAAGAATACGTAGAGAAAATCAACTCGTTTCAGCCCGTTCAACTTCTGGGATATGCAGATAGCACATATGAGTTAGCGAAGTTCGCCGAAGCAAAAGGTCTCGAAGTTCATTCACCGACAGCCGTAATGACTTCTGCAGGGAAGCTCTATCCTCATATGCGAGAGCAGATTGAACAGACATTCGACGCTCCAGTATACGATCGCTACGGGAGCCGAGAAGTTGGGGATATCGCCTGCGAATGTTCCAACCACGAAGGTCTGCACATCTCGTCTCCAACTCACTTCGTTGAAGTCGTCGACGATGATGGCAACCACGTCGACAAAGGAGAACAAGGCCATGTTCTTGTCACATCGTTAACTAACTATTCAATGCCGTTTATCCGGTATCGTATCGGTGATATGGCTGTATGGGGAGGGTACGACTGCTCTTGTGACCTTCCATTCCCCGTTCTAAAAGAGATTTCCGGGCGAGAAACGAGCATGTTTTACACGAAAGATGGCGACGTAGTTTCGCCTGAATACTTTATCCATCTTCTCGGGGTCGTCCTTGATCCCGAATGGCTGGAGAAGTTCCAAGTCGTGCAGCAGAAACACGATCACGTGGTCGTAAAGTGCGTGCCCAGTATCCCACAAACTCGAGTTGAGGAGGACTATTCCAATAGTCTCCAAGAGATTACCGAAAAGATTCAGTTGGTATTGGGCGATGATTGTACCGTTGACTACAACTTCGTTTCAGAGATTCCGCCGAGTGATTCAGGAAAATATCTCTACGCAGTTTCAGAAGTGAATTAAACTATCTTGGCTCTGTAACCTGGGCGTAGAGATCCTCAAATTCAGAAACCATCCGTTCTATCGTAAACTCTTCACGCGCATAAGCCGCTGCTGTACTTCCTAATTTTTCTTGTCGACCGCTATCATCCAATAGTTCCACAAGTTGGTTCGCGATTGCGTCGCTATCGTGCGGAGGCACGAACAATCCCGTTTTTCCGTCGTCAATGAGTTCGGAGTTCCCGTCAACGGGCGTGGCCACGATGGGAAGGCCGGCGATCATCGCCTCCATCAATGCCCCCGGGAGTCCCTCGTAGTGAGAAGGGAATACAAATACATCCATTGCGTCTAGGAGATCAGGAACGTTGTCTCGTTGGCCAGCAAAAACTACGGAATCGCCACAACCCAAATTCTGTACTTTTGCCTCAAGACCGTCTCTCTCAGGGCCGTCCCCTACGAATAACAACTGGGCCTCTGGCTTGGATTCGAGAACGGTTGGCCATGCCTCCAAAAGGTCGTAGTGGCCTTTACGTTCGATCAAACGGCCGACAGTTCCGACTACAGGATGTTCTCTCTGAATACCGAGAGAATCCAGTAGTTCAGGGGTCGCCTTCCCGCTTCGATACCGAGAGATGTCACGACCATTTCGAATCACGGAGACTTTTTGTGGATTTACACCATGCTCCGTGATAAAGTCAACACCAGACTCAGAATTTGAGACGACGTGGTCCGCACGAGAATGAACAAAGCCTCGAACACTACTTCTAATGAAGGTTGGATCATTAGGGACTGTTCGAACCCCGGTTATAACTGTCGTATTATTATTCAAGTTCCCACCCAATATTGCGAGTAGATTATCATAGAATAGAAAAGAATGGATTATATCTGGCTGTTCCTGTCTGACTGCGCGGAAGAATTTCAACGGTGCTCTAACATCTAATTTGCTTTTTGCATTAAGGGATCGTAGAGTAATAGAGTTAGGAAGTTCCTCTGCAAGTGGATTCTTATCTTCAATCGTCCACAAGGAAACATCAAATTGGTCAAGATCAAGACCATTCACTAGTTCCAGTAAAGTACGCTCTGCCCCCCCTACCGACAAGTTCCCGATAACATACCAAACACGGGGCCGAGTATCTTCCATCAGTTGGCTAGATTATCACCTCCGATTATTAATGCCGTGGAATCGAAAAGGGTATTAATTACAATGTGTTTATCGTATAATATAAAATGCCACCGTCTATACTCTGGCTATCCGTAATATTCCGACATATATAATGAGCTGTACGATAATCTGCTGTACAAGCTTCGATTGCGTCGTCTGAAAAGACGGAGGCACTAACGAAATCAATGGACAAGGCCACAAAACAAGCACTGCCAGTTTTCGCTGTCGCGTTTTGTATTCGGATTGTTGCCGCAATTATAACGACTGTTACAAACCTCAATCCGGATTCCACAGCTGATGCTGTCAGATTTGAGAATACTGCAGCATTAATCGCACAAGGTATACTCAAAGGCGAGCCGTATTTGTTGACATCAGGGTCATTGAAAATCACCGAATTTTTGATTCCACTGTCTTCCCCAGAAATTTATAAACTGTGGGGTACGTTCCTCGCTCCGTTCTGGCTACTTCCAGGGCCAAGCGGACTCTACGCACGACTTGGAACTGCTTTTTTGGGGGCTTTTGCAATCTATAATGTCTATGTTCTAGCTCGCTACTATCACTCTCATAGAGCAGGGGTCATCGCTACACTACCAATGATGTTCTATCCGAGTATCGTCGCGGTCCACAGTACCTTGCTCCGCGAAGCTCTCGTTTTATTTGGAATTACTACGGCAGCACGCGTGCTATTGGTTCCCTCAAATAAACGATCGAGACTAATTTCCTATGTTCTCGCCGGAGGCCTTCTACACGTTGCGCTATTACTTCGGGATGATAATGTTATCGTCTATGCTGCTGCGATAGCTACCGCCGTCACCGGGTACGCGATTACATCAGGATATTTATCGAAACGTACCCTCGGAATCGGAGCCGCACTTTCACCGATTGGATTTGTTCTTTCATTACCAGTCATACAAGACGGGATTGAATTCCTGGCGCGTACACGCGAACTACGTGCGAGGGGCCGGGCAGTATATCTTCCCGATGTTATTCCGCAAACAGTCTTTGAACTTGCAGCCTTTAGCTGGATAGGAGCAGTATACTTCCTTTATGCTCCGTTCCCTTGGATGATAGAAACTATGCCTGATTTGCTTGTCGGCATTGAAGGAATAGTAAGTATGGGATTTACTCTTGCAGGAATGTGGGGGATACGCTCGATGATCCAAAAAAACAAACCTGTAACAGCAGGCCTTATCGTCGGGCTCGTTCTCGCTGTCGTTCTTTATGGAGTTGGAACCGTGAACTACGGAACAGGGATGCGACATAGACAGATGTTCCTTTGGGTGATCTTTTTGTTCGGCGGAATCGGAATTGCAGAACAGATCGAATTCAAGTGGGCGTTCCAGAGCGAGAATAGTCCGGACCTCAGATCAGGCCAAATTTCTGACCGGGAATAGACTTTCATCCACCATTAGAAATCAAGCCGTGATACACTTCCGAATAATCGGACACCATTCGATCAGTCAAAAAGTGTTCCGTCCGCTGGCGGCCAGCCCGCCCGAATTGTTTACGTAACCTCGGAGAACGAACGAACCGCTCTAATTCATCCGCCAACCGGTCCACATCTCCAGGTTCGATAAGTATTCCTGTTTCCTCTTGATCAACGATTTCCGGAATTCCAGCAATATTGGTTGCAAGAACAGGAAGGCCGGTAGCCATCGCCTCAATGATGACAAGGGGTGTTCCCTCTCGAAATGAGGGAAGAACGAGAAGATCACAACCAGACATGACCTCCGGGATATCTTCTCGGTACCCCAAAAGGAAAACGGTCTGATCGAGCCCCCGTGATCGAATTTCAGTCATCAGATAATCGCGAAGCGGACCATCTCCCGCAATGAGAACGGACAGATCGTTTGCATCGAGACGTTCAACTGCATCAAGGAGAACGTCGAATCCTTTTCCCTCTACTAGTCGACTTACCATTAAAATTCGGACGCCAGACCCGGGCAGATCATCTGTTGGCGAAGCGTCGTGAAACTCATTAAGTTCGATGCCGTACTTGATTGTCCGATACTGTTCTGCACGGCCGATATTATTCGAGAGATATTCCTCAGAAATCACATCTGCGATAGAAATCATCTCGTCCGTCCACGGTGCGGCCACTCTTTCACACTGCTTGACAAACCAGTTGAGAATGTCATTTCGGTCCTCCGTGAATGGGACTCCATGGATAGTGTGTACGACGTTTGGCGCACCAGCAAGTTGAGCAGCAGTACGACCAATGATTCCTGCCTCAGTACTATGGGTGTGGATGATGTCGAATTCGTGCTTCTGGATGTACCGAGCAACTGTAAATACAGCTCCTATCGCAGTGAGTGGGTTGTAATGCTTGATCAGAGGGAACTGTTTCGTGTCGACTCCCTTCTGTTGGAGTTCATTGACCAGATGTTGATCAAATTCGGCACCATATCCAACGGTCACGTCAAATCCGTCGACTTCGGTGGCGATCGGAACGAGCGCATTGACTGCCCCACCATCAATAAGCCTCGTTATGAGATGAAATATCCGTGGTTGTGCAGACATGGTTTCCTTATTCTGTTCAATCGCAAGAGTATAGGAAAACATATTCGATATTTCCACAATCAGTTCAAAAGTGAATCGTCCAAGAACAGTATGACAGCGAGGCAAGATACGAAAGGTACTCTTTTCTCGGACTAAAAGAATCGCCAATCACATGACGATTCTCATTACCGGGGGGGCAGGATTCATCGGTTCCCATCTCGTCGATCACCTCCTCAACGAGACGAATCACCGAATCCGTGTCCTCGATGACTTTTCCACCGGCGACGCCACAAACCTCGAACACCTCGACACCGACCGACTCGAGGTGCATACTGGCGATATCCGGAACGCCAAAACAGTGTCTGCCGCTGCCGAGGATGTCGATTTTATTTACCACCTGGCGGCCGCCGTCGGTGTCCAAAACGTCGTCGACAACCCACTCGAATCACTCAGAATCAACCTCCGCGGTACCGAAAATGTACTTGAAGCAGCCCATGCCGACAACATCCCGACGTTTATCGCCTCCTCCTCGGAGGTCTACGGCAAGAGTGAAGATCTCCCGTTTTCCGAGACAGACGATCGAGTCATCGGTCCGACGACTGTTACACGATGGGGATACACCACCGCCAAGGCAACTGATGAGTTCCTCGCACTCAGCTATCACCGCAAGCATGACCTCCCGATCGTGATCGGACGATACTTCAACATCGTTGGGCCACGGCAGACCGGGGAGTATGGTATGGTAATTCCCACGTTCGTCGAACAAGCACTAACAGGGGAACCCCTTACCGTCTACGGCGACGGCACCCAGACCCGGAGTTTCACCCACGTCGCAGACGCGGTCCAAGTGACCCACGAACTCTTGGAGACACCCGACGCCCATGGGGAAGTGTTCAATGTCGGTGCTCCGAACCCCACAAGTATAAACGACCTCGCCGAGCGCGTACTCGAGATGACAGGGAGCGACTCTCAGATCAGCCACGTTCCCTTCGAGGAGGCATTCGATGAGAATTTCGAGGAGCCCGACCGACGCGAACCGGACGTCTCGAAGCTTGAGTCCGTGCTGGGTTGGGCACCCGAAACGGATCTCGATCGTATACTTGCGGACGTCATCGAGGCACGTTCGGAAACACGACCGGGGGTGACTTGATGAGCTATTCACTCGACGACCTCCACCTTCGACTTGGGGATCGGGATGCCACAATCGGTGTCATCGGACTGGGATACGTGGGCCTCCCGCTGGCACTGGAGTTCACTGCCGCTGGCTTCGATGTCGCGGGGTTCGACATCGACCTCGGTCGAGTCGATCGCCTCCTGCACGCAGACAGCTACGTTGACGACGTGAGCGACGCCGCCTTACAGAAAGGGCTCGATTCCGGATTCACGCCAGGGGCGGAACCCCAGGTTGTCGCGGACTGTGACGCGTACGTGATCGCAGTCCCGACCGGTATGAACGACAAGACAGGGGAACCCAGGATGGATGCCGTCGAGGCCGCTACCGAGACGGTCGCCGAGCAGTCGGGTTCTCGGAAGACGCTTGTCGTCGTCTCCAGCACCGTGTATCCTGGAGCGACCCGCGAAGTCGTCGCCCCAATCGTTGAGGAGGGACGCGACGCACCGACTCATCTGGCCATGGTTCCAGAGCGGTTGAATCCCGGCGGCGACGTTCCGTTCGAGGAGATCCCATTGGTCGTTGGTGCCGACACGAATCCGGCACGGGAGGCTGCCGTCGAGTTGTTCGACGCCGTCGTAGCCGACACTTACCCAGTCGACTCAACCGAGACAGCCGAACTGACGAAGACGCTCGAGAACACTTACCGGATGGTGAACATCGCTCTGGTGAACGAATTGGTCACGCTGGCCGAAGGACTTGAGGGCGACGTGTGGGAGGCGATCGATGCAGCCGCCACCAAACCATTCGGGTTTCAGTCGTTCTATCCAGGCCCCGGCGTGGGTGGCCACTGTATTCCGATCGATCCGCAATTCCTCGTGTGGCGTGCCGACCAGTTCGACGGAGACCTGGCGTTTATCCGGGACGCCCACCGGGTGAACGAGCGAATGCCGGAGCTGGTCGTCGATCGCCTGGAAACGATGTTGTCAGGCCGAGGGATCTCACCAGAGGACGCGACTATCGTTGCGCTGGGTGCTGCATATAAACCCAATGTGGGGGACACCCGAAATTCTCCGGCACTACGGGTCGCCGATCGACTGGACGATCGGGCGAAGGTAACCGTAGTAGATCCGCACGTAGACGATGAAGGAACAGCCCGACGACTTCTTCGATCACCTGAAGAGGCTGACCTCGCAGGGGCAGACGCCGTCGTCCTGCTGGTGGATCACGACGCTTTCGATCTGGAGTACGTTGGAAAAACCGCGAAGTTCGTATTTGACACCCGAAACGCGATGCCACCAGAATGCGATGCCGATGTCGTGACCCTGGGAGAAGTAACCGAACAGTCACACTGGAAACCCGATCTTCTAGCGCGTTGAGGGATCAACATATAACCAACGCCAATACAGCTAGTCGTCCGCCTCGCTGTTTTGACGAAATTCGACGAGATTTCTTAGTCCTTCCTCGAGCGTTACTTCAGGTGTGAAGTCGAGTCGGTTCTGAATACGCTGGATATCTGCACGGCTTTTGGAGACATCGCCTGGGCGTGCCGATTCATGGACGAGCTCCGAATCAGAGTCAGAAACATCTCGGATCAGTTTGGCGAGTTCCAGAATCGAGATCTCGGTGCCAGTGCCAACATTGAACGCTTCCCCGACGACATCCGTCGTCGCTGCACGAATATTGGCCTGCACAACGTCAGAGACATGAACGAAATCACGTGTCTGAGTACCTTCCCCATGAATCGTGATCGGCTCTCCCGACAGGGCCTGATCGACGAAAATACTGATTACTCCCCCATATGGTCCCGATCCCTGGCGTGGGCCATAGACGTTGAAGTAGCGAAGGGCTACGGTTTCCAGTCCGTACAACTCGTTATATAAGCGTGCGTAGTGATCGAGAGCGAGTTTATCGAGTCCGTATGGTGACGACGGTGTCTTCGAATCCTCCTCGGAAACCGGGAGCGTTTCTGGTTCGCCATAAATGGCAGTGCTCGACGCGAGCACGACACGAACATCGTGTTTTCGAGCCTCCTCGAGAATGGTAAGCGTCGCATCGAGATTCGTTTCGTGACTCTCGATCGGGTTCTCGACGCTCTCGTTGACGCTTACGATCGCAGCTTGATGGAAAACAATATCGATCCCCTCGAAGGCTCGTCCGAGAGTCTCCCCCTCTCTTATATCTCCCCGAACGAAGTTGGCTGCCTCCGGGACGTAGTCCCGATTGCCGTTCGAGAGATCGTCAAGCACAGTAACGTCACAGTAGTCGACGAGTTGGTCAGCGAGATGGCTTCCAATAAAGCCTGCGCCGCCTGTAATGAGCACAGAGGAGCCTTCAAGAGTTTCCAACTCTGAACGAATTTGTCCCATACTACTACCCGTTCTCCGATTACCATTTAATCCGCGGTTTTACTCTTCTCTCGGATCCGCCACGAACTCGTACAACCCCCCACGATTCAACTGCTCGATCCACCCGGCGTTCGCCAGGTTCCGCAGCGCGTACTCCACCTGTCCCTTGTCGAGATCGGAGTGCTCCCGAACGTACAGCGGATTCACCCGCCCCCACGGCTCGCCCGTGTGACGGCCCTCCCGAAACAGCTCCAGCACCCGTTCCTCGCGCTCGGTGGGCTCGTACTGCTCGTTGACCATCCCTGTCGCCACGTTCACCGCCGGGATATATAAGGCTCAACCAAACGCCTGACAAACGACCGAACGATTTGCTAAACATTTTGCTTAGCAAAAACACTAAATACCATCCGCCACAACGAGAAATCAGAAGCGCGGGACGCCGCGGAGAAATCCGAGCCGGTGGTGGCGCACCGACCCCGCGCTTCGTCGGAGACGAAGCATGACAATCCACGACATCGCCGGAGTTGAACCTTCCGGCACGATCGCATCGCGGGACGCGTTCGTCCGCATCCGGACGGACCTCCTGGTGATCGGCGACAGTATCATGACCGATCGCCATCACGCGTCCAACAACAACTACCGGGACGACGACCCCCAGAACCAGATCGGCGGCATCATCCCCGCCTTCCCGCTGTCGGGCTGGCTCCGCCACGGGATGGAACGCGTCGTCCAGGAAGCCGGCGGCACCGCCTGCCATCCGGGCGAGGCCGACGCCAACTTCAAAAAACGCGACGTCTACGACCGCGATCTGGAGGCGGGCTACCACGAGAAGGGCGCCTGCGTCGACGACCCGACCACCGACCCCGGCTGCGTGATCTTCGACCTCTTCGGGGGCTTCAGCGACCGCCCGGGGAAGGTGATGCGCCGCCCGATCCGGTTCAGCCCCGTCCGGTCGACGGTGGACTACACGCGGGGGCAGGCCGAGGGGCACTACCGCCGGCTCAACCGCAACGTGGTCTCGCGCAACCCTGACGACGACCGCCAGCCCCTCCGAAACGCCGAACTCGACGCCGTCGCCAACCTCGACGGGGCGTGGCACCTCTCCTTTCGGGAGCTGAAACCCGAGTTCCTCGGCCTCCTCGCGGAGGCGGTCGACTTCCTCGACGCCCACGCCACCGGCTTCATGCACCAGCTCGGCGGCGCCCGGAACTTCGGCGCCGGGATCGTCGACTGCGACCTGATAAACCCCCTCTACGACGAGTCCGAACTGAAGCGCGTCTTCGACCGCCACGCGTCCCCCACCGACGCGATGGACCGAAAGGACGACCGCTGGGCCGACGAGCACCGTCCAGCCGTCGTGGAGGCGCTCCACCGCCGGATCGAGGAGGGGCCGTGAGATGGCCGGCGAGGCAGTCGACATCGATCGGGACGACCCCCTGTCGGACGATTCCCGCCCGAACGATTCCCGCCCGGACGACCCGATGCTTGTGGCCTACCGCCACGACGCCCACAAACTCACCGGGCACCCCCACGAGGCGGCCCCGGAGACCCACGCCGGCGTCCCGGTGAACCGGACCGTTCCCCTCGGCGCCGACGGGGACGCCGCCGCCCTGAGCCGCCCCGGTGCCGACCCCCGACAGACGGTCGACAACCACGCGACGGGCTACCGCCTGTCGGTCCTCACGGGCGAGACGCAGTTCGACCTCGAGAACGCCTCCCGGGCCACCCTCGCGTCGGCGATCGACGACCTGCTCGCGATCCCCGATCCCGAGACGGCCCACCGGACCTGGCTCACCTCCGACGTGGCCGCCCTGTTCAACGAGTCGTCGTACTACCCGTACACGAGCCTCAAGTACCACACCCTGCTCGTGGCAGCGCTTTTGGACAACTACCGGGCCGGCCACGACTTCGCCGACCTCCGGCTCGTCGTCGATCCCGGGGACGTGATCGTTCCCCACCGGACCGTCTACGTCGATCGCGTCGACACCGTCGACGAGGCCGCCGAGATCGACGACGACACCGACACCGGCGACTTCGCACTCCGGATCACCGGCGACCCGACCCCCGATCGGCCGACGACCCGACTCGGGACCCACCCTCGGCGCTCGTGGGCGAGTACCTGGTCGAACCTCCCGGCTCATCCCCTGGAGACGGACCGCGACCGGTTCGACAGAGTGCTGGACGCGAACCTCCGCCGGATCCGGAGCTGGTCGACGGCCCTGCAGTACCTCGAGGACTTCGGGGGCTGGAGGCCGGAGCGATGACGCGGATTCAGCAGGTCCACTGGGAGCTGGAGATGGATTACATCGGCCACCCGTACTACGTCTCCGGGAACGCCATCCTGCACGCCCTCGGACAGCAACTCCCCGCTGAAATGCTCGGCACGCTGCAGGCGAGCCATGGGATGTTCGTTCCGGGCCAGTACGGAACGTATCCGGAGGAGCACTCACAGTCCGGATCACACCCCACGCTCGGTAACGGACTGTCCGAGGTCGCCGCCTACGAGGATCTGTTCCTCTTTCGGAACCCGGCGCAGCGCTGGCTCATCGATACGCGACCCCGGGACGCCGTGAACGCGCTCTCCCTGCGACCGCAACGTGGCCACCCGGCGTTGGCTTCCGAGACGATCGTTGGACTCCCGGAAGAGCATCGGTTCGATACGCGACCGACGCGATGGTTCGTCAGCGCCTACCTGCATGCCACCGACGGGGAGGTGCTGCCGATCGATGACGACTCACTCGACGGGCTCCAGTTCGGGGGCAAGCGAAACTACGGATACGGCACCACCGAACTGGTGGACACGCAACTGGTCGATCTCGACGCGCTCGATTACTCAACCCTCGAGGCGTGTACCACGTTCGAACTGGAACTACTGACACCGTTCGTGCTCGAATCGGCGTATCCGAACGCCAACGATCAGTCCGTCCCCTGGTGGTGGACGGAGACACGGGACGACCTCCGCGAACGAGAGGAACGTATCGTCGAACAGCGGGAGATGTACCGACTCAGAACCGTCGATCACGGTCAGATCGTCTCGTACAATGGTGACACACCCGTCGAAACGGCAAAAAACGGTGTCTGTCGCGTCGGGACGCATTCGAGATACGGCTTCGGTGAGTTCCGACTCGTCCCTCTCGACTAACACGCATCCGGATACGTCACGACGACGCAATCATAAAGAAATCAGGTTCACACACCTAATCGACTCATCGCGTGGACGTGATACTGGCCCACACCCTTCGTATCAGACCGTCGGCTGTCGGCTCTTCCGAGGGCGACCGCGCTCCCGCGCGCGGTCGACAACG
>NZ_JAVKGM010000016.1:0-83276 GCF_031432225.1 Halalkaliarchaeum sp. AArc-GB | reverse complement strand
ATACACTCCCACAGCCGGCCGATCGGGATACACTCCCACAGCCGGCCGATCGGGATACACTCCCCCACAGTCGGTTGGAATTACATACGTAATTTTGTCACGCAAACACCGTCGAGAGCGACGCGAGAGAGTATTGAAATTACAACAGTTCATTATTGTCGAATTTTGTAGTTAGAAGAGCTCTTCACCGGGTTTTGATGTCGCTCTCGATTCGGTACGTCAGGTCCTGGTAGGTGATGTTGATGTTCAGTTTCCCGATCTTGTACTGCAGTATCTCGGCGATCTCTTCGACGCGTTCGTCGTCGAATCTGAGCGACGGTGCAGCGACGACGACGGCGCCGTGAAACCGGTCCTGGTTGTCCACGATCGGTGCCGCGACGGTGCCGACGCTCTCGACGATCGACTCGCGCCCGTACGCGAAGCCGTCCTCCCGAATCCGTTCCAGTTCGGCGGTGAGCGAGGCTCGTCCGATCCTGTTTTTGAGCGGGAATTTGAGCTGGTCGAGGAGTCGCGATCGTTTCTCTTCGGGGAGATACGCCAGGATGAGTTTTCCTTCGGGAGTCGTATGGAGCTCGGTACAGAACCCGGCGTGGATGTCAGTCTGAATTCCTTCTTCGCCCCGTTCGTTTCCCATGAAGACCATCTTCCCGTCCGATTCGACGACGTAGGTCACGCTCTCTCCGGTCTCCTCGGCGATCTCCTTCAGGAGTGGCCGCACGTGCCGGTACGCGGTGCGCTTTTCACGGACGATACCGCCCAGTACGAAGAATCGGAGACTCAGGTGATAGCTGTTGTCCTCGTCCTGGACGACGTAGCCGCGACGTTCGAGCGTCGAAAGATGAGAGTGGATCGTGCTCTTTGCCATCCCCAGATCCTCCGCGAGTTTCGACACGCCTGCACCGTCAACGTATTGAATGTGTTCGACGATATCGAACATTCGATCGATCGCCCGGATCCCGTTTCGGCTCATAGCTGCGATGTTCATGAGTAACAGTTAAAGTCTTTTTCACACAGGAATCAGTCGACTGAAGCCGTATTGGAAACCGGGAAGAAGTCAGAAGTCCACCGGCTGGGTTGTCGTGTCCGTAGCGTTTTCTCCTCACTTTCGGGGACACCGGAGGGATTCTGTATGATCGAACGGCTGACGTTCACTCGGCGAGCGATTCGGAGAGCGGAGCCGCCTTCGTCGGCTCCGGGACGGGCGTTCCAGCCGCGTACCGTTCCACGTCGCGAGCCGTGTCTGGGGTATCGAGGATCTGTTCGAGACGAAGGTGATCGCCGTTCATCACCGAAAGGGAGACGCTTGCCGACGGGGAATCGTCGCCGCCGACTTCGGCGACGAACTCGCAAAACTCCTCGGCATACTTTTGATGGAACGGGTAGAGGTTCCCCGTATCCAGAAGCACGACGTGGTGATAGCAGCTGACGACGTCACGGACGAGTGTTTCCGGAGGAGTTCGCATGCTCTCGCTCCGTGCCGTGGCCTGTTCGATCCGTTCGCTTCGGGGCCAGGTCACGCGCAGGTCCGGATGTCTCTCCATTGCCTCCTCGAATCGATCGGTTACCTCGTCGAGCTCGCCCGCGTACGCCTTGTACACTTTATAACAGTCCAGTCCCACGTCGATCCAGCCCCTGGTCAGGTAGTACGTTCCCGCAGCCTTCCGTTCCCCGTGAGGGCCCTTCGGACGATCGGTGAGAAATAGTTCGATGCAATCGCCGCCGTGATGGACGTACAGGGGCACGTCGGAGGTTCGAATCCCGGCAACGCCATCGGGATCGTGATACAACACCAGGATTTCGTCGACTCCCGCCTCCTCGAGTGTCCGGATTCGCTCTTGGATCGCGTCGTGTATCCGTTCCGATTCGGGAGCGTGAATCGGAAACTCGTGGTACCACTGGGGGATCAGTTCGATCACGGCGTCGGGAGCCGACCGCCGAAGTTCGTCATACAGCGTTTCACAGGCGACGATACCGAGCATTGCCCGGTGATTTGTCGGGCGATAAAATAAGCGTTCGTACCGGTACCGAATGAACGCCGGTCAGTTCACTACAGCCGTGGGATCACGCATCGAGCCACTCTTTCGCCAGATTGACGCCGCCCGGTGCGTCGGTTTCGTAGCCGTCAGCTCCCACGTACTCGCAGACGTCGTCGGTGATCTGTCCGCCGCCGATCATCACTTTCACTCCTTCTCGAAGCCCGTCCTCGTTGTGTTCCTCGATGAGTCCCGCCTCCTCGAGCGCGTCGACGGTCTCCTGCATCGAGTCGAACGCCGCGGTCAGGAATCCACTCAACGCGAGGATGTCGGGATCGTGCTCCTCGACGGCGTCGACGAAGTCCTGCACGGGGACGTCGATCCCCAGGTCGTGGACTTCGAACCCGTTCAGATCGAACATGAAGTACACGAGGTCCTTCCCGATGTCGTGGATGTCGTCCTTGACGGTGCCCAGGACGACGACGCCAACCGGATCTTCCTCGTCGGCGTCGGGCATCTCTGTCTGGAGGATCTCGGATACCTGCTCGATGATGTCGCCCGCGTACATGAGGTCGGGTATGAAGTAGTCTTCCGCCTCGTACCGGTCGCCGACGATCGCCATTCCCGCCTTCAGATCGTCGAGGATATCGAGCGGGTCTTCGCCGGCCTCCAGACGTTCTTCGGCCATTTCTACTGCTTTCTCCTCCTCGAGATCAGCCAGCGCTTGCACAAATTCGTCTGACATCGGTAACCAGTTGAAACGTCAAAGTGGGATTCCTTAAAGATTGCGGGTCTCACGGCCTGAGATGGCCGTTTCGTACATCTTGAGTTTAATTATTACAATCAGGATTGTTTCTTCGGGGGAGATGGATCGCTTGGTGACAATCGCACGCACGGGTATCACTTTGTCGTCAGTCAAGGCGTTCTCCGTGCGCTAGACTGGCTCTCGATTGTGGTTGTCACACGTAGCACAATCCTTTTACTGGCGCGCGGTGTCATTTTAACCGGGTAGTATGTCACTACAGACAACCGTACAAGGTGCCGGCGACCCGATCACTCTCGACCGAACCGAACAGGTTCATCTCATCGGCGAACGCATCAATCCGCGACCGGATTCCGATCTGGCTGCGGCGCTTTCCGAGGGGAACATGGAGCCGGTACGCGAACTGGCAGTGGAACAGGTCGAAAACGGTGCAGACCTGATCGACGTCAACGTCGACGCCGACGGGGTAGACAAAGACGAAATCCTCCCGAAGGCGGTCGAAACCGTTGCGGACGCGGTGGACGTGCCGATCGTGATCGACACGAACTACGAGGACGCCGACGCCCTCGAGGAGGCGCTCCAGGTTTGTCCCGGTAAACCAGTCGTCAATTCGGTCAACGGTGAACAGGAGTCGCTCGAAACGATCCTTCCGCTCGTAGCCGAGTACGAGACGGCTGTTATCGGCCTGACGATGGACGACGACGGGATCCCGAACGACGCGGAAACGAGGTTCCAGATCGCCGAAACGATTCTCGCACGCGCGGCCGAACACGATATTCCTGAAGAGGACGTGATCGTCGACTGTGCGGCGCTTCCGCTGTCTACCGATTCGGAGGCCGGTCGCGTCACTCTCGACACCATGGAGAAAGTCCGCGACGAACTGGGCAACAACATCACGCTCGGTCTGAGCAACGTCTCCTTCGAACTCCCCAACAGGGAACTGATCAACAACGTCTTCTTCGCGATGGCGGTCAACGCCGGACTGAACGTGCCGATCATTCACGCCGAATCCGCGAAGGAAACCGCGCTGGTCGCCGACCTCGCGATGGGTCGCGACGACTACGCGACGCGGTATCTCGGCTATTACCGCGGCCGATAGTTCCTGTTCCCGCGGTGGGAACAGCCTTTTTCGGGGAGACAGCGTCCTGATGCCAAAAAGTATAATTACTATCCCTCTAGTTTTGCGGATGGAGGTTCGAGTTAGACATGTCCATACTTAAGCGAGGAGTAGGTCCAGATAGACGCTGGTTCTATCCGGCATCAGGCACCGGTTTGCGATTCATACTGGCGTATCTCGGGATCTGGTCACTGTTTTATCCGTATCTACAGAACGTTTACGGGCTAGATACGGTCGCACCTCTCGCGGCGGGTGCCTCCGCCGTCGGTGTCGGTGTGATGGTGATCGGGCCGCCGATCGCTGGAACGATCCTGGATTACCTGGAAACGCCGAAAATTCCGTTTGCGATCGCGGCTGCGTCGTTCTTCGTCGGGATGTTGCTGCTCGCGTCGATGTTCGCGATCGACAGCTGGGCGGAGGCGCAGTGGTTCTACTACGCGGGTAGCTTCCTCACCGGTATCGGGGTGGGAATGACCGCTGGAACCGCAGTTCCCACACTGTCGAGGTGGTACCGGGGCGACAGAATGGGTCGGGCAATGGGTATCATCAACATGGGCGACCCGCTGGGACGCGTTGCCCTCGCGCCGATCGTTGCGGGCCTGATCGCTTACATTGGGTTCGGCTACGACCTGTTCCTGCTGATCGGTATCGTCGGTGCGGCCGTGGTCGTCATCGTCGGCGTCGTACTGTGGCGGAACCCGACCCAAGAGGAGATCGATTCCGGTGTGCTTTCGGCGTCTCTCGACGACGAGGACGACGACGGGGCCGATGACGGGGAAACCGACGAGGCGATGTCCTCGGACGCGGCTTCCGAAGAGGATTCCGGAGCGGAAGACGACGGTGAAGACCGGATCGAAGAGGAGGGGGTTACGATCGGGGAGGCGGTGAAGATGAAGGAGTTCTGGATCCTCTACTTCGCAATGATGGGCGCGGCCTTCTCGTACATGGGCCTGCTCCAGAACATCTCCACGATCATGATCGAGGGACTGACCATCGGTGGGTACAGTGAAGCGTACGTTGCCGATTGGCTAGTTCCGACCTTCCTGTCGCTCACTGGGCTGCTCACTGCGGTCGGTGCGTACGTCTGGGGCGACCTGATGGACCGGCTCGGCGGCCCCTGGCGGACGCTCCCGTTCATTTACGGTATCCCTGCGGTGCTGATCGGGGTGTTCTACTTCGGTTACACGAACCTGTATCTCATTCTCGGTGTCGGTGCAGTGATGTTCTTCTTCTTCGGCGGCGAACCTGCTGTCCATTACGCCGCGGTTCCACATCTGTTCGGCCGGAAGAACATCGGCATGGTGATGAGCTACATCAACGCCTTCTCCGTCGGGACCGGGATCGTGCTCGGCCCGACCGTGATGGCGTACATCAACGACCTCTGGGGAGGATACGCGCTCGCACTCGCGCTCGCAGTCGCGTTGCGGCTCCTCTCTACTGGGCTGTCGTTGTACGGACTCCGAGTCAGCAAGGCGAAGGGCAAGTAACGCGGTAGCGCTGGGTTATCGCTGCTTCAGCCTTTTGAGAAAAGACTAAATGGATACCTTCGGTAGGTCCGAACGGATATGGTAAGCCTCGAGTCGTGGGCATCAGGCGAAGGTATCGAATTCGAGAGCGAAGAGGCCGAGGAAGCGTACAAGGCCCGTGCTGGCCGCATGAAGACCGCGATCGAACGTGGGGAACCGGATCGGGTTCCGGTGCAGGTCAGGGCCGGCTACCTCGCGGGCCACTTCGCGGACGTCACGTTCGAAGAGCTCATGTACGACGGCGAAAAGGCGAAACGCGCCTATCGAGAGTTCATCGACGCGTTCGACCCGGACAACAATCCGGTGATGCCGATCCCGTCGGGGAAGATCTTCGACATCCTCGATTACAAGCTGTACAACTGGCCGGGTGACGGTCTGGAGGAAGACGTCGCCTACCAGGCGGTCGAAGACGAGTATCTCAAGCCCGACGAGTACGACGACATCATCGAGAACCCTGACGCGTACTTCCTCCGCAAGTATCTCCCGCGCGTGTTCGGGGAGGCGGAAGGGCTCTCGAAGATCCCACAGCTCGCGACCGCGTCGGAACTCCCGTTCGCGAACGCGATGATGCTGTCGTTCGGGGACCCGGAGGTCCAGAGCGCGCTGGACACGCTGAAGGAAGCCGGCGACGAAGCCGTCCGGTGGCAGATGGAGGTCGGCTCCGTGTCGGGAGAGGCAAACGCGAAGGGGTATCCCTCGGCCTCCGGGGGGTACGCGAAGGCACCGTTCGACATGATCGGCGACACCCTCCGTGGCACCCGAAAGACGATGATCGACATGCGCAAGCGACCCGAAAAACTCAAACAGGCATCGGAGGCGCTCGTTCCGATGATGACCGACCTCGCAGTCGGCGGGCCGAAATCGACCGGCGTTCCCATCGTCATGTTCGTGCTCCACAAGGGTGCCGACTCGTTCATGTCGAAAGACGACTTCCGGGAGTTCTACTGGCCAACTCTGAAGGAAGTGATGGAAGGCGTACTCGAGGAGGGGTACGTCCCGTGGATGTTCGCGGAAGGGAGCTACGACGACCGGCTGGAGATCCTCGCCGACGACCATCCCGAGGGCGGAAACGTCGTCTGGCACTTCGATCAGACAGATATCCGTCGCGCGAAGGACGTGCTCGGGGATCAGGCGGCCGTCGCCGGCAACGTTCCCACTGGCGTCCTGAAGACCGGCTCGCCCGAGAAGGTCACGGAGTACTGTGAGGGGCTTATCGAGGACGTCGGCCCCGACGGCTTCATCCTCACCCCCGGTGCGACCGTCTACCGGGCGCCCGCGGAGAACATCCACGCGCTGGTCGACTCCGTGAAGTAGGATCGGGTTTTTCCTCTTCGTTTCGGGTCGTCGTCCGGTAGCCCCCTCGTCCGGCAGACCCGACGTGATCGGCCGTTTCACGCTGGATGGACCCATCAGTCGAGAGATCAGCTCTCAGTCACCAGTCTTGCAGTAAAAACGTCAGGTGAAAGTATAAGTTCCGCCCCAACAAAGAACAACTGTCGGGAACTACCATGAACGACGATCGACTGTCGGATTGGGATGTCATCTCTCCGAACCGCGGAGTTACCGAACGTACCCGACTCGACGACAGCAACTCATGAAACCGGAACACGACGTCACACTGGAGAACTGGGAGAACGGAGTGGGAATCGACTTCGAGGACGAGGCGGCACGGGACGCCTACCGGGAACGCACGGGCCGGTTCGCGGCCGCCATTCGGGGCGAAGAGCCGGATCGGATCCCCACTGCGCTCAGCGCCACCTTCTATCCGGTGTTTCATGCGGGGATCACGCCTGAAACAGCGATGAACGACGCGGCAGCGCTCGCCGCTGCGCTCGAGGAGACAGTGTACGATCTCGAGCCCGACTGCCACCAGCTGTCGGCCGCGTTGCTCCCGTCAGCGAAGATGCTCGAGATGCTGGATTACAACCTGTACGCCTGGCCGGGGGACGGCGCGTCCCCCGATACGGGATATCAGGCGCTCGAAAAGGAATACATGGGTCCGGACGACTACGAACAGCTCCTTCAGGATCCGACCGACTTCTGGCTACGCCACTACATCCCGGAAATCGTCGGTGCGCTCGAACCGTTCCGGAAGCTGCCACACTTCACCGATCTCGTCGAGATTCCGAGCATTCACTTCATGGCGATCCCGTTCGGATTGCCCGACGTCCAGGAGGCCCTCGAGACGCTCATGGACGCCGGCGAGGAGGCGCTTCGATGGCAAGAGATCGTCGGCGGAACCGTCGAGGAGGTCATTCGATCCGGGTATCCCCGGTCGTTCGGTGGCTTCACCAAAGCACCCTACGACACTCTCGGGGATACACTTCGGGGAACAAAAGGGATCGCGATGGACCTCAAGCGGCAACCCGACGTGCTCGAGGAAGCCGTCGACAGTCTCACCCCGACGATGATCGAGATGGGGATCCGCTCGGCGCAGGCCGCCGGGAATCCGTTGGTGTTTATTCCCCTGCACAAGGGGGCCGACGGGTTCATGTCGGACGAGGAGTTCCGGACGTTCTACTGGCCGCAGCTCCGGGATGTGATCGACGCACTCACCGACGCCGGACTCGTCCCCTGGCTGTTCGCGGAGGGGAGCTACGACGACCGACTCGAGGCGATCGCCGATCAGCCGGACGGGAACGTCGTCTGGCAGTTCGACCGGACCGACATGCGCGACGCGAAGGAGGCGCTTGGCGACCGGGCAGCGATCGCGGGCAACGTCCACAGCTCGCTTCTCAACACCAAAGAGCCGGAGGACGTCGACGCATACTGTCGTGAACTCATCGAAGACGTCGGCCCCGACGGGTTCATCCTGGCGCCCGGCGTCGCGATGGACGAGGCGAAGCCAGAAAACGTGCGGGCGATGATCGAGGCACCCAGAAAGTACTGTTAGGCCCTCGGGTTTCGAATTTTTGGAGCTCCCGGTACGTGTTAGTCGGTACCTCACAGGGAGCGATCGGCGTCGACGTCAGCGAGTCTGGCTTTCACCTCGGGATACGCCTCCAGGTTCCGGTGGGGGAGATACATCGCTTCCATGAACTCGTCGTGGAACCCGTCCCAGGCGGCGAGTTCGACGTAGTCGACCTCCTCGACGATCCGTTCGGCTTCGGCTCTGGCGTCGCCGTCGAGCAGGGCGTAGATCGCTCCGTGACCGGCGGCGTTACCCAGGAACTCCACCCGATCCGCATCGACCCGTGGGTACATTCCGAGCAGCTTCGCAGACTCGGGATCGAGATAGTTGCCGAAGCCTCCGGCCATCACCAGCCGATCGACGTCTTCGATTCCCGCCTCCGAAAGCAGAACACTCGTGCCGGTCTGGATGGCCGCCTTGGCGTTCTGGATGTCGCGGATGTCCTCCTGGGAGACCACGATCGAGGATCCGTTGCCCGACGCGTCGGCCTCGACGAGGACGAACTCCCGGTCGCCCCCGTCCGTCTCTCTGATGCGACCACGCCCGTTCTCGGGATCGACCAGGCGTCCCCGACGGTTGATCGCCCCAACGAGGAACAGCTGGGCGACGACATCGACGATCCCGGATCCACAGATCCCGATCGGCTTCTCGTCGTCGATGACCTCGAGAGTGGGGTCCCAGGTTTCGGGGTCGAGTGACACCGCCTCGATCGCTCCGGGTTTGGCTCGCATTCCGTGAGAGATCTCCGCTCCTTCGAGTGCTGGCCCGGCCGGAGCCGAGGCTACCCACGCCTGCTCGCCGTCATAGACCGCGATCTCGCCGTTCGTGCCGATGTCGATACAGACCACAGTGTCGGACCGATCGAGCAGTCCCGCAGCGAGGATGTCCGCGACGAAGTCGGGACCTACCCAGCCGCCGATGATCGGAAGCCATGACAGATACGACGACCGGTGGATATCGAGACCTAACTCCCGAGCTTTCACTGCCGTCGACGACTGCATCGCTGGCACGTATGGGTTGGCCGCGACCGCGCTCGCGTCGATGCCGAGAAACAGGTGATGCATCGCGGTGTTCCCGACGAATACGGCGTCGTAGATCTCCTCGGTTGCGACGTCCGCCTCCTCGGTCACCTCGGCAATGCTCTCGTTTACTGCCTCGACGATTTCCGACTGTAGTTCTTCCCGTCCGTCCGGCTTCTGGGAGTGCTGAACACGACTGATGATGTCGCCGCCGTGTCTGCTCTGAGGATTGATCTGAGAACTGACGCTCACGATTTCGCCGCTCTTGAGGTCGATTAGATACACCGCAAGGGTCGTCGTGCCGATGTCGACCGCCAGCCCGTATGCGGACAGAGAAGTCCCGGGGACGACCGAGAGCAGCTCCTCCCGGTCGTACACGATGGCGGTACACTGGAGGGTCCCGTCGTCCGCTCGTTCGCGGATTCGAGACGGGAGATCCGTCATCGCGAGGCGATCCACCTCCGTGACGTCGATCCCGTAGTCACGTTCGAGTGCTGCGAGGACGCGTTCGCGATCCGCAATGTTGTCTTCCAGAGTCGGCGCGTCGAATTCCAGACGGTACAGACGGACGTGAGGAGCGAGATCGACGTCCATCTCTACGCCCTCGGTCATCACGATCTCTCCCTCACTTCGTGAAGACGCCGGGACGTGAACCGAGACGTCACCGTCTACTACCGCACGACAGCCCAGTCGATACCCGTCCGCCAACTGTTCTTCCGACAGAACCGTTCGCTCCTCGTCGGTCATCGGTGAGAGGTTGTCGGCACCGTCAGTTACCTGTACCGCACACGTTCCACACAATCCGTTACCCCCACAGAGAGCCTCGATTCGTCCGTTCATCCCGTCTGCGACTTCCAGCAGTGTTCGGCCGGATTCTGTCTCGACGTTGACTTCCCACGGGCTGAAAGACACGACAGGCTCTTGTGCCATGTAGTGGGATACGGACAAGGGTCTAATGAAGTTGGTGACTGGAGGGAGACCACACTGTCTCGAAAACTGGACTGGATTTCGATCCGTATCGATCCAACATTCTTGCGACTAATAAACTACAATATAATAGATAGGTTTGACGAATAATAATCTATCAGATATTTATATGCAGGCACCCAACAACTCCGTCGTCGTAGCGACAAGAAGGTGAGCTCGGGTCCGAGTAAGGATGCATGAGGATAAATGACGTTCTAACAGTTCCGACACCGATCTGATGCCAGGGGGAGCTATACTTTCTAATTTATTAGTGAATAGATTTAATTGGATTCGAAAATGATAGATTGTGGAAGTCTTATCAGTACTATAACATGTATTATTTATTTTTAATATGTAAACACTACATATCACTATATCAACCGTCCCGAGTCAGCGTTTATCGTAGGCAATCGAGTAGTTCACGAAAGCGCTCACCGAAATCTCGTCCCGCCTAACAGCGACCAGCAGTAGTTCGCGTTTTCAGAATATTAGTATCGTACCCACCATTTATTTTGTCTGTCGGAGTATCGGGGGATATGTGTGCTAATAACTACCAAATATCTGCCCAGGGAAAACAGCCGGACGACGGGGGTCGGTTTCCAGTTGATTTCCAGTGTGCTGGAGCTGAGAGCAACGTATGAGCACTGTCAACGCCGAATCCCAGGCGAGTGAAGAGCGGGGAGAACCGGCCGACCCCGACGTTCCAGTAGACGTGGAGGTGGAACTGGAGTTTTCCGAGGCCACAATCGAGGAGATCGAGGCGTACGCGTCACACTCGGGAGTGTCGAGGACGGACGCCGTCAGGCGTATCGTTCGGAAACACTTCGAGCAGACCGAACGGCGAACGATCCGGCTCACGGCGTTTACTGCGGGTCTCGCGTGGGTCGCCGCAATCGGGCTGTTCGGAGCGACCAACGTCGCGAGCGTCGTCGGGGCGATTTACATCGTCGTGACCCTGTTTTGGGCGAGCTATCCACTCATGCGGTCGTCCTGACCGACGAGCGTCTCCGGCCTGACCCACGAAAGGCCAACGCTTATTCTTTCGAACGGGCTACAGTTCACGGAACGATGGCAGGACGGAACACGAGTGGTCGAACCGAACTCGACTGTGGTGGGTCCCGAGCATCCGTTCCCCTGCCACGTGTCGTGATTTCGGCCATCGTGTTTGTCGCGGTAGCTGTGGTCGTCGCAACCGCACTGGGTAGCGGTCCGTTCGCGGCGGTCACGCCTGGTGCCGTCCTCGATAGCTCGGAATCCGACGGCCCGAGTCCGACTGTCGAAGCCTCCGAACAGGGAACTGTCACGATCGAGTACCGCACCGAATCAGGTAGTTCCGATCGGCTCGTCGTCGACGACGTCGATCCCCGGCTGATAGACGCCAGGGCGGGATGGGTCGTCGTCGACAGAAGCCTCTTGCCGCCGGCGCTCGAAACCGCAGCCGGCGATCCCGAGTCCGGGATCGTGACCGTCGGCGATAAAGCGTTGGTGGGCAACCTTTCCGTATCCAGTCGGGATGCCGGAAACGCAACCGTCACCGTCGTCGTCCCGGCGGGTATGGACGCGGATTCCCAACTGAAGTCGTATTTCCTCGCGGAGTTTGTCTCCCCGTACGATCTCGGGCCCCACGGGACAGACGCCACGATCGTCCTCGCCCCGGACGCGCTCCCGCACAGAGGCGCGACGTACGCCGACGGGACCGCGTACGTAACCGTCCCGCAGTTCTGGGACGGCCACGTCGGGAGCGTCTGGTTACACGAGTACGTTCATCTCCGCCAGGGATACGACGCGGAAACCGAAATGGTCTGGTTCACCGAAGCCAGCGCGGAATACCTCTCGTATCGAATCATGGCCGAACAGTACGAGGAAGTCACCGACGACGACGTGCGGAGTCGACTCGAATCCCTTCCCGAACATCCCGACGCGACGTTGTCCGAGCCGTTGACCTGGAACGGCGAAAGCGTCGATTACACCAGGGGACCCCGCCTCCTGTACGCCGTCGACGCTGCGGTTCGGGACGGCAGCGACGGCGAATACACCCTGTTCGACGTGTTCCGTGCGATGAACGAACTCGACGACCCCGTGACAGTCGAGGAGTTCCGAAGTCTCGTCGAGGAACACTCCGGGGAAGAGGAACCGTGGATCGAGGACGCGATCACCGATCCCGGGCCGATGGATCAGTATCGCGAGTACGACGAACTGTTCTCCGAGAGCTGAGACGGCGGGCGATTTACGCCGACTCGAGTGCGTCAGCGAACCACGCTGCGGTCTCTGGAAGCGTTCGCGCACGCTCACCTCCAACTTCGTAGTGTCCCATCGCGTACACGGCACCGCGGTCCCCTCCGTACCGTCCCTCCTCGAGGTCTCGATCCGCCAGGCCGATAGCGGCAACGCTCGCGGAGATTCGATTCCCGATCAGGTGCGGATACGAGTCGACGTCCAGGGCCGCCTCGATCGCTTCGATTGCCGATCGTTTGACATCCGCTACCGCTTCGACGTCGTCTGGACGGTCGAGGTCTCCCTCCGAGATCCGATCGCGAAGACGCTCGAACGTTCGCCGTTCGTGTTCGAGTTCATACAGCGCCAGAAGCGCCCGGGCGTCGCGATCGTTCTCGAGGTGGTCGTCGACGCGCGAGCGATACCGGTAAATCGTCCTGAGCACGTCGGACCCGCCGATACCGTCGACAACAATCTCTCGAGGAGTGCCAGCCACCGGAACGTCGAACACCTCCTCGGGGTCAGAGTCGGCTGGAGGGAGCGCCTCCACGTTCGGATCTATCTCTGCCAGTAGTTCCGAGGTAGCGCGTTCGATCGGTTCATCCAGGGGAGTATCGCTGCCCTGCTTTTGTCGATCGAGCAGCAGCTCGACCAGTTCGAGCCGCGCTCTCGACGACTCGAGGCGCCCTGCAGCCTCGCCCACAGCCTCGACCTCGGAGGTGAGCGGGGACTGGGTGTCGACACGATCGAGCCTGCCCTCGAGACTGTCGAGACCTGCTTCGATCGCGTCGTACACGAGCACTGCTTCGTGTATGACGTCTCCCGTTTGTTCGAGATCGGATTCGATCTCCTGACGCGTTCTGTCGACGGATTCCACTACCTCGTAAACGTCCTCTCGGACCCGACCGGCGGTGGCGACGGCGTAGGCAGCTTCCGCCTCCGCTGCGTCGCGTCTCGACCGCCCGAGTGTCGTAAGCCGGTCGTAGTTGGATTCGACCTCCTCGAGGTCGGTGAGTCGCTCCCGGGCACGCTGGCGATAGTCGGCGATGTAGCTCCGGACGGCCTCGTTCGGAATCTCTGGTGCGAGATCCGACGGGATCGGATCCAGCAGTGACTCGAAGCGGTCCCAGCTCTCTTCCACCGATCCGTCGCCGAGTGACACCGGAAGACGGTCGGTTACCTCTGGAACGTCGATGGCAGCGATCTCGCGTAGTTCCTCCTCGTCTACGCCGATCGGCGGTGGATCGTCGGAGGGAAGCGAGAGACAGCCGGAGAGCGACGCCGCAAGGGACGTCACGCCCGTTGCGACGGCCGACAGGATCGTCCGTCTCGACTGCGGACGGTCGGAACCTCGGCCGGTTGTTCGATCGTCGGAGTTCATTTGTGGTCTCCCCCCAGTTCTATCGGCTTCGCACCGCTCGCGGGATGATCCGGCGGCAGTTCACAGCGACTGCTCCAGCCGCGGCCGGAACCGCTCGGCGGCGACTCGAAGGGGACCGGAACCCGGATAAACGTAATCTGGTACTGGTTCTCGTCGGCGGAACAGTCGACGGCGGGATCCCGCATCGTCGAACAGAACTGGGGAGCCAGCCGGGATCCGGAGGATCGACGGTGGACGTACTGGAGGCGATTTCGACGACACGCCGACACCGACGACTCCTCGATCAGCACCGACGCGTCGTCGTACTCCGTCTTCTGGAGGAACTCCTCGACCCGTCCGGGATCTGGGAGTTCCCGACTGAACTCGAGGAGACCGACGTGGGTCGAATCGATCACGTACGGCAGCCTGAGGGACTGTCCCTCGGCGTCGTCGTGGCTCTCGTCGTAGGTGACGATCTGCTCTCCACGATCGATGTCGATCTCGAGTCGCTGGCTGAGGACGGTCACGTCCGTGATGACGTTCTCCGGATCCGGACCGATGTCCGACTCGGAGTCGGATGACTCCGGGGCGTCGAGACAGCCGGCAAGCGGGACCGCAAGGAGACCGGCGGTCCACCGAAGGACGTCTCTCCGTTGGGGGCTTCCAGTCGAGGGGACCATACCGATTCTCCTACGTCCGTTGTCAAGTACCTTGGGGAGCCTTCGTGGCGGGAACTGCGACGGCAACCCGTGGCAGTCAATATCGCTGACGCGAGTCAGGTCTTCCGTTCGATCTCCTCGAGCGCTTCCGGGTTCTCGAGACTCGAGAGGTCACCGAGCTCTTCGCCCGTGTAGGCGGCCGCCATCGCTCGACGAATTATTTTCCCGGATTGGGTCTTCGGGAACTCCTCGACGAACAGAATCTCGCGGGGGCGGAACGGCTTGCCCAGCTGCTCCCCGACCGTCTCCTGGAGGCCCTTCATCAACCCCTCGGCGGCGTCGACGTCGGGTTCGAGGATCACGTACGCGATTACGGCAGTGCCGGTCGTCTCGTCGGGAACGCCGACGGCTGCAGCCTGATTGACTGCGTCGTGTTCGATCAGCGCACCCTCGACCTCCGCGGGTCCGACTTTCCGTCCGGCGACGTTGAGCGCATCGTCGGCCCGGCCGTGGAGATACCAGAAGCCGTCCTCGTCTTTTCTGGCCCAGTCTCCGTGATCCCACAGGCCCTCCCAGCTCGACCAATACTCCCGGAGGTAGCGTTCGTCGCCGGACCAGAGCGATTTCGTCATCGACGGACAGGAGTCTCGA
Source organism: Halalkaliarchaeum sp. AArc-GB (assembly GCF_031432225.1). Taxonomy (NCBI): domain Archaea; kingdom Methanobacteriati; phylum Methanobacteriota; class Halobacteria; order Halobacteriales; family Haloferacaceae; genus Halalkaliarchaeum; species Halalkaliarchaeum sp. AArc-GB. The sequence goes on along the minus strand of NZ_JAVKGM010000016.1, from coordinate 68,117 downwards.
GCAACCAGGAATCCGCGTTCGTGATCGTCTGCGACCGATTTCCCGGACGAGTCAACGATGTCGACGGCCATCCCCAGCCCGGGACCGCCCAGCGTACACGGCTTCAGCGGCTGGATCGGCATCGGCATCAGGAAGCACCCGCAGATTTCGGTACCGCCGGAGATGTTGATGATCGGCGTCTCGCCGCCCCCGATCTCTTCGTAGAACCACTGCCAGGATTCCGGATCCCACGGCTCGCCGGTCGATCCCAGCAGTCGGAGCGACGAGAGATCGTGCCCGTCGACCCAGTGGTCGCCTTCCTTTCGCAGCGCCCGGATCGCCGTCGGGGAGATGCCGAACTGGGTGATCCCGTGTCGATCGATTATCTCCCAGAACCGATCCGGCTCGGGATAGTCCGGGGCGCCTTCGTACATGAACACCGTCCCGCCGAAGGCGTGGTTCCCGATCAGGGTCCACGGCCCCATCATCCACCCGATGTCGCTCACCCAGAAGAACCGGTCGGCCGGTTGGAGATCGAATCCGAAGTACAACTCCTTTGCACACTGCAGCAGGACTCCCGCGTGCGTGTGAACGATTCCTTTCGGTTGCCCTGTCGTTCCCGACGAGTACAGTAACATCGACTCCTGTGCCGAGGGGAGTGACTTGGTGTCGTACTCGTCGGACTGGGAGCCGACGGCCTCGTCCCACCATTCGTCGCGATCGTTCCAGGGTATCGCCGGGCGGTCGCCCTCCTCGCGCGCCGGTTCGCTGGACCCCAGGCGATCGTAGACGATCACTCGCTCGACGTGGCCGGCCTCCTCGATCGCCCGATCGGCGGTCTCTTTGAGATAGATCGGCTCTCCCCGCCTGTAAAAGCCGTCACCGGTGAACAGGACCCGACACTCGCTGTCTTCGATCCGGGTCGCGACGGCGTCGACACCGAACCCCGAAAAAATGGGCACCGCGATCGCGCCGACCGCAAAGCAGCCGTACAGTATCGGGATCACCTCGGGGACCATCGGCATGTAGAGGCCGACCGTGTCCCCGGTTTCGATCCCGCGTTCCTCGAGCGCGTTCGCCACCCGGTTCGTCTCGCGGCCGAGTTCCTGGAAGGTCAGGGTCCGGACCTCCCCGTCCTCGCCTTCCCAGAGACACGCGACCTTGTTGCGCGTCTCCGATTCAGGATCGGCGTGACGGTCGACGACGTTGTGTGTGATGTTTAGTTTCCCACCGGGGTACCACTTCGAGAACTGTGGTCCCTCAGAGTCGTCCCGTACTACCTCGTACGGCTCGTCGAATTCGATGTCGAGGTAGTCGACCAGCTCGTCCCAGAACCAGTCGACGCCGCTTTCCTCGACGCCCGGAACGTCGGCCGTAGTCCGTTCGATCAGTTCGTCGTAGTCTTCGATGCCGTACTCCTTCATGAAGGCGTACACGTTCGTGGACTCGACGAACTCCTGGGTGGGCTCGTGAACGATCTCGGTTCCGGATTCAGCGTCCATGACGTCGTCGAACTACCCGCTCTTACGCGAAATACATTATTATTTATAATGTGGTATGTTGCGAGCCACTCCGTCAGCGCACTCGAACCACCGAAAGCAGTTCGATCAGCGGACGAACCCGCTCCGATCAGCGGGTTCCGAGTTCGTCTTTGTCCTTGAGGACCCGCGTTTCGGCTTCGCCGCTCGACACCTCGTTGACGAGGTCGTAGAAATCGTTTTGTAACCCCGCAGGGAAGGTGATGACCCCCACCCACGAGCCGTCGTTTTGCCACTCCTCCCGTTCGAGTTCGCCGAACTCCCGTACCTTCGCCTGGCCGCTACCGGCGTGTTCGGGGGGCAACTGGACTGCGATCGTAATTTCTTCGAACCTGATCGGCAGCACGGGGCGAAGGGCCTCCAGCGCCTCGTCCACCTGACTTTCGACGGTTTCCATCGGATCGACCCGGAACCCCGCCTCCTCGAGGGCTCGCTCGATCCGTTCGGGAGGATGGGGGGCGTCGTCCATCTGGGGATTGACCGCGTTGCGAGTAATCGTGTTGATCAGTTGCTTGCGCTTCTGTTCTTGCATCTCGCGGCGCTGCTCGGCAGTGATCTGTATCTCGCCGTCTTTCACGACCCGCGGAATGATCTCCATTGGATCGGTCGTCTCGAAGACGGTCTCGAGGTCGTTCTCCGCGGGACGGTCTCCCCGGGAGGCGTCCTCGAAGACGTCTTCTGCCGCGATCACGTCCTCGAGCTCCCCGTCGAACTCGCCGCGTTTGATCGCAAGCGCTGCGTCCGGGTCGATCAACACCTCGAAGCGAGCGCCGTGGGATTCCAGTCTGGCAGTCACGGCCTCGTCCAGCGATATCATGTACCGATGGTTTCGTCCGAAATTATAAAAAGCCCCTCCCGACACTACGGTTCGAGAGCCGGGATCGGGGGAGCTGTGGACGGCGGTCACAGGTGGGTCAGCGCACGGCAGCGACGGCTTCCTCCATGACGTCGATGGCCTCTCGGAGTGTGTTCTCGTCGGTCGCATACGAGATCCTGGCGTATCCCGCCCCGTTCTCGCCGAACGCCTCCCCAGGGACGACGATCACGCCGCGGTCGAGACACTCCTCGACGAACCCGTCGGGCACCTTCGGCATCGCATAAAATGCGCCCCGTGGCGTCGGACAGTCGATACCCGCGTCGTTCAGCCCCTCGAGGAGGAGGTCCCGACGGCGCTTGAAGGAATCGGACATCTCCCGAACGATCTCCTGTGGCCCGGTAAGCGCCGCCTCCGCGGCGTATTGGGCGGGCGCGGACGCACACGCCTGGATGTACTGGTGAACTCGAAGCATCCGTTCGATCCGTCGCTGTGAGGCGGCGACCCACCCGAGCCGCCACCCGGTCATCGAGTAGAGCTTCGAGGCGGCGTTTATCAACACCACGTTGTCCGTTTCGGCGTACTGAGCAGGGGAGTGGTGTTCGCCGTCGAAGATCGTGTACTCGTACACCTCATCGGAGACACAGAGCACGTCGTGTTCGTCGGCGATCCGGGCGAACTCTCGCGTGTCCGCCTCGCTTGCGACCGCGCCGGTCGGGTTGGCCGGCGAGTTCACGACGAACGCCGCGGTGTCGTCGGTGATCGCCGCCTCGATGGCGCCCGGATCGATGGTGAGGTCCTCCCTGAGGGGGACAGGAACCGGCGTTCCACCGGCGAGTCGGGTCAACGCGTCGTAAGAGACGAAGCCCGGATCCGGGATCAGGACCTCGTCGCCGGGGTCGACGTGGGCCTCGAGGGCCAGATGGAGCGCTTCGCTGCCGCCAGCAGTCGCGATCACACGCTCGGGATCTAGATCCAGTCGCTGATCGCGCCCGTGTTTCGCGACGATCGCCTCCCGGAGGGATTCGATGCCCTTGTTCGAGGTGTACGCGTCCGCCTTGCCCGCCCGGATCGCCTCCACGGCCGCCTCCCTGGCGTGTGACGGCGTCGGGAAGTCCGGTTGCCCCAGTCCCAGGTTGATCGCGTCCTCACCGGCCGCCTCGAACACCTCACGGATTCCGCTTATCGAGATCTCCTCGACTCGCCTCGAAAATTCGGTCATACCAGCAAGCGCTACCTCCCCGGCCATAGTTCTGTCGCGTCGCAATGATTATTGTAGTGATTACCGGTCGATCGGCCACCCGGCCCGCCGATCGTTCGGGTACGGCCGAGAATACTCAGTAGCAGTCGGCTGATTTCAGACGCAAATCGTCGGAGCGTTCCGCCCCACGGGAATCGCCGAAACCCCTATTAGTTTAGGCTCGCCTAACTTCTCGCATGAGGACACGAGACGTCCCCGACGAGAACGCCACCGACGCATCCCCGAGACGGGAGCCGAGGGACCTTACGCCGGAAATCTGTACTGTCAGGACCTCGCCCGGTCGGCTCCTCTTTTCGGAGACGGACAACCCGGACGGGTGGATCGCGACGGATTCGGCCGTCGATCTCGAGCGATAGCTGTCTAGGCCTCGCCATACACCGGAACTGCGGCGCCGCTCGTCACCCGGGCTGCGTCCGAACAGAGGAACAGAATCACCTGTGCGACGTCAGCCGGGTCGACCCAGTCGTCGCTCGGTGTCATCATCTCGCGGTTCATCGGCGTGTCCAGGACGCTCGGCATCACCGCGTTCGCGCGAACGACGCCGGTGTTCTCCTCGGCGATCGTTTCAGTCAGTAGCCGAACGCCGGCTTTCGACGCCCGGTAGAGTCCGTCGCCGCTGCCTCCCTCCAGGGATGAGCGTGCCGACACGGACACGATCGCCCCCTCCGACTCCTGGAGGTGCGGAAGCGCGTGTTTCGAGGCGAGAAACATGGTCTTCAGGTTGACGTCGAACAGGAAGTCGAAAAGCTCCGTGTCGGTGTCTTCGACCGGATCCCCGCCCCTCCAGGTTCCCGCGATATTACACAGCGCGTCGATCCCGCCGAACTCTGAGGCGATTCCCTCGATTGCCTCGAGAACGATCGTCTCCTCGGTGAGATCGACCTGATAGAAGTGGATCCCGTCGGCAAGCTCGAGCAGGGAGTCGTCGCTCTCGACGTCGACGACGTCTACTGCCGCCACGGTCGCCCCCGCCCGATGAAACGCCTCACAGACGGCGCTTCCCAGCGCGCCACAGGCTCCGGTCACGATCACTACGTCCCCCGAAAAATCGAATTCGGCTTCCATATCGTGTGGTTTGTTCGCATACGTATAAATCGACCGTCGATCGGCCCCCGTCGGCGGCAGACATCCCGGGCGGTGCCCGCCACTGTCGGACGGTCTCTGGCCGGGCTAGGTCCACCGATCGAGACCCGTCTGTGTGAGGGCCTCCTCCAGGCGTTCGAACCCACGGGCTACCTCCTCGGCCGGGATTTCCCACTCGTCGGTCACGTACTGTTTCGCGGCCGCAACGTCCGGATCGATCGATTCGTCGAACTCGTACTTCGTCGTGACCGGCGGATCGAAGTACAACTGTCGAACCTGCTCCGCGTCGGGGATCTCTGTGTCTCTCGCGTCGAGAACGCCCCACAGGTCACCGTGTTCTTTGATCTCCGTTACTGCGGTTTTCGGCCCGACACCGGAGATCCCCTCGTTGAAGTCGGTCCCGCAGAGAATGGCGACGTCGACGAGCTGTTCGAGGGTGAGATCCAGCTCCGCAAGCGTCGCCTCGAGATCCATCAGTTCCGGGTTGCCGGAGCTCGTCAGCTGTCTGAGCGTAAGCGGTGCCCCGAAAAGCAGCGTGTCGTAGTCCTCGCTTCCGGCGTAATCGACGTCGCCAACCCTGGCCATGTACGCACACTGTGCTTCGCCTTCTGCCGGGGCTTCGACGTACGGAACGTCGAGACGGTCGAACAGCCCGCGGGTCGTTTCCTGGATCACGTCGGTGAGACGCTGGGTTCGCGCCTCGAGCCGCGCAGCCGCAATCGCGTCACCCCGATCTCGGGCGTCTTCGAGTTGCTCTTGGGCGGATTCCCGTTTCTCCCGTCGGCGCTGCACCTCGTCGCTTTTGAGCTCCGTGACGCCCCCGTCGAAGACGAACACCGGCGTCAGATCGTGTTCGAAGAACTTCGGAAGCCCCTGTACGACCCCGATCAGGTTGGCGACCTCCTCGCCGTCGTCGGTCGTGTAGATGCGCTCGTCGGTGAACTTCACCGTCGTCGTGAGATACCGATACAGCCAGTTGTGTGCGTCGACGGCGACGAACGTCCCGTCCAATTCGTCGAACGACACCTCCCGGATCGACGCGAGCGCTCTGAGATCCGCGTTTCCCATCGCCCGTAGTTCGGACGCTCACGGTTTCAAGTCACCGAGTCGTGACGAGTGTGAGGAGAGTCGGTACCGCGGTCGGGGTCGCAGTACCGATGTAGCGAGTAGTCGGATTCGGTCGGCTGTACCGCGGCGTCACACGCCCGTCCCGGCCGGTGTCGCCGGGACGGTCGGTTCATCCTCCCGTGCGGGGTTCCAGGCTCGATCGATCCGTCGGGCACTCGGTCCGCGCAACGGCACGTGAAGCGCCGAAATCGTCTGACGCCGCAGGCGGAACGGGACTCCCCGTTCACATAAAAGCGTCCGTCGAATTATCAGCGAAGATATTTCCTGACGTCGATCCGAGAGGCTCAGACAGGGATCGCTGCCACGTGGAGGGTCCGACGATTCACCCCGGAATCGTTCTGGAACTGACTACGCTGGTCTCTCCTGCGCTCCCCTGCCAGACGATCCGAATCGTCGATCCTCCCGACCAGTTTTCGCCTTCCTGTCCAGTCTCGTATTCGATCGTCGCACTCGATCCGGCAGTCACGATCTCGTCGTCGAACACTTTCTCACCGGGGATCGTGTCTGCACCCTGGATCTCGATTTCGATCCTGTCGGCTCGAATCTCGTCGCCCGCGGCGTGAGTGATGGTTATACTGTCGCCGTCTCCCCACCCGTCGTCGTACTCGTAGTCGTACTCGAAGCTCGCACTCGGCCCGACGTCCGCGATCTCGTCGGCGACGCCGAACGCCGAGAGCCCGACGACAGCCGCGAGGCTCACCGCGATGGCGACCATCATCACGATTCCGAGCACGGGTGCGACCGCTCTACGGTTCCTCCGACGTAGCTCGCGACTCTCCGACATCGTCTACCCTGGAGTTCTCCGTTCGTTCCTATAAACTGGCCGGACGAGATATCATTCCTAATAACTCGGAGGGGGAAACAGTTTACACCCGGGCCGAGAACCGTCGGTCGATGGGAGGGGAGTGCAAACAGCCGACAGAATCCGACGGTCCGTTGTCGGGGATCACTGTCCTCGACGCTTCCCGCGTACTGGTCGGGCCGTTCTGTACGATGCAACTCGGCGATCTGGGTGCCGACGTCCTCAAGGTAGAACGACCGGGGACGGGCGACCAGACACGGGACTGGCGCCCGCCGGCGTTCGACGACGAGAGCGCATACTACCTCAGCGTCAACCGGAACAAGCGTTCGATCGCGTTGAACCTCGCGACGAGGGCGGGACGGGAGGTGTTCCGGGATCTCGCCCGAGAGGCCGACGTGCTGGTCGAAAACTTTCGGGTCGGCAAGATGGCCGAGTGGGACCTGGAGTATTCGTCCCTCCGAGAGGAGAATCCAGGTCTCGTCTACTGTTCGCTTTCCGGGTACGGCGAGTGGGGCCCCGACCACGACGAACCGGCATACGACATCGTGATGCAGGCGCGTGGAGGGTTGATGAGCGTCACCGGGATCGAGGACGGTCCACCGGTGCGTGTCGGCGTCGCGCTCGCCGACATCGGGGCCGGGATGTACGCGACGCAGGCGATCCTGGCGGCGCTGCTCGAGCGCGAACTCGGTGACGGAACCGGCCAGAAGATCGACGTGAGTCTGCTCGACGGCCAGGTCGCGTGGATGAGCTACCAGGCGCTGAACTACTTTGCGACCGGCGATCCGCCGGGGCGAATGGGGAGTCGACACCCGAACATCGTGCCGTATCGGGCGTTCGAAACGGTGGACGGGTACGTGGTGGTCGCCTGCGCGTCGAATGGGTTCTGGCGTCCGTTCTGTGAGGCGATCGATCGACCGGATCTGGCCGACATCGATCGGTTCGACGCAAACGAAAAGCGCGTCCGCAACCGCGAGGAACTCGAACCGATGCTGGAAACCGAGATCCGGTCCTTCCGAACCGAGGAACTGCTCGACCGGCTGAAGGAACGCGGAGTTCCGGCAAGCGACGTCCGGGACATGAGCGAGGTATTCGCGGATCCACAGATCGAAGCCCGCGGGATGTGCTGGACAGCCGAACATCCGACTGCAGGGGAGGTATCGATGCCGGGGTCGCCGATGCATTTCTCCCGCACACCGGCGTCACTCCGTCGGTATCCTCCCCGTTTGGGCGAACACACAGACGAGATTCTCAAAGAGTACGGCTACACCGGAGCCGACCTGGCGGAACTTTGCAACCTGGATGCGATCGCCGGCGTCGAGTGAAAGTGTGGCGCTTTTATCAGACCCGAGCACGTGCGGTTCGGCATGTTCGAAGATCGGGAGAGCCGGGAACGCTCTCCGGCACACGCGACCGCACTCGACTGTCTCGAGGCGGGAATCCAGGCTGCCCACCCTGGTTCGGTCACGAAGTCGTGCGTCTCCCTGACAGGATCGCGACTGCAGGTCGGGCCGTCGGCAGTCGACGATGCGGTCGAGACGATTGATCTCGCCGGTTACGACGAGATCGTCGTCGTCGGCGGAGGGAAAGCCTCGGTCGCTGTCGCAGCACAACTCGAAGAGATCCTCGGGCCACGACTCACCGGCGGCGTGGTCGTGACCGATCGGGACAAGAGAGGTGACGCAGATAGCACGGAGCGTCCCTCCGGCAGCGAACAACGAGAGGAAACCGATCTCGACCGCGTCGAGGTCCGGTACGGTTCGCATCCGGTGCCCGACGAAGCCGGCGTCGCCGGTGCCCGGGAACTGCTCGATCTGGTGACGGCGGCCGACGAGAACACCCTCGTTGTGGGGTTGATAACCGGCGGCGGGAGCGCGCTGTTGCCGGCACCGGCCGAGGGGATCTCACTGTCTGATCTCCAGGAGACGACGGACGCGTTGCTCGCGGCGGGGGCGACCATCCACGAGATCAACGCCGTTCGGAAACATCTCTCGGCCCTGAAGGGCGGCCGACTCGCGGAGGCAGCCACGCCGGCCCGTGTCGTCGGGCTGGTGGTCTCGGACGTCGTCGGCAACGATCTCGACGTTATCGCCTCCGGACCGTTCGTTCCCGATCCGACGACGTACGCCGATGCGGCCGACGTACTGAATCGGTACGACCTCGAGGTCCCCGAATCGGTCCGCCGACGGCTGGACCGCGGCGAAGCCGGCGAGCTCGCCGAAACCCCAAAGCCCGGAGATCGTGTGTTCGACCGCGTAACGACGCACGTGTTGGCCGACGGATACACTGCCGTCGACGCTGCCCGAAACCGGGCCGAAGACGGGGGGTACGATGCGATGGTGCTCTCCTCGCGAGTTCGCGGTGAATCACGGGAGGCGGCGAAGACGTTCGTCGCAGTCGCCGAGGAGATTGCCGCGACCGGGGAACCGATCTCCCCGCCGGCGGTCGTCGTTTCCGGCGGGGAAACCACTGTCACGATCCGGGGTGCCGGGCGGGGCGGACCGAATCAGGAGTTCGCACTCGCGGCCGCCGCCGAACTGGCAGGCGGAGAGGCGAACTCGATCGTCGTCGCCGCCGCCGACACCGACGGCTTCGACGGCCCGACCGACGCCGCCGGCGGAATCGTCGACGGGAACGCGGTTCCACGGACCGAAGCCGCCGACGCGCTCGCCGACAACGACGCCTACACGGCACTGAACGACCGGGAGCTGCTGTTGAAATCCGGAAAGACCGGAACCAACGTGAACGATCTTCGGGTTCTGGTCGTCGAAGAGTGATCATTTACCCCACGAGACCGCAGACGGCGTATGGAGATCGGAACGATCGACGTCTCTCCCGGCGAGTTCGACACGGGCTGGCTCGAGGTCACCGGACTGCCGACCGGCGGCGCGGAACGGCTTCCACTCGTGGTTGCTCGCGGCGAACTCGAGGGGCCGACGCTGTGGCTCACCGGCGGCGTCCACGGCGACGAGGCCACCGGGATCGTCGTCGCACAGGACGTCGTTCACGAACAACTCACCGAAACGCTGTGTGGAACGTTGGTGTGCGTGCCGGTGGTGAACCCGGCCGGACTCCGCCGGAACGCCCGAACGTCCTACTACGGGGATCACGATCCGAACCGGTATTTTCCGGATCCGGAGTCGGATTCCGAGCGCCCACCGAACACGCAAGAGCGGATCGACCGCCGGCTGTTCGAGGAGATCACCGACACGGCAGACTGGGTGATCGACCTCCACACCGCCCGGATCGACTCGCTGCCGTTCGTCATCAGGGACCGGGTGCTGTACGGTGACCGCCGGAACAGCGACGACGCCGAGGAGTTGTCCGAGCGCGTCGGAACACTGGCGGCGGCGTTCCCGTTCCCGACGATCAGGGAGTATCCGGCCGCGGAGTACCTCGAGGAGAACCTCCAGCGGTCCGCAGCCGGGGCCGCGCTCAACGGCGCCGGGATCCCGGCGATAACGGTCGAACTCGGCGGACACAGCGTCGTCGACGAGGGGATCCGTGCGGCTGCTGTCGAGGGAGTGTATCGGGCGATGGCGAATTTCGATATGTTCGACGACGGGCCGCCATCACCACCCAACCGAACGTCAGTCGGGAAGCGAGAGATCTCTCCACCAGTCGAGTACGACGTTCGCCGTGCGCTTCATCCGCGAACGGAGACGGCCGGACTCGTTCGACACCGCGTAAAGCCGGGCGACGTTCTGTCTGCCGGTGATCCCGTCGCGGACGTCGTCACGCCGACGGGGGAACGGATCGACGTCGTCGAGGCCGATCAGGACGGGTTCGTGATTTCGCGGAACGAGGGACTGGCAGTTTTCGAAGGCGATCCGGTCGCGAGCATGGCCGTTCGCGACGATGGAGCTCTCGTTGCAGAGCGGTCGTAGGGTCGGGGAGTGGTGAGATACCGGGTCGTCTCCCTTCCCGTTTGCCCGGGAGGACCTCCACGAAACGAAGCCCTTAATTAATGGACTCGCGTTAGTCGAACTGCGGGACCGTGGGGTAGCGGTATCCTCGGCGCATGGGGTGCGTCGGACCTGAGTTCGAATCTCGGCGGTCCCATCGTTTTCGAAGAAAAGGTGGGAGCACGAAGACGAGCGAACCGAGTCTTCGGCGATCCCATCGTTTTTCTGCGAACTACTACTCGAGCAGCAAATGCTGGCAGTTCCGAGATTCGAGCAGGATCAATCCTCCGTTTCGTAGGGTTCGCCGACCGAGGACGGCATCCGAGTCTTGCCCCACACCGTGAGGACGATGACGACCATCACGTACGGGAACAAGTTGACGAGCCGGCTCGGCACATCGATCCCGACTGTCTGGAACTGGACCTGCAGCATGTCCAGGCCGCCGAACAAAAGCGCCGCGGCCGCGGCTCCAAGTGGGTTGTAGTTGCCGAACAGGTAGGAGACGATGGCGATCCAGCCGCGGCCGTTGACCATCGTGTCGCCGGTGCCGACGAAGTTGCCAGCATGGGCGAGCAACACTGCGCCGCCGAGACCTGCCATCGCGCCCGAGAAGATCACGGTCGCGTACCGGACGCGGTTGACGTCGACGCCGGCGGTGTCGAGCGCAGTCGGGTTCTCGCCGGCCGCCTGGATCCAGTAGCCGTACCGGGTCCGGTAGAGGAACACCCATGACGCGATCACGAGGCCGACCGTCCCGAGCACCAGCGGCGACTGGTCGAACAGGATCGGGCCGACTCCCGGGATCTCGACGAGACCGGGAACCTCCAGCCGGTTGATGCTCGCGAGTCCGGGACTGTTCCGGCTCCCCCAGATGTACGCCGCAGTGAAGGGCGCGAACCCGAGGCCGATGAACCAGACTGCCAGCCCAGCGACGATCTGATCGGCCTTGTACCGGATCAGGAGGACCGCGAAGAGTACCGTCAACACCAGCGACACGACGACCGCGACCAGCATCGCCAGCCAGATGTCTCCCTGATTCGGTGACGTGCCGCCGAGCGCGAACAGCACGCCCGCGGTGGTGATCGCGCCGATGATCATGAATCCCTCGAGGCCGATGTTGAACACGCCGCTCTTTTCGGCATAGAGGCCACCGATCGCGGCGAGAGCGATCGGGGTCGCCATCTGGAGCGAGCGGTTGATGAATCCGACTGTGATCAGCCGCCGTGTCGTGGTGAGCGACTGCTCGACGAACGCGACCATGGCTGCGACCGTGGGGACGCCGCCCGCGAGAAGCACTGTGACCGCTCCCACCAGGAGGACGACGAGCGCGACGCCAACGCCGATCTCGCGACGCCCGAGGCCGTCGAGCCGGGTTTGGAGATCGCCGAGGCCGCTCATTCGTCTTCACCTCCTCGGTCCCAGCGGATCGCTGCCATCCTGAAAAGCTCCGGCGCGGCTACGAACAGGACGACCAGCCCAATGATCCCGTCGATCAACTGGACCGGGACGTCGCTGGCGATCTGGATGTGGGAGCCGGCGGAGTCGAGAGCCCCGAATAACAGTGCTGCGGGGACGACGCCGATGGGATTATTCGCCGCAAGCAGGCTCACCGCGATGGCGTCGAACCCGTACCGACCGATCCCTGCCGGATCGGTGAAGTAGCCCTGGATCATCACGGCGAAGACCGCGCCGGTCAGGCCGGCGACCATTCCGGAGAGGGTCATGGTCACGACCGTCGTTCGCTTCGCATTGACTCCCGAGTATCGTGCGGCCGCGGCCTGGTTCCCGCTCGTCACCATGTCGTAGCCGACGTTCGTCCGTGTCATGAGGTAGGTGACGAGGGCGACGACGACGAGTGCGACCGCCAGGCCGACGATCGAGAGGTTCGGGTCGTCGAAGACGATCCGCGGTAAGGAGACGTGTTCGGGGAGCCGCTCCGTCCGGACCGAGGTCGCGCCCTCGCCGCGGAACCGGCCGCTGACGAGCCAACCGACAAACCCGATCGCGATGAAGTTCAACATGATCGTCGTGATGATCTCGTTGGCGCCCGCGTACGCCTTCAGCGCGCCCGGGAGCGCCCCGTAAAGGCCGCCGCTGACGATCGAAGCGACGGTGCCGATGAACAACAGCAGCACCCCGCCGATCATCCCGGTCGGCAGGTACGGTGCGGTCCAGACGATCGACATGACACAGGCGATTCCGCCCATCACGAACTGGCCCTGGACCCCGATGTTGAACACGCCGGCGCGGAACGCGATCGCTACCGCGACGCCCGCCAGCGTCAAGAGTGTGGTGAACCGGAGCGTGCGGGCGATCCCCCGCTCGCTGCCGAACGCCCCTATCACCAGTTGCGCCGAGAAACGGAGCGGGTTGAATCCCGCCATTGCGACGATGACGATTCCGATGAAAAGCGCGAGCGCGGTCGAGGCCGCGCCGATGGCGACACGTTCCATGACGGTTGCGTTGACGAGACGGTCGGCTGCGCCGACGATCAGTCCGCGCACGCGTCCCCCAGTGTCGTCGGTCACGTTCCGTCACCTCCTTCGACGCGGTCGACGGCGGCGTCCACGTCCGCATCGTGGCCAGCCATCATGAGTCCGAGGTCCTGCTCGGTCACGTCGTCGGGATCGACAACGTCGATGAACTCACCCTCGTACATGACCGCGATCCGGTCGGCCAGCTTCTGAACCTCCTCGAGCTTGGAGGAAACCAGCAGAATCCCCAGGCCGGCGTCCCGCATCTCGAGCATCCGGTTGTGGATGAACTCGATGGCGCCGATGTCGACTCCGCGGGTCGGGTGCGAGGCGATCATGACGTCCGGGTCGTGTTCGATCTCCCGGCCGACGATGAACTTCTGCTGGTTCCCGCCGGACAGCGATTCGGCCTCAGTTGCGGGGTTCGGCGGCTGGACGTCGTACTCCTCGACGATCGACTCGGCGTGGTCGGCGACGAGCGGCCAGTCGACCACCCGGCCGTCGACGAAGGGTTCGATCGTCTGGTTGCCCAGAAGTGCGTTCCTGACGAGGTCGTAGTTCTGGACGAGGCCTTCGGCCTGCCGGTCCTCCGGGATGTATGCGATCCCCGCTTCGATCCGGTGACGGCGGCTCGTCTCGGTGATGTCCTCGCCTTCGAATCGAATCTGCCCGGATTCGACCGATCTGAGTCCGGTGACAGCCTCGACAAGTTCGCTTTGACCGTTGCCCTGCACACCCGCGATTCCGAGGATCTCGCCTTCATGGACGGTACAGGAGACGCCGCGAACCTGCTCGATCTCGCGGTCGCCGCGGACGTGAAGGTCCTCGACGGCAAGTGTGGGATCGCCGGGCGTCGTCTTTCGTTCCGTTCGCTCGAAGAGCACCTCCCGGCCGACCATCATCCGCGCGAGGTCCTTCTCGGTCGTCTCGGCCGCGGCGACGGTGCCGGACACTTTCCCGTCGCGCAGGACGGTGATCTCGTCGGCGGCCTCGAGCGCCTCCTCGAGTTTGTGCGTGATGAAGATCAGGGAGTGACCCTCCCCTGTCAGGTCCTCCATCAGATCGATCAGCCCGTCGACTTCCTGGGGTGTGAGGACCGCAGTCGGTTCATCGAGGATAAGGATCTCCGCGCCGCGGTAGAGACTCTTTACGATCTCGACGCGCTGGCGGATACCGAGGTCGAGTTCGCTGATCTGTGCGTCCAGATAGCGGACAACGTCGAAGCCGTAGGTCGAACTGATCTCCTCGATCTCCTCGCGGGCGGTCGCCTCGTCGACCATTCCCCTGCGCACCGGCTCGTGGCCGAGGATGACGTTCTGGAGGACGGTCATCGGCTCCACGAGCTGGAAGTGCTGGTGGATCATGCCGATGCCGGCGTCCATCGCGTCCCGAGGTGTCTCGAAGCTCCGGGGTTCGCCGTGGACGGAGATCGTCCCGGCGTCCTGATCGTACAGCCCGTAGAGGACACTCATCAGTGTCGTCTTCCCGGATCCGTTCTCGCCGAGGAGGGCGTGGACAGATCCCTGTTCGAGTTCGAAGTCGATCCCATCGTTGGCAACGACGTCGCCGAACCGTTTGGTGATCCCCTCGAGTGCGACGGCAGGCGGTTCCGTGTCGTTCGTCATTGTCCTCCCGAACTAGTAGTGGTCATTGTCGTGGTGTAGAGTCGATTGGTCGCTGGCTAGAGTCCGCGCTGGCGAGAGCATAGCGTATCTCCGCCCGGTAGCGGCCGTTCTCGAAAGTACGGAACTGAATCACGTCTGTCTTCCTCCGAGACTGGTTTCGGTCCGATTCACCATCTCTCTCGCTGCAGTTGACGGCCAAACAAAAAAGTGTCAGGACTCGTCGCCTCCCGAAGAACGGAGTATCTGCGGACAGCTCCCTGTCGGTCAGCAGCCGGTCGGGCCACAGGTCAGTTCGATCTCGCCGTCGATGAACGCCTGCCGGGCGTCATCGAGAGCCTCGTCGAGCGCGTCCGGGAGCCCTCCCTCGAAGTCCTGTCCGACGACGAAGTCGATACCGCCCTGTTCGATGCTCAGGTTCTGCTCGCCGGAGACGCTGTCCCAGTCGTCCTCGGCGACTGCCGAGCCGACCTGGTAGGTAGCTTCGTCGAGTGCCTTGACCGCCGAGCCAAGGATGACGTCCGAGTACTGCTCGGCCGTCACTGACTGGTCGACGTCGACGCCGAGGGCGAAGCGATCCGCGTTTTGGGCGGCGGCGAACACGCCACGCCCGGCCGCGGAGGCGGCGTGCCACACAATGTCGGCACCGTCGTCGATCTGGGACTCGGCGACGTCCTGTGCCGCGCTGGTGTCGGAGAAGCTCCCACCGTAACCGGTGAGCACCTCGACGTCGTCGTTCACCCACTCGACGCCCTCGATGTACGACTGTTCGAAGGCGTTGATGAGGTCGATGTCTTCCCCGCCGACGAAACCGACCGTCGTCCCGTCGGGATCGGTCGAACTTCCGTCGTGGGTGATGTCCTCGGTCGTCAGTACGCCCGCGGCGACACCCGCGAGGAACGACATCTCGTTGTTCATTTCGATCCAGCCAGAGACGTTGTCCTGGCCCTCGATGTGATCGTTGATGAGCATCCAGTTCTGCTCCGAGTACTCGGGGGCGTTCGTCTCCAGCGCATCGAGGTGGTTGAACCCGACCAGTACGATGACGCCGTAGCGGCCCTGCTCGGCCAGTTCGGCCTGCACCGACTGGTATTCGGCCTCCTCGGTTTCCTCGACGGCGTTGACCTCGTAGCCATGCTCCTCGGCGGCCCGTTCGAGACCCTCTCGTGCGTTGTCGTTGAAGGCCTGGTCGTCGAACCCGGCCGGACTCGACACGATCGCGAACTCGTCCCCCTCCCCTTCTTCACCGAGACACCCAGCGATCAGAGTAGTCCCTAGTACACCCCCGCCGGCCGCGAGGACCTGACGGCGATTCACAGTTCCTGTAACGTCCGGTTTGGAACCTTCTGACAGCATATCTGATGGATTCACCATGAATAAGTGTTTGTGTCCTGACTACTTATAAGCTTACTCATTCAAAAATAATCGGAAGGGACTCCTAGATTACGAACCGGGAACGGCGTGATAAGCTCGTACCGTGGAAAGATATAATCTAATGGAAATCTCGGCGATCCTATCGTTTTCGAAGAAACTGAACGCAGAATAGCTGACACAACGGGCTGTGGAGCAGGACAGACCTACAGGATACGTTCGGGAGCGGTTCCGAGTGGATTGTGGGATTGGGTTCGTCGATAGAGTGCTTCACCACCTCCTGACGTACATTGGTATGTCATGACATACCATAAATCTTGTGGAGCAGTCAAATCGCCTTCCCTCCGTGAATTCAGGGTTCGAAAACACCTCGACGCTCGCCCGGTTCACGGTTTGTCTGTTCGACCGAAGGAACCGATACCAACCTCTCTATTCGACGTCGTCTTCCTCGTCACCGAGGCGGAGGTAGGCGTACGTTCCGGCGCCGCCGACTCCCGCGAGCGCAGCCAGCGGACCGAACCCGGGTACTTCGAGGCCTGCAGCCTCTTCCGGGTCGTCTGCCGGATCGTCGGCGTTGACGTCGTCCGCGTCGTCATCCTCGTTCTCACCGTCAGTGTCGTCCTCTTCGTCAGTAGCGTCGTCCGCGTCGTCATCGTCGCCGTCGTCGTCCGCGTCCCCGTTGTCGTCCTGGTCGACGTCAGCAGGCTCGTCATCCAGACCGAGCCGTCCTTCGGAATCTTCGACGGTTCCCTTCATGACGAAGTACTCGTAGCCTGCTGACACCGGGAGTTCGCGCAGGTCACCGTCCTCGTCCTCGTACCCGTACGCCTCGCTGTCGGGGTCGAACCCGCCGAACACGCGCAAGGAAACGTCTCCCGGACCGGTCGAAAGCGTGAGTAGCTGATTGCGGTCGAAGGTGACGAGAATTTCGTCGTCGTCGACAGCGACGTCCCGGGCACGGACCGGCGACCCCCCGAGATGTTCGGTGATCGCCGTGAAGGTGTCCGGATAGATCCCGAGTGCGTGCTCGGGCGTCTCGAACCGCATCGTGACCGTACCCGCCTCACCGTCGACCTCGAGTCCCGACTCGGCGCCGACGACTTCGTCCACTCTGAGAATCCGCCCCTCGATCGCCGGCTCGACGACTCCCTGTTCGGTGAGATACTCGACGACAGCCGGCCCGTATCGAGTCCCCGACTCGGCGATGACGTCTTCTTCCGGGATTTCGTGGAACGCTTCGTACCCGCTTGCGATGTCCTTGATGTAGTCCGTCGTGGCGACCGTGTACGTCTCGTCGTCCTGTAGCGGTTCGCCGTCCACGTACACTTCGTGGACCGCCGGTTCCTCGTGGCCGCTCCACTCGTACTGGATCCCCGCGACCTGCTGCCCCTGCTGGGCGCCGAAGGTGGCGTCCGGCAGCGCGTCGATCCGCGAACTTTCCTCCTCGACGTCGACCAGGCCGAGCTCACCGAGTGCCGACCGAATCCGCCACCCTTCCGCCTCG
The DNA here is from genome assembly GCF_031432225.1 of Halalkaliarchaeum sp. AArc-GB. NCBI lineage: Archaea > Methanobacteriati > Methanobacteriota > Halobacteria > Halobacteriales > Haloferacaceae > Halalkaliarchaeum > Halalkaliarchaeum sp. AArc-GB. The sequence goes on along the minus strand of NZ_JAVKGM010000016.1, from coordinate 50,636 downwards.
AACAGCACGATCTCGTTGTCGAACGGGTTAATCGAGAGGATATCTTCGACCGTGAGCTCTCCGGGACCATAGGTGTCGTTCGTCCTGATCCCGCCGGCGTTCTGGAAGGCGACGTCGGCTTCCTCGTAGTAATCGAGCATCGCGTCGGTGATCAGGTTCCCCATGTGGCTCTCGCGGGAGTAGTTCGTCCCGCCCCAGGCGTCGAGTTCGTACGCCGTCCGCCCGGCGGGCTGGCTCACCTGCTCGTCGATCTCCTCGTGCAGCTCCTCGAGTCGCTGTTTGAACTCCGGATCCGGGTCGATCTCCTCGTCGAGGTCGATCCGCTGCCAGTCGACGAGGTTCCCGTCGGAATCGAGCGTCATCACACCGAGGTGAGCGTAGGCGTAGCCGATCTCGCTGATGACTGTGTTCTCGTGGCTGTCGGCGTCGTCGAACGTGATGTGCGAGTGCGAGCCGAAGATCGCGTCCAGGCCGTCGACGGCCGCCGCGATCTCGTAGTGCGTCTCGTGGTTGACGTGCGAGGACAGCACGACCGAGTCGCAGTCCTCCTCCTCGTAGAGGTACTCGGTCATCTCCGCTGCCCGCTCGACGGGATCCTCCTGAACGTAGTCGTCGGGGTAGTTGGTGATGTTGTGGAACCCGCGAAGCACCACGTTGAAGATGCCAACGCGGATCCCGTCCGCGTCGACGACGTGGTACGGTTCCGTGTCGGGGAGTTGTTCGCCATCGGGCGTCTTCAGGTTCGACGTGATCCAGGGGAACTCGCTGTTCTCGAACTTCTCGAACGTGGCGTCAATCCCGTAATCGAAGTCGTGGTTGCCGACGCCGGCGGCGGTGATCCCCATGTCGTTCATAAAGTCGACCTTGTGTTGCCCCTCCGTGAAAAAGGAGATGAGCGACGAACCCAGTTCGTCACCGGTCGTCACGAACAGCGCGTCGTCCCGATCCGCGATGTGTTCCTGGATCAGGGTCTGATACCGGGCGATGTTCGCCTCTCCGACGTCCCCGACGTCGCTGTGGGAGTGCAGGTCGTGGACGATGGTGTAGGTGTCGTCCTGGTCGGCCGCCGCACCGAGGCTGAACGTCGACGCAGTGATGCCGGCCGCAGCCGCGCCGAGCACCTGTCTCCGCGTCGGCCGGAGGCTTCGGTCGCGGCCGCAGCCACAGCCACAGCCGTTCGTGTGTCGCTCGTGTGATTCGTTCGCGTTTGCCGAACGGTACGCCTCTGGTCGTTTTTTCTCCCCGGAAAGGTACTGTCGGTCGCGTCTTCGGTCGGGATCCGACATATCCCTCAGTATGACGGATGACCTATATAATTATCCCCGGTCGATCTGGATAGCTTAATGAACATCCTGGTGAATGTAAACCACTCTAACTGGATGTAATCTCAGTTACGCGATGGCCACGTATCTGTCGGCCGCCACGGCTAAAGATGGTAATCTGTATCCCTATTAATCACAACAAGGTTATACTTGCTTGTGTCCTATACCATGCAATGCCACCATCGGATCCCGTTGCTGACCACCCGACCGTGCTGGTCGTTGATGATGAACGAACAATCGCCGATCTCTATACTGAGTATATAGCCGAAACGTATAGCGTGCGTACAGCATACTCGGGGGAGGAAGCGCTGGATTTGATGGATTCGACCGTCGATGTCGTCTTGCTTGATCGGCGGATGCCAGGGCTTTCGGGTGATGAAGTACTCGAAACGATACGAGACCGGGAGAGCGGGTTTCGCACTATCATGGTGACAGCAGTCTCGCCCGATCTCGACGTAATTAGCCTTCCGTTCGACGAGTATCTGACCAAACCCGTCTCGAACGGGACGTTACACGACGCTATCGAACGAATGCTCACCCGCAGCACGTACGACGCCAAGATTCAAAGGGTCATGTCACTCGCGTCAAAGATGGCGACTCTCGAATCCAAACTTGATCTCTGCGACCTGAGAGCGAACGACGAGTACGCTGCGCTGGAAGCAGAGTTCACCGAAATGCGGACCGGATTCGACGGGGAGGCGCTGGACGACGATCCGTATTCTGAATTCACGGCAGAAAAAATCCAAACCGTGATTGATTGATGGTTCGAGTGGCCCGGACCGGGTTCGAACCGGCGAACCACTGACGTCTCGCAGTTTCGCTTGGATCGCCACCGGCCATCCGTCCTCGACATCCCAGTTCCTGTCGGGGAACTCTGATCGGCGGTGATTGACTCGATTAATCAGTACATGATCGGATTCGGAAATTCGAGGTTGCTATTCCCCCACCACCCGTATCCGTACTACAACGATGATTGAGCCCACCCAGAACTTGACGACGCCGGAACTGAAATTTGACGATGCAGACATCGAGGCACTACTCGAACGGATCGAGCGGTGCGTCAGGGACGTAAGCCAGGGGTTCGAGCGATGGGGAGATCCCTACGCACGTGGCCCCGGTCTCTATATTGTCGTCGCAGGTGGTTCCCTGACCGAATTCGCGGCTCCGATGGGGTCGAACCGCTGGCCCGTAGAGGACTGTGGGACAGTCTTTGCGGAGACGCAGACAGTTCTCGAGGCGGCACGAAGGGTTGCCTTTTCCCATGATGGCGCAATCGTCGTTCACAGCGACGGCTCGATCGATGAAGCAATGGTCCGGGTCGATCAGTGTTATCCAGCCGAACACCGTCGAACCGACGACCTTCCCTACGCGGAGTGGATGGGAACCCGCCACATGAGTGCGCTGGAAACCTCGACTCGCGAGGAAGTGATCGCGACGATCACACTGAGCGAAGAAGACGGCCGGGTAACGGTTTTCACAGATGGTGCATTCGAGGACACCCAAATGACAGCTCAGTGACTGATTGAGCGGACGTATTCAACGCTGAGATCGAACGACTATCGCACGTGGTGTGAACCGCTTCTCGAACGTCGTCGCCAGTTTCACTTGGGGAAGTTCGCGTTTCGAGGCCCTCACTCCGTTCGGGCCTCGCTATGCGCGGGACAGGATTCGAACCGAAGGAAGACAGTCCGGGCTGCGGCCTCGCTTCGCTCGGCCGGTCCGGGCTGTGACTTCCAGGGTTCGAATCCTGCCTGCTCGTTCGTCGCTTCGCTCCTCACTGCGCGGGACAGGATTCGAACCTGCGGACCCCTATGGGACAGCGTCCTAAGCGCTGCGCCGTTGACCTCTTGGCTACCCGCGCGCACTGATTACTACGCGTGAATCGGCCTAAGAACCTGTCGGACTCGCCGGACGTAACGCCTCCCTATCGTCCGGATTTATAAGTCATGCGGCGCAACCGAAAACCATGTACCATCGGGCGAGCGATCGAGTCGAAAACGAGCCCTGGCTCGCCGAACTCGACCGCGCTGCCGACGACCTCGACGTCGGCCCGGACGCCCGTTCGACCGCTGTCGACCTCTTTCTCTCCCATCTCCCCGAGGAGGAGCGCTCCAAACCGGCTGTCGCCGCAGCGGCACTGTACACTGGCGCGCTGGTGGCCGGGGAGGAACGGTCCCAGGCCGCCGTCGCCGACGCCATGGGCGTCGCCCGCCTGTCGATCCAGACCCGCTGGAAGGAACTGCTCGCGGACGCCGGCTTCGAGCCGCCGACCTGGTGAATGAACGAGCACGCAAGCGCCGACTCCTCGGCGACGATCCCGTGGCGGTCCCGGACGCTGTACTTCGTTATCGCCAGCTCGCTGATCGGCGTGATGGGCGTTTCACTTATCAGTCCGGTGCTGCCGGACCTGCGTCCCGTGTTCGGCGTTTCCGACGCCCAGATCGGACTCGTTATCACGGCCTACACGCTGCCGGGAATCTTCGTCACGCCGTTTATGGGGCTCGTCGCCGACCGCGTCGGCCGCCGGAACACGCTCGTTCCGCTTTTGATCCTGTTCGGCGTCGCCGGCGCCGGAATCGCGTTCGTCGACACCTTTCGGGCTGTCATCGCGCTCCGGTTCCTGCAGGGGATCGGCGCCAGCGCGCTCGTCACCCTGGCGATCACGATCGTCGGGGACGTCTACGAGGGGCCGCGCCGAAACGCTGTGATCGGGTTCAACGGCAGCACGATCGGCGCGGGCGCGGCGATGTACCCGTTGATCGGGGGCGCACTCGCGACGATCCGGTGGTCCGTTCCGTTTTTGTTTTTCGGGATCGCGATTCTCGTCGGCGTGCTCGCAGCCTTCCTGCTCGAGGAGCCGGACACCGGAGTGGCCACCGACGTGCGGACGTACCTCTCGCGACTCCGGGCAGTGCTTTTCCTCCCGGAGGCGCTGGCGATCTACCTCGCGATCTTCGTCGCGTTCACCGTCTTCTACGGTGCGATCCTCACCGCCTTGCCGCTGCTTTTGAGCGACGAGTTCGGCCTGACGTCCGGACAGATCGGCCCGATCCTGGCGATGGTTGCCGTCGCGAGCGCGACCGTCTCCTCCCAGTTCGGACGGATCTCGCAGTGGCGGTCAGCCTCCCAGCTCGTCGCGCTCGGGTTCGTCGCCTACGGGGTGAGCCTGCTGGGCGTCTGGCTTGCACCCTCGCCGATCGCGGTCGGGGTCGCACTGCTCTCCTTCGGTGTCGGGTTCGGGATCGTGATGCCGTCGATCGACACCACCGTAATAACGCTCGTGTCGGCTGACTTGCGGGCGGGCATGATGGGAATGCGAACCAGCCTGCTGCGGCTGGGGCAGACGGTGGGACCGATCGCGTTTACGTTCTTCGCGGAGGCGCTGTTCGTCACGACCGTCGCCGGCTACCGGACGCTCATCCTCGGCTCCGGTGTCGTCGTCACGCTCGGCGGCGCAGTCGCCTACACACTCCTCCGTAACTGACGAATCGCCGCTCGAACGCAACTCGACCGGGACTCGGATTCTCCACCTCGAGCACAACAATTATGCGTCCCGGTTGACCACTCCCCACCGAGACATGGGGCCCTCGCTCGAGCAGTTCTTCGACTCTCTTTGTGCACCGCCTCGCTCGCTTCTCCTCGTCAATCGTTCACAGCCGGAGCCGCTCGTTCGGATCCTGGAACGGACTTTCGAGGGACAACCCGTGAACGTCTCCGAACGCGATCTCCCCGACGCGGACAGCGACGTGGTCGTGCTGGTCGAGGAATCCGAATCGGAGGCGGATCCCCGGGTCATTGCGACATCGCCGCTCTCCTCGCTCGAAGAGACGATCTTACTCGTGAACTCGGACCTGTACAAGACCGGAACCGCCGGGTTCAGCGACGGGAGCCTCCCGGCGGTTCTTACGGGTCTCGAAGAGGTACCGTTCGTTGTTCGCAGCTACCCCGAGTCGAACAAGGAGAAACTACTGTTGATCGCCATGTCGCGGTTCATCGAACGGCGCGCGTACCGACAGGGGGCGGGGAGACTCAGGACGTCGTTCCAGCGTCTCTCCCGGATCGAAGACGAGCGTGGCACTCGGAAGGTGTACCGAACGCTCGACGACTCCGAAGTGCAAACACACGTGTATGGGATACCGGATTGGCGTCCGTCGACCGACTCGGCGTTGATCGCTCACGGGGGCTACACCGAGGCGTTCAGAAAATCCTGGTTCGTCGTGTACACCCCGTCCGATTCGAGCGACTCCAACGCGGAGTCGAACGAGTGGGTCGCGGGCGAAGCGGAAGCTCCGCATGCCGCCCTGGTCGGAATCGAAACAGAATCCGAACGGTGGCGGGGGTTCTGGACCTTTCGGCCGTCGCTGGTTCGCGAGATCGACGCGTTCATCGCACGGAACCTGTGACCGTCACCGGGTCAGTCGGTTCGACTCCCGACGTCGGGTGCTCCCATCAGGTACACCGCGGTCAGCACGCAGACGGCGATCAGGAAGTCGAATCCGTGTTCGAGGAGATGGTGTGTGCCCATCGGAACGTGTCCGTACAGCGTCCCGAAACCGACGATCGACCGTGCGAAAAGCGCCGCAACCGCAATCACGACAAGGAGATACGGTGTCGACCTCCGCCGGAGATAGCCCCCTACTGCGAGCAGCAAGACCAGCGCCGTTCCGACCGTTGCGAGCGCGAGGACGAACAACAGCGACTCCGGCAGTTCGTACGCCACACTGGCGACGACCCGTTCCAGCGCGATCGGCGGCCCGAGGGCGCTCATCGGTCCTCGTTTCGCTGCCGGAACTATATGTCTCACGCTGATTCGAGACGAACGACGTCCGTCCGGGACGAACGACACACTGACGCCGGTCCCGGTCGTACCTCACTGCGAAACGAATGTACGAGGTCGAACTGAAGGTCCCGGCGACGCACGAATCCGTGCGCGGCCGCCTCGAGAAGATGGAACTGTCGCGGCAAACGTACGTCGAGCAGACGGACACCTACTACGACGCACCTCACCGCGAGTTCGCAGAGACCGACGAAGCGCTCAGAATCCGGCGGGTTCGGCACCTGGATTCCGACTGCGAACGCGCGAGGTCACCCGAGAGCGACCCCCGACATGACGACGACGTGACGCTTACCTACAAGGGCCCGCTGGTCGACGACGTCTCGAAAACCAGAGTGGAACGCGAAACCGGCGTCGACGACGGCGACGAACTGAATTCCATCCTCTCGGTGCTGGGATTCGATCCGACTGCGACCGTCGAGAAACGACGGGAGTTGTTCACCGTCGACGGATACACTGTGACCCTCGACGACGTGTCCGGACTCGGAGAGTTCGTGGAAGTCGAACGCGAGGCCGTGGAGGCCGACATCGAGGAGGTTCGAGAGGGGGCGATCGACGTCCTCGAATCGCTCGGCCTGGACCCGGAGGACGCAATACGAACGTCGTATCTCGAGCTCCTGCTCGAACGGAGTTCCTGAACTGAAGGGAGGCTTCGAAAGCCGAACACAACCGCCTGCAGACGGGGATCAGGCAGCCTCCTACTCGACGGTGCCGGATCCGACACCGCTTTCACGGTGGCGCAACACCGACATGGAAACAAACGATGGTAGACGCAGGAACAATTGCGCTGGTTGTCGTCGCTCTCGGCGCGAGTTTTTTTGCGGCGTGGACGATCGGGGCGGGGTCGACCGGAGCGACGCCGTTCGCCCCGGCGGTCGGGGCCAACGCGATCACGACGATGCGCGCCGCATTCGTCGTCGGCCTGTTGTCGTTTGCCGGCGCCGTGTTACAGGGGGCAGCCGTCACCGAGACCGTCGGACGGGGGCTCGTCACTGACGTCACCCTGTCCCCGCTGGCTGCGACGGTGGCGCTCACGATCGCCGCCGTCTACATCGCGGCGGGCGTGTTCAAGGGGTATCCTATCGCGACGGCGTTTGCTATCACCGGCAGCGTCGTCGGTGTTGGGCTTGCAATGGGTGGAGGGCCGGCGTGGGATCGGTACGCCGAAATCGGTCTCTACTGGCTTTTGACCCCGTTCTTCGTCGCGCCGGCCTCCTACGTGACGACGAAACTGTTGCGCAGCGAGCGAACCTCGGAACTGTACGTCCTCGCCGCGCTCGCGGGCGTCGTCGGCGTCGTGGTGGCCAACATGGAGTTCCTTTTGCTCGGTCCACCCGGGGAGCCGGCCTCGATTGCGAGTAGCGTCGCTCCCGGAATCCCGGGCGGACCGCTCGCCGGTACGGCGGCTGTCACCGTCGCGATCGCCGGGGTTCTCGCGCTCGTCGTCGGACGTGCCGTCGCATACGATCGGGTTGCCGCCCAGCGGTGGTTCCTACTCGTACTCGGGGCACTGGTGGCGTTCACGGCCGGCGGCGGCAAGGTCGGCCTGGCGGTCGGACCGCTTTTGCCGCTCCTCGATGGACTCCTCGCGGGCGACGTTATCACGCCAACGCTCGTCTTCGGAGGAATCGGGATGCTTCTGGGCGCGTGGATGGTGTCCGCACGGATGATAAAGGCACTCTCGCAGGACTACTCCTCGCTGGGACCGCGACGATCCGTCGGCGTATTGATCCCGTCGTTCGTCATCGCACAGATCGGCATCTTCTACGGCATCCCGATGTCGTTCAACGAGATCTTTATCAGTGCGATCCTGGGAACCGGCTACGCGGTGGGAAGCGAGGCTGTAAGCCACAAGAAGATGGCGTACACCGCCCTCGCGTGGGTCGGCTCGCTCGTGTTCTCGCTTTTTGTCGGCTACGGCGTCTACTGGGGGATCAGCTCCCTCCTGGGAATCGCTTGAAAAGGGCGACTCCTGGATCGGTCGCGCTTTATTCGGGGAGGCCTCAGGTGTAGTATGGAGGAAGAAAACGCGACGAACGGTATCGAGTACGACCCGATCGGCGTCATCAACACGCCGTACGACTCGCTCGAAGGAATGCCGATCCAGCCCACTGGGTCCCGAGGAACACGCGGCACCGTGGCCGTCGACGAAGCGTACGCCGACGGGCTGTCCGACCTCGAGGGCTTCTCTCACTGTTATCTCCTGTATCACTTTCACGGTTCGGAGGGGGACGCCATGACGACCGTCGAACCGTTTCTCGATTCCACGGAACGCGGGCTGTTTTCCACTCGAGCACCGCGGCGGCCGAACGCGATCGGACTGTCTGTAGTCCGGATCGATGGCGTCGACGGATCCACCCTAACGGTACGGGATGTCGACGTGCTCGACGGCACGCCCCTGTTGGACATCAAACCGTTCGTTCCCGCGTTCGATGTCCCCGCCGAAGCGGAGGCAGGGTGGATCGACGAAGCCGAGGAGGACCCGGAACGCCGGCGAGCTGACGACCGATTTCTGTAGTTCGATTCTGTCCTGCCGATCGTGCGCTTCCCGACGTCGACCCGTCATACCGCGGTGGATTTAAATAGTGTAAGATAGTGAAGGTTCTACTATGCGGCAGCATAACACGGTACGACGACGGAAAATACTTCGAATGACCGGTGCCTCCGCAGCATCCGCGGGGATTCTATCCATCGCTGGCTGTGTGGGAGAGGAAGACGACGCGCCGGACGATCCGGACGATCCGGGCGACCCCGACGATCCGGGCGACCCCGACGACCCCGTCGAAGAACTCGACGAGATCACGATCACGCTCTCGCAGTTCCCCGATACAATCGACCCCCTCGACCACATTACCGGTGACTACTTCGACGTATACGACCACATTTACGAGCCGCTGTTCGACTTCGAGCCGGGCGAAGGGATCTTCCCCCGCGTCGCCGATGAGTGGGAGATACAGGGCGACGGCACCACGCACGTGTATCTCCGTGACGACGTGGTGTTCCACAACGGCGATCCGCTGACGGCCGAGGACGTGGCCTGGACGATAAACCGGACTGTCGACCCCGAGAAGGGGGTTCCCAGCCCGATCGGCACCTTCGGACTCGGATCGATCGAAGGCGCCGAAGCAGTCGACGACACCACGCTGGCGATCAATTACGGAGCCGCCCCGGGGCTCGCGGAGTTCGAGTTCGGTAATTACGCGCGGGCGATCAACAAAGACTGGGCGATCGACCAGCACGAGGCCGAGGACGACGCTATCTCGGGGGCGGACGCCGAGGACTTCAACGGGACCGGTCCCTACGAAGTCGTCGAGTTCGAATCTGGGGTCGAGGTCGTCGTCGAGCGGTTCGACGACTACTGGGGCCCGGAGCCGCCGTTCGAGCGGATTACGTTCAACGCCGACGGCGAATCGAGCGGTCGTGCCGCGGCGATCGAGACCGGCGAGGCCGACGTCACGATAAACATCCTCCCGGAGGACGTCTCCACGATCAACGAGGCACCCGACGCCGACGTGAGAAACGTGACGAGCTTCCGGACCGTTTTCTGTCCGATGAAGAACACGGTCCCGCCGTTCGACAGTCAGGAGTTCCGGCAGGCGATGAACTACGCGGTCGACAACGAAGAGATCGTCAGTACGATCCTCTCCGGGTTCGGCGAACCGCGAGGACAGCCGGTGTCGCCGGGAATCAACGGCTACAACCCGGACATCGAACCGTACGAGCAGGACATCGGGATGGCCGAGAGCCTCGTCGAGGAGAGCGGATACGGCGACGTCGAGATCGAACTGTACGCGCCGCAGGGCCGGTATCTCAACGACGCCGAAATCGGGGAGACGGTTGCAGACCAGATCGACCGACTCGACAACGTCAGCTGCGAAGCGAACATCGTCGAGTTCGGCGTCGTCTCGGACGCGAACCAGGCCGGCGTCGAGCCCGACGAGTACGAGGACACCTGGGAGATCCCCTTCTACATGATCGGGTGGGGAGTCATCACCGGCGACACCGACTACGGCGTTCAGGGCTTCTTTACGATCCCGGACAACCCGAACCGGACGTTCCACGACGAGGAACTTAGCGACGCGATCCTGGAGAGCCAGCAGATCGACGACCCCGACGAGCGGCGTGAGCAGCTCCAGTACGTCAACGAACTGGCCCACGAGAAGGCGCCGTTCGTCTACCTCCACACCCAGGAAAGCATCTACGGCGTCAACGAGCGGATCCAGTGGGACCCCCGCGAGGACGAAACCATCTACACCTGGGAGATGGACACGTAAGCTGCGACAGGGGCGATTCTCCGATACGGTCGGGGCAAACGGGGCGGTATCTCCGAAACACGCTCCCGAAAACGAAAGCGTAAACAACACCGACTATCGTCATGAATTCCTATGTCGCTCGGTAAGTTCCTGGTTCGCCGACTCCTCCAGGGAGTGTTCGTCATCTGGGGGGTCGTAACGATCATGTTCGGCCTTCGGGCAGTCTCGCCGGGTGATCCCGCGAACCTGATGCTCGCTGAGGGGGCGACCCAGGAACTCGTCGAGCAAGTGAGACGAGAGGAGGGACTCGACGAACCGATCTACGTCCAGTATTTCGACTACCTCCAGGGGCTCGTCACCGGCGACTTCGGCTACTCCTGGCAGTCGAATCGCGAGGTCGAGATGATGGTGATAGAGCGGGTGCCGGCGACGGTCGAACTCGCGGTCGCCGCGACCGTCGTCGCGATCGTCATCGCGATCCCGCTGGGGGTCATCTCGGCGACCCGTCGAAACCAGCCGTCGGACTACGGAGCGACGCTGTTTTCGCTACTCGGGATCAGTACGCCGAACTTCTGGCTCGGACTCATGTTGATCCTCGTGTTTGGGGTCTGGTTCGGCATTCCGTATCCGACGTTCGGGACGTCGTCGATTTCGGTTCTCGGTGTCAACCTTCCGTATCCGTCCTCGATCTGGTACGGAATGGTCGAGTTCCCCACTGGCAGGCGAGGCCCGAGCTTCGCGGACGCCGTTCTGGCGGTGGTCCTGACCGGATCACTCACCGAGCTGGGTGCGTGGTTGAAGTACATTACCCTCCCGGCACTCACGCTCGGAACCTACTTCACGGCGCTCATCACCCGACTCACCCGCAGCGGTATGGTCGACGAACTCGGCAAGCCGTACGTCACCGCGACGGAGGCGAAGGGGCTTCCGCTGGTGTTGATCCGGTACAAACACGTGCTGCGCAACACGATGATCCCGATCATCACTGTCCTCGGCCTCCAGATGGGGACGCTTCTCGGCGGGGCAGTTATCACCGAAACCGTGTTCAACTGGCCGGGGCTCGGGCTGCGGCTCATCGACGCGATCGACATGCGCGACTGGCCGCTCATGCAGGGGATTGTCGTGTTCATCGCCGTCGCGTTCGTGACGATCAACATCCTCGTCGACGCGCTGTATGCATATCTCGACCCACAGGTGATCGAAGAATGATTTCGCGAAGAGTCAGATCCAACCTCCGACAGACGTTCACCGAGAGCATTCTCCCGAAGATCGGGCTGTTCTTGCTCGTGTCGATCGTTCTGATGGCGGCGTTCGCACCGATCCTCGCGACCCACGATCCGACCGAGACCGGGTATTTCGACGAGCAGGGTGCGGAGTATCCGCCGCTTGGTCACAGCTACGATACTCAAATCGCACAGGAGGGTGAAATCACCGACGTGACCGTCGAATCGACCAGAGAACACGTATTCGGCACGAACAACGTCGGCCAGGACGTCTACTCCCGGTTCGTCTACGGCGCCCGGGTTTCGATGCTGGTGGGCATCACCGCAACGATCATGGCGCTGTTTATCGGCGTACCGATCGGACTGGTCGCGGGCTACTACGGTGGACGCGTCGACGACGCACTGATGCGCGTCGCCGACATCATGCTCGCGTTTCCCGCGCTCGTGCTCGCACTGGCGCTCATCGGGGTATTCGGCGAATCCCCGATCCACGTTCCCGATCCGATCGTGATGGCAGGACTCGCGGAGGGAATGCCCGAGACCATACCGATCCCCGGAACCGTCACGATCGTCTCCGCGCTGGTGATCTGGGTGTGGTTCGCCCGCGTCGCCCGCGGGGAGGCGCTGTCGCTTCGCAACCAGGAGTACGTCAAGGCGGCCCGGAGTTTCGGGACGAGTCACCGGGAGATCCTGCGGAGACACATCCTCCCGAACAGCCTCACGCCGATCATCGTGCTTGCGACCATCCAGGTGGCGGTGATCGTCTTGCTCGAGGCGTCGCTCGCGTATCTGGGGTTCTCGGGGACGACCCTCTCGTGGGGGTACGAGATAGAACGGGGACAGGACGTTCTCCGTACCAGACCCTGGGTTTCGATATTTCCGGGGGTCGGTATCATGCTCGCGATCATCAGCGTGAACCTGCTGGGCGACTGGTTCCGCGACGCGCTCGATCCGAACATCGAAGGCAGCGAACGAGGTGCCTGACATGACCGGGGACATACTTCGCATCGGCGGCCTGTCCACCCGGTTTTTCACAGGCGAAGGGCAGGTCAACGCCGTCTCGAACGTGACCCTGACGATCGAACGTGGAGAGGTGTTCGGTATCGTCGGGGAAAGCGGCAGCGGGAAAAGCGTCACTGCGCTGTCGCTCATGGATCTGGTCGAATCACCGGGCGAGATAACCGACGGGACCATCGAGTATCGCAACGAATCGCTCGCGGAGAGCCTACGCGAGAGCCATCCGGATGCCGTCGACGGCGAGTTCGTCGATCTGTTGTCCGTCCCGGAGGACGTCAGGCGGTCGCTTCGCGGCCCCTCGTTCAGCATGATCTTTCAGGATCCGGAAAGCAGCTTCAACCCGAGCCTCACCGTCGGCGAACAGATCGCCGAGGCGGTCGAGGTCCAGCGACGGGCGAGGGCGAACCCGCGATCCACGCGGGCCAAAACACGTTCGGCCGACTACTCGCTGTCGTCGCTGATCACCTCGACCGTGCTCCCGTCGAAGCGGTTCGTCACCGAATCGAGTAGAGAACGGGCAATCGAGTTGCTGGAACTGGTGGGTATTCCGGACCCAGTACAGCGGGCCGACGAATATCCACACCAGTACTCGGGGGGAATGCTCCAGCGTGCGATGATCGCCCAGGCACTGGCCGGCGAGCCCGACGTGTTGATCGCCGACGAGCCGACGACCGCCCTCGACGTGACAATCCAGGCACAGGTGCTCGACATCCTCGCCGACCTCCAGTCCGAGATCGGTATGACGATCGTCCTGATCACCCACAACCTCGGCGTGATCGCGAGGATGTGCGATCGCGTCGGTGTGATGTACGCCGGCGAGATCGTCGAACGCGGAACGCTCGAGGACGTCTTCGAGGACCACGTCCACCCGTACACTCGGGGGCTTCTCGGCTCGGTTCCCGATCTAGCGCACGTCGGCGGACGTCTCGAGCCGATCGAGGGGAACGTCCCGAGTCTGCTGGACCACGAGATGGGCAGCGGCTGTTACTTCGCCGACCGGTGCCCGAAGGCGATGGAGGAGTGTCTCGAAGATCCTCCCGACTTCCGGGCGAGCGGGAGCGACGATCACGTCGCGAAATGCTATCTCGCGGATCGCGCGTACGATCCGGATCGAGCGCTCGCGGACGACCGCCCCGAAGAGGCGACCGGAGACGTTCCCGAAGAGGTTCCAACCGATGACTGATCCAGAGCAGACGGCGACGGAAACGACGAGCGACACCGACGCAGAAACGGCCGACGGAGTCCCCTCGAGCGACGGAGCGCTGGTCGAAGTTCGAAACCTCACGAAGTACTTCTACGAACAGGACACGCTTTTGGATCGGCTGTTCGGCGAAGACCCGGTCGCGGTTCGGGCCGTCGACGGGATCGGCTTCGACATCGAACGCGGGGAGACTCTGGGGCTGGTCGGCGAATCCGGCTGTGGCAAGTCGACTGCCGGGGAGACGCTGTTGCGGCTCCAGCAACCGACCGACGGCGTCGTCCGGTTCGACGGACAGAACGTTTACGAACTCTCCTCGAACGGCCTCGACCGCTTCCGACGAAACGCACAGATCGTCTTTCAGGATCCGTTCTCCAGCCTCGATCCGCGGATGACGATCGGTGAGACTGTCAAGCAGCCGCTCGACGTTCACGGCTGGCCGCTCACCGACCCCGACGTCGAAACGGACGCGACGGTATCGACCGACGGGATCAATCCGGACGCGGTCACCGTCACCGTCGCCGACGACGTCGACAGGGTCGTCCCTCCAGAGGGCGGGGCAGTTTCGGTCTCGGTGACAGTGGTCGAACGCTCCGGGAACGACGATCCCGAGGACGACCGTCAGAGAGCCACCGATGACCGTCGAGTAGACGCCGACGGCGACGTTCTGGCGATCGTCGAGGAGGACCTCGCGGTCGACGTAACCGCGACCGGGGACGGGGTCGACGTCGCGGTTGCGGTCGAGCGCTCGGACGAACAACTGCGGCGCGAACGCGTGGGGTGGCTCCTCGATCGCGTGGGGCTCTCCAGGGACCAGTTCGACAGATACCCCCACGAGTTCTCCGGCGGACAACGGCAACGCGTAGGCATCGCGCGGGCCCTGGCGCTCGATCCAGAGTTCGTCGTGCTAGACGAACCGACGAGCGCACTCGACGTCTCGGTCCAGGCACAGATTCTGAACCTGCTGAGCGAACTGCAGTCGGAGTTCGGTCTCACCTACCTGCTCATCTCTCACGATCTCTCCGTGATCCGTCACATCTGTGATCGGGTCGCGGTGATGTATCTGGGAGAGATCGTCGAAATCGCGCCCAGCGAGGAGATATTTACGGAGCCTCGACACCCCTACACGGAAGCGCTGCTCGAGAGCGTTCCACGGGTCGACACCGACGAGCGGGACCGAGACATCGAAACGCTTTCCGGCGACGTACCCTCCCCCCGGGATCCACCGAGCGGCTGCCGGTTCAGGACCCGGTGTCCCGTAGTAGTTCCCCCGAAGGGTGTCGATATCGACGAGGAGTCGTATCGCGCAGTGCTCACGGTTCGAGATCGGATTCGGGACCGCGACATCGACGTCGAGGGTGCCCGCGAACTCGTCGGCAAGGAGTCGGCGGAGGAGAACCACGACGATCGTGTGATCGAACGGATCTTCGATCGGCTCCTCGACGTGGAGCTTCCCGGGGAACATCGGAGACAGGTCAGGAACGCGATCGAGGCTGTCGTGACCGACGACTGGGAACGCGCGGAGGCGGAACTGTCTGCGTATCGGAGCATCTGCGAGGTGGTGTCCCCCGAACTTCCACCGCAGGCCGACCACCCCGCAGCGTGCCACCGACGAGAACAACCACCCGACGTTCGAACGGCCGTCGAAAACGCTGACGTCTCTTCCCGGGGGTCGGACTGACGATCCTGTCTCCGGCGGCAGGTGTCGCCACCTCCGATCCGAAATTAACTACACGAGTTGTATTCATATTCTTTACTCGATATCGGGTTTATGAGCCGTCTAACGTCCGTTAATGACTGTCTATCCGAAAGTCCTCCTCGAATCGATGACCAATAATTTTATGTATCTTATTACCTGATTTCGAACCGATGCTACCAGGAGCAGATTCGGGAATCGCTCGCGACGGCAAGGTCCTCGTGTTGGCGTACGACCACGGGCTCGAACACGGCCCGGTCGACTTCGATCCGGTACCGGAGACGGCCGATCCAGCGACCGTCTTCGAGTACGCAACCCACGACGCCGTGAGCGCGATCGCGGTACAGAAAGGAATCGCCGAAGCGTACTACCCGTCCTTCGAAGACGACGTCTCGTTGCTTTTGAAGGTGAACGGCACGTCGAATCTCTGGATGGGTGAACACGACTCGGCGGTGAACTGCTCGGTCGAGTACGCCGAGGAACTCGGCGCCGAGGCGGTCGGATTTACCCTCTATGGCGGCTCGAACCACGAAGTCGAGATGGCAGAGGAGTTTTGCGAACTGCAGGAGGCCGCCCGCGAGCGCGACATGGGCGTCGTGATGTGGTCGTATCCGCGCGGACAAGGGGTCAAAAACGACACGAAACCCGGCGTGATCTCGTATGCGAGTCGCCTCGGACTCGAGTTGGGTGCCGACGTCGCCAAGATCAAGTATCCCGGCTCACCGGAGGCGATGGCCCAGGCCTGCGAGATGGCCGGTGAGATGAAAGTGATCATGTCGGGCGGCTCCAAAACCGACGATCGGGCGTTCCTGGAGACGGTGAAGTCGTCGATGGACGCCGGCGCGGACGGCCTCGCTGTCGGTCGCAACGTGTTCCAGCGGGAGAACCCGATCGAGATCCTCGACGCGCTGGAGGCGGTTATCTACGAGGAGACAACCGTCGACGAGGCGCTCGAACGGGCGACGCTCGCCCCTGCGGACGACTGATGGCGGGGATGGACAGCGAGGCAGGGAGGGGATCGGCACCCGAAAGCGTTCACGCAGCGACGGTCGAGCGCGTGTTCGACGTTGTGGCCGAAACTGCCACCGAAATCCGCGCTGGACTCCCGGGACGTCGCAGCGCGATCGACGAGGAGAACCCCTCCGGGGAAACTCAACTCGCCGCTGACGCGCACGCCGACCAGCTGCTCCGCGAGCGGCTCGGTTCGATCGACGGCGTAGCCAGCTACGTGAGCGAGGAGCGCGAATCGAAAGTAGACGCATCCGACGGGAACGTCTCCGCTGCAGATCCGGACGGCGTTGCGGTGGCGGTCGACCCTCTCGACGGCTCCTCGAACCTTCGGTCGAACAACGCGATGGGAACGATCGTCGGCGTCTACGACGCGCCGCTTCCCGCAGCAGGACGCGAGCTCGTCGCCGCCGGCTACCTGCTTTACGGTCCGATCACGACGATGGTCGTCGCCCACGGCGGGGTCGTCAGGGAGGAGGTCGTGGCTCCCGGTTCGGGCGACAGCGGGGTCGATCGGCGGATCGTCACGCCGGAGCTCGCGCTTCCGGACGACCCGGTCGTGTACGGCTTCGGGGGTCGGGTTCCCGACTGGACTCCGGAGTTTGTGGCGTACGCCGAACAGATCGAACGGGAGCTCAAGCTCCGATACGGTGGCGCGATGGTCGGCGACGTGAACCAGGTTCTCACCTACGGCGGGATCTTCTCGTATCCCGCCCTGCAGGATCGACCGGAGGGGAAGCTCCGCCTCCAGTTCGAGGCCAACCCGATGGCGTACGTCGTCGAAGCCGCGGGCGGTCGGTCCTCCGACGGGGCCGGGTCGATCCTCGACGCCGAGCCGACGGAGCTCCACGAACGGACACCCGTTCACCTCGGCAACGCGGAACTCATCGAACGGCTCGAAGGCTATCTCTCGGAGCCGTAGTTCGGCCCCGTTCGTGTGTCCGAACCGACCCAGCGATCCCGCCATTTTCAAGCGCATCGGTCCCCTGTAGGTGTGCATGAACCGCGGAACCGACGCGAGATTACCGGGACGATCACGGCGCCCAGGCCGGATGGCGGAGTGGAACTGCTGATGGTCGGTCCGAGCCTCTCGAAGGAGGAACGCACCGCAGCGAACGTCAGACTCAAGATCGGATTCGTCGGACTGGTCTCCGCCTCGATGGGATTGATGGCGTTCCAGCTCGATCCGACCCCGACCCAGTTGCTCGGTGCGCTGGCGGGCGGCGCTGTCGCGGGGACCGTTCTGCTGTGGTTCCTGCTACGGAACCTTCGAGCGATGCGTCCGGGATAGCCGCCGATGGGTGCAGATGGGTCCGTAGGGAGTGTCGACTTCAGACGGGATCGACGCGGCGGAGCCACAGCTCCGGTCGGTCCAGCTCTGCGTCCGTCGGCAAGTTCTCCGGGCGTTCCCAGACGACGCCGGCTGCAGCGAGCCCTCGATCGTCGGCGATGGTTTCGAAGAATCGCGTCCCTCGCTCGTACTGACGTCGCTTGAGGCCCAGGCCGAGCAGCCGCCGAACCAGCTGACCGATCGGACCACCCCCCGTGTTCCGGCGTTCGTCCACCTTCTCCCTGAGGTCGGCGTACTCCTCGTCGAACGCCCGATCCATGAGCAGCTCGGCGTACCCCTCGACTGCGGTCATCGCGGCGTCGAGTTCGACGAACGCCTCGCGGTCTATCCCGCCCTGCGAGAGCGTTCTGACGCCGGATTCGAGCCGCGATTCGAGGTAGCCCGGCAGCCAGGGGGCGGCGCCGAACTCCGCGGCGTGTGCAACCTCGTGAAAGACGATCCATCGTCGGAACCGCTCGTAGTCGACGTCGAGCTCGTCTGCCACCCGCAGGATGTTCGGATGCACGAAATACAGCCCGTGTTCCTCGGGGTCGTCGGCCAAAAGCAGCGGATCGTACTGCCCGAGCACGTGACGGGCGAGAAAGCCGAGGGTAAACGCCATCGTCCCCGTGTTCGCCACGCGGGAGGCGTTCGGGAACAGCGTCTCTACCTCGGCCTCGATCGGCTCCATCACTCGGCGGAACGTGTCGACGTTCGCGTCGATCCAGTGGTGTCTGTTCTGGACGGTGAGTCGATCCGGAACGTCGAACTCCGTGTCCGACACCGACCGTAGTCGGTCGCGGGCGGCCCGAACGTCGGCCGCGTAGCCGTCGCGTTCGGCGGGCGACAGGTCCAGCGATCCCGGTCTGGTTCCGGCCTTTGCCGCCTCGCGAACGCCGTCCCAGTCGACCGCACCGTCGCCCGACGCTGTAGTCACCGCGCGAACGCTGCGATACAGATCCATACGCCCTTTCGGGGACGGGGACGCAAATCGCTTGTGCCGGGATCGACCGACGACAGTCCCGATCGGTAAACGGGCCGGTCAGTCCGTCACGGCGTCGAGTTCTTTGGCCGCTTCCAGGTCCGATCCCAGCACCCGCCGCGCTGCGACCGCCACAGTTACGCCGACGAGGAGCCCCAGTATCAGAAAGACCGCGTTTCGCCCCGCATGGCTGTGGCTATGATCGCCGTGGTCGTGGCTCGATTCGACCGCTGGACCCTCACCATCGTGGTTCCTCTCCTCGCCGAGACCGATAGTCTCGCCGACTGTTAGCTGGACGCCGTCGTGGACGTGGAGCTCCAGAAGTGTGAACTTCTTTCCTGTCATTGCGTGTGAACTACGGCGGGCACACTGATAAAACGAAAGGCACGGGATTCTTTTGCCCGTCGCCCCCCTTTCCGGGTATGCACGAGAGACGACGAGAGTTCCTGGAGGACCTTCTGACGACACCGAGTCCGTCGGGATTCGAAGCGGCCGGACAACGAGTCTGGTGTGAGTACGTCCGCGAATTCGCCGACGAGGTCCGAACTGACGCCTACGGTAATGCGGTTGCAGTCCACGAGGGGAGCGAGGGCGCCCACGAGATCGCGTTCGTGGGCCACGCCGACGAGGTCGGGTACATCGTTCGGGACGTCACCGACGAGGGATTCCTGCGCATCGCCCCGATCGGCGGTGCGGATCGGACCGTCTCGAAAGGGCAACACGTGACGATCCACGCAGACGAGCCCGTCCCGGGCGTGATCGGACAGACGGCGATCCACCTGCGCGACGTCGGCGAGGAAGAGTACGACGAACTCGAAGAACAGCACGTCGACATCGGCGCAAGCGACGCCGAAGCCGCCCGCGAGCTCGTCGAGGTGGGCGACCCCGTGACGGTTTCCACGACCGTCTCGGAGCTTCACGCCGGCCGGGTGGCTGCACGCGGCATGGACAACCGCGTCGGGACGTGGGCCGTCGCCGAAGGACTGCGCCGCGCGGTCGAGGCGGACGTCGACGCGACAGTGTATGCAGTGTCGACGGTTCAAGAAGAGCTCGGGCTCAACGGGGCGAGAATGGTCGGGTTCGATCTCGCACCGGAGGCCGCCGTCGCAGTCGACGTCACCCACGCGACCGACTCGCCCGGCGTCCCCGCGAAACAGGAGGGGCCGGTGGAGCTGGGGGGCGGGCCGGTCGTCGGCAGGGGAAGCGCGAACCATCCAGTGCTCGTAGATCTCACACGGGAGGCCGCAGCGGAGATCGACCTCGACGTCCAGCTCCAGGCGGCGGGGATCCGAACCGGAACCGACGCCGACGCGTTCTTCACCAGCCGTGGCGGGATCCCGTCGCTCACCGTGAGCGTTCCGAACCGGTACATGCACACGCCCGTCGAGGTAGTCGACACGGAGGACCTCACGGCTGTCGCGACGCTTCTCGGCAGGATCGCAGAGGCAGCTGGCGACGCAGGCGAGTTCGTCGTGGACGTCTGACACCCGCTGACTCGGTGCGCGCAAAAAACAACCGTTAAAAGTCGGCGACGGGTTCACACACGTATGGCTGGAACTATCCAGGCGCTCGTCCCTGGCGGGCAGGCCACGCCGGGCCCGCCGCTCGGTCCCGAACTGGGGCCGACGCCGGTGGACGTGCAGGCCGTCGTAGAGGAGATCAACGAACAGACCGCCGCGTTCGACGGAATGGAGGTGCCGGTTACCGTCGAGTACGAGGACGACGGCTCGTTCACGATCGACGTCGGCGTCCCGCCGACAGCAGAGCTGATCAAAGACGAGGCGGGCTTCGAGACCGGCTCCGGCGAGCCGCAGTCCGACTTCGTCGCGGACCTCTCGATCGAACAGGTCAAAAAGATCGCCGAGCAGAAGCAGTCGGACCTGCTGTCGTACGACCTGAAAAACGCCGCCAAGGAGATCGGCGGCACCTGCGTCACCCTCGGTGTCACCATCGAGGGGGAGGACGCCCGCACCTTCGACGACCGCGTCGACGCCGGCGAGTACGACGACGTTCTCGCCGAGTAGACCGGCTACTCGTCCGACAGGGAGGTGGGCTGTTCCCACGCCCCGCGTCCGGAAACGGTGCGCTGGGGGAACGGGATCGTGATGTCCTCCGCGTCGAACCGCTTTTTCACGTTCGTGGCGAACTCGCCACGGGTCCTGACGAAGTCGGATCGGGACGGGTTCGCGATCCACACGCGGGCCTGGAGCCCGACCGCCGAGTCTGCAAGCTCCGTGAGCCGAACGGAGGGGGCCGGCTCTTCCAGGATGTCCGGATGGTCGGAGGCTTCCTCGAGGATGAGCTCCGTCGCGTGATCGATGTCGTCCTCGTAGTCGATGCCGAACACGAACTTGAGACGGAGCGTCTCCTTCGCGACGGGGTTTTTGATCACGTTGTCGGTCAGCTCCGAGTTGGGGACGGTGAGCAGCTCGTTGTCGAACGTCCGGACGCGGGTCACCCGAAACGAGATGTCCTCGACGACGCCGTCGTTGTCCCCCCAGATGATCCAGTCGCCGATCTTGAACGGCTTGTCAGTGAAGATGAACACGCCCGCCACGAAGTTCCGGATGACGTTTTGCAACGCGAAGCCGACAGCGAGGGTGGCTGCGGCGGCGATCGTGGCCAGCGACTGCAGGAAGTTACCGTAGCCCGCAAACCCGAACGCGACGCTGATCCCGACGAACAGGACGACGATCGAGACGATCTTGCTCAACGGACTTCTGGCGTGTGGTTCCAGCTCCCGGCGTTCGAACAGCCGTTCGAAAAGCGGGCTGACCACCGTCTTGTCCAGGACGTAAAAGGCGAACAGGACGACCAGAAACACCCCTGCACTGGTGAGCGTCCCCGCGAGATCCTCGCCGACGTACTCCGCGAGCACGTTCTGGAGCGGTTCGATCTGCAACGGCACCGCCGGTTCCGTCGCAATCACCGGCTCGAACAGCGCGTCCGCTCCGACTGTAGTCACCACAACCGAACCGCTCATCAGTGATACACCGCCGTGTTGCCGCGGGTCTCGATCAGTTCGGCGTCGACGGCGGCTGCGAGCTCTTCTGCGAGCTGTTCGGTGGTCGTCCCGCCGCGGGCCGCCCTGAGGAACTTCACCTTCACTAGCTTCCTGTCTTCGAGTTGGTCGGCGAGTTCGTCCACGACAGCGTCGATACCGCTTTTCCCGACCCAGACGGTCACGTCGAGATCGTGTGCTTCCTTCCGGAGTTCTCGGTCGCTCATGGAACGGTCGTCGGGCCGTGGCGGTTTGAAACTTGAGAATCCGGTCGACTACGGCGAGTTTTCCCGTCCCGGTTCGGCGGCTCCCGTCAGTACGTGCACGTACCGGTCGAGGGATCGATGAACCGGACGGCAAAACACGGCATCGACCTCCCAGCCGGCGGAGATCGCGGCCTCGCGCCACGATCGATCCGCGACGAGGACGGTTCGGCCGTCCGAACGACAGACGCGTTTCGCCTCCGCGAGTGCCCCCTCGACGAGTTCGGCGAGTTCGTGGCGGGCGATCTTCGACTGCCTGCCGTACGGGGCGTCGAAGACGACCGCATCGACGGTGTCGGTGTCGGTCTGGGTGCCGGTGTCGTCGGAATCACACAGTGGCAGCGCCGTCGCGTCACCCCGGACGACGCCGAACTCGACCGAGGTGGTCGACGACGCGGAATCCGAAAGATACGATTCGAGGTTCCGCTTCGTGCCGCGAACCATCTTCTCCTGGACGTCCACCCCCAGCACGCGAGCCCCCACGAGTCCGCCTTCGATCAGCAATCCGCCGGTTCCACACATCGGATCGACCACGAGCCGTCCGGGGCCCGCCCCGGCGACGTTGACATACGCCCGGGCGTCGATCGGGGCCATACTCCCCGGCTGGAAGAACGGCCTGTCAGTCGGCTTCCGTTCGGTGAAGTCCCGCGTCGATTCGGCCGCCAGCCAGCCGACGAGACAGACGTCGAGTGAATCCCCGACGACGTCGGGGACCCGCCCGAGCGCGATTTCGTCGGCCTCGACCTCCCCCGACGAAAAGAGGACGCGAAGCACGTGATCCGGCTCCTCGAGATCGACGGCGAACCCGCGGTCGACGAGCACGCTCCCCAGCTCCCGCTGTGCCCGCTGTGTGGAGATCCCGGAGGATCCCCTCACGTCGCGGGCACGCACCGCGACCGTTCCCTCGCGTTCGATCGGTGCCGCCCGCAACAGCGCCCGGGCGCTCTCGACGTCGGCGTCCGTCCGTCCGAGCAACTCGATCGCGCGTCGGGTGTACGCGAGCGTTTCGACGCGGTCGGTTATCGATCCGGCGGTCGCCAACCCCGGCGCCACCAGCTCGACCCCGGCGGCGGCGCTTTTCGCCTCGTACACCGCGAAGGCGTCCTGTTCTCCGGCGAGTTCCAGCCCGTACACGTGCCTCGCTCTGTCACGCGACCGCAAGAGCATGGCGGTTTTCCCGACGGTCGAACCGGCGACCCAGCGGGGGAGAACGTCGATTTCGGCTGCCGGGACGAGTAACCAATCTTTTTAAAGCTTAAATACTACGGTTTAAGTGACGAATGACCAATCCCAAGGATACGATCAACATTGAGAACGTCGTCGCCTCCACGGGCATCGGCCAGGAGCTCGACCTCCAGAGCGTCGCCATGGACCTCGAGGGCGCCGACTACGACCCCGAACAGTTCCCCGGGCTGGTCTACCGGACACAGAATCCCAAGTCGGCCGCGCTGATCTTCCGGTCGGGGAAGATCGTCTGTACGGGAGCGAAGTCGACTGCGGACGTCCACGAGAGCCTCAACATCGTCTTCGACAAGCTCCGCGAACTGGAAATCCCCGTCGACGAGGAGCCCGAAATCACCGTCCAGAACATCGTCACGAGCGCCGATCTGGGGACGAGCCTCAACCTCAACGCGATCGCGATCGGACTCGGGCTCGAGAACATCGAGTACGAGCCCGAACAGTTCCCGGGACTGGTCTATCGCCTCGAGGAGCCCGAAGTCGTTGCGCTGCTTTTCGGCTCCGGCAAACTCGTGATAACCGGCGGCAAGGAGCCTGCCGACGCCGAGGCCGCGGTCGACGTCATTACCGAACGACTCGAGGAACTCGGCCTGCTCGGCTGAGCGTCGTCGCCCTCGATGGTCCCTCTCGGTTATGTCGTCCAGACCGGCGTTTCTCCGCTCGCGGTTGCCGGTACCTTCGGACTGCTGGCGGCGTTTCTTTCCCTTACTGCGTTCCTGGCTGCCAGAAACGTTCTCGGCGACGTCTCAGTTATAAAAGCACTGGGTGTCGGGCCGTTCCCTGCGGCCGTCGCCGTCGTCTCCGGGGCGCTCGACCTCCCTTCCCTCCCGGCGATCGCCGTCGCGCTCCTGCTCGACGGCGCGGCGATTCACTACCTGTACGGGGAGTCAGCCAGCGTCTCCGCGTACATCACCCTCATCCACGTCGTGGTAACGATCCTGCTCGGAACCGTCCTGTTCGGCCTGTTGATCCTTCTCGGGACGTTTCC
Source organism: Halalkaliarchaeum sp. AArc-GB (assembly GCF_031432225.1). NCBI lineage: Archaea > Methanobacteriati > Methanobacteriota > Halobacteria > Halobacteriales > Haloferacaceae > Halalkaliarchaeum > Halalkaliarchaeum sp. AArc-GB. Next base: position 26,282 of record NZ_JAVKGM010000016.1, on the reverse strand, counting down.
CGGGTGAACGGAGCGCCTGTGGCGGATGGTCCGTCGCCTCACTCGACGAGCCGTTCGATTTCTGTAACGAGGATGTCGCTCGCGCCGACCGCTTTGAGGTCTGTGATCACCTCGAACACGCGCCGCTCGTCGACGACGGCGTGGACGGCAACCTGACCGGATTCGTCTTCCCCGTCCTCGCCGGCGATGTCCATCACCGTCGGGCCGCCCATTCCGGGGATGACGTCTTTGACCTCTTCGAGCCGACTTGTGGGGGCGTTCATCATCAGATATCGCTTCCCTTCGGCGGCGACGACCGACTCGAACGCGGTTGCGATCTGCGTTACCTTCGGATCGTCGAGGACGTCCTCCCTCGCGAACAGCCGGACGGAACTCTCGAGGACCTCCGCGATCACGGCGAGTCGGTTCACCTGCAGAGTCGTCCCGGTGGAGGTGATGTCGACGATAGCGTCGGCCATCTCGACGTGCGGGGTGAGCTCCGTCGCGCCTGTCACCTCGACGATGTCGGGAGAGAGGCCCCGCGACTCGAAGAACGACCGGGTGACGTTCGGAAACTCGGTGGCGACGGTGCGTCCGTCGACGTCGTCGACGTCGGTGATGTCGCCCTCTTCGGGGGCGGCAAGCACCAGCCGACAGCGTCCGTAGCCCAGATCGACCAGATCGACGAGTGCGGGCCTGTCGCCGTCCCCGCCCCGGGCGCCAGCCCGGGAGCTGTCGTCGACGGCCTCCACTACTGGCCCAGATTCGTGGGCCTGATCGAGGCCGGTAACACCCAGGTCTGCGGCCCCGTCACGGACGTACTCGGGGATGTCCGCCGCCCGGGCGAACAGTACCGTCACCTCGGGATCGACCGTGTGCGCGTACAGCTGTCGGTCGGCCGTTCGTTCGACGTGGAGCCCCGCCCGCTCCAGCAGTTCCATCGTCGGCTCGTGTAGGCGGCCCTTGTTGGGCACCGCGATGCGCATACCGATACCACTCGGAGCGAGCAGGAAACCTTTTCGCGTCGGCCTCGCCGATCTCGACACGGTCTGTGCACGCTACGGCGACCGGTCGCCGAGCTGTGATCGCAGCGTCGCGGCGTCCTTGTTCCCGGCGCCGGTGTTCAACAGGACGACCGTGTCGTCGTCTCCGAACTCTCCCCGATTTGCCAGCTCGAACGCCCCGCTCGCGGCGGCGGCACAGGTCGCCCCGATCTCGACACCCTCCGTCCGGGCGACCTCGATTGCCGCCTCGAGGATCTCCGCGTCGTCTGTCGACACTGCACCGCCGTCGCTTTCGCGGATCGCAGCCAGGATCTGTCGGCTCGCGCCGGGATCGGGGATCGCGATCCCGTTACAGACCGTGTCCACATCCTCGACTAGTTCGTGTTCCTCGCGCCCGGCTTCGTACGCGTCGACGAGCGGGGCGCAGCCGCTCGCCTGGGCAGCGTACAGCGGCGGCAGATCGTCGATCCAGCCGAGGTCGCGAAGCTCTCTGGCGGCCTTGTGCATACCGACGAGTCCGACGCCACCTCCGGTCGGGTAGACGACCGCGTCCGGACGTTCCCAGTCGAGCTCCTCGAGGATTTCGAGCGCCATCGTCTTTTTCCCCTCGTGGCGGTACGGCGTCACGAACGTCTTCGTCGAGTACCAGTTATCTTCGTCCATCGCTGCCGCGTACGCCTCCCCTGCGTCGCCGATCTCTGAGTCTCCATCGATCGGATCGGCGACGTGCAGCTTCCCGCCGTGAATCTCCACCATCGCCTTCTGGACGAATCCGGCCCGCTCCGGGAGGAACACGTGTGCGTCCATCCCCGCACGGGCGGCGTAGGCGGCCGCCGCCTGACCGGCGTTGCCCGCCGAGTTGAGCGCGATCGCGTCGGCGCCGTGCTCGCGCGCGGCGGTCACCGCGAGCGACTGGCCGCGGTCCTTGAACGTTCCCGTCGGGTTCTGCCCCTCGTCTTTTATCAGTACCCGACCGACGCCCATCGCGTCCGCGAGGGAGGGACACTCGACAAGCGGCGTCGTTCCCTCGCCCAGGCTGACTGCGGTCTCGGGTGGAAACGGGAGTAGCTCCGCGTACCGATACATCGAATCATCCCGCCGGTCGGAAAGCGTGTCGGGCGCGAGTTCGACCGCCTCGAGGTCGTACCGAGGGTCGAGGATCCCATCGCATTCGGGACAGCGGTGGGTCGTGGTTTCGGGATCGAACTGCGTCCCACAGTCGAGACACACGAGGCCGACGAACGCGTCGGTCGTTCGCATGGACGAACCGTTTTGCCGGGCGCGTAATGAGCTGTGGGACCCGGCAACCGGCTCCTCTATCGCTCACCGGCGGTTCTGTGGATGCCCCGCGTCGACGAGTACGCGTCGCGGATATTCGATCAGTCGAGGAGAACGGCGTTGACCTGCCCGGTCTGTCCGGGACGGGAGGTGACCCGGGCACGTCCCTCGCTGGTCTGGATGATCGCGCCCTTCGTGATGATGTTCCGGCGAACGTAGTTGACGTTGGACGGGTTCTCGACGACGTCCTCGATTTCGGCGGTAACCGTTTCGCCGTCCGACGTCGCGACCTGCGCGACGTCCGTCGACAGCGCGCGGACCTTCATCCCGGTTCCCCGGGAGTCGATGTACTGGAGACGCTGTTCCCCGACGGTCGTTTCGGCGGGTTCGCGGCCGAGCTGGTAGCGCTTCTTGTTTCGGAACGTCTTGAGTCGTCCGCCCGTGCGTTTCCGCTTCGAGCGTCCCTGATCTTTCATATCCGCGTGAACGGCGAGCGGCTACTTGAACCTCTCGAAGCGGAATCGCCGAGGACCCGATCACTGGAGATACGATGGCTCCTCGGCGTCGCAGTTCTCCTCGTGTTTTTCGGCGTCCGCACGCTCGTCGAACAGCAGGCCACACTTCTCGCATTGATACCACGTCATGTCGTCGCGCTGTGTGGTGGTGACCATTACACGATGGTTCGTCGTCGGGGGCCAAAACAATTCGCCCTGTCGACCGGACAGTGTTCGGATGGACGTCGACCGGGAATCCCGTCATTCCCCGGGGGCGCCCGTGACGATCTCGACGCCCGAGGAGGCGCCGATCCGGTCGGCGCCGGCCTCGAGCATCTCCAGTGCCAGATCGTAGGTTCCGATCCCGCCGCTCGCCTTCACCGGCAGATACTCCGACAGCAGCTCGACGTCCGCGAGGGTCGCGCCGCCGTCGGCGAACCCCGTCGCGGTTTTCACCATGGCCGCGTCGGCGTCCCGAACGGCCTCGGCGGCGCGGTGTTTCTCCTCGTCGGTGAGCAACGGCGCTTCAATTATCACCTTGACAGGGATCGGCACGGCGGCGACAACCTCGGCGATATCGTTTTCGACGGTCTCGAGGTCTCCGGACTTCAGCCGGCCGACGTTCGCCACGAGATCGAGCTCGTCAGCGCCGTCCTGCCAGGCACGGACCGCCTCCTCCCGTTTCACGTCGGTCGCGTGGTGACCGTGCGGGAACCCGATCACCGTCGCGAGCGTCACCGACGGGGCAGCCGTTTCGGCCTCCGGAACGTAACACGGCGGAATGCAGGCGTTCATCCCGTACTCCTCGGCTTCCGCGAGGAGGTGTTCGACGTCGTCGTCGGTGGTTGTCGGGCCCAGCACCGTGTGATCGATTTTCGCGGCGAGTTCCGTTCGATTCATGCGTGGTGCATCGGCGTGGCGGTTGAAAGGCGTATGGTTCAGCCAGGAAGCGAGTCGTACCCCGATGCGGTTTCGTCGCGTTATCGCCGTCGTCAGACACGCCCCTCGAAACAGCAGTCGAGAACGCAACGTTTTCGGGGCGACCACACAGCTTCACGGGTATGCAGTCGCCCGTGACCGTGACGTACCTCTCGACAGTTCACCCGGGGCAGCTACTGCTCCCGGAGGGATTCACGCTGCCCCCTGTCCCGTATCTAGTCGGTCTACTGATAGCGATCGGGCTGGTCGGCTACGGGCTGTACGTTCGCCGTCCTGACGTCGACGCGGTCATCGTGGTCGCGTTCGCGCCGTGGATGGCCGTCGGGTCGGCGCTGCACGTGCTGTACGTCCTCGGCGCTCTCCCCCCCGCGGTCGCGCCGCTTGCCGGCACGCCCTCCGTTTATCTCTCAGTCGGCGCGGTAGCTGGGGGCTTCTGGCTCGCGGGCGTCGAACTGGTCCGTTCGGGCGTCACGATCGGCGACGGGGACGTGACGGTTCCGATCGTCGTTGGCGCGCCCGGGATCGCCGCGCTTCTTGCAGCCGCCGGCGCTACCCTCGCCTTCGGGGCCGCAGCCGGAACGCTACAGCCGGTCTGGCCGACCTTTGCCGCGCTCGTTACGCTCCCGGTGACTGCCGTCGCCTGGCTCGTGTTGGTCCGTATCGCCCCCGGAGCGAGACGGATCGGCGCAGTCGGCGTGCTGGTGATCTTCGGCCACACGCTCGACGGAATCTCGACGGCGATCGGCGTCGACGTGCTCGGGTTCGGCGAGCGGACGCCGCTGTCGCAGCTGATCCTCGATGTCGGTGCGGCGCTACCGACGGCGTCGCTTATCGGCTCCGGCTGGCTGTTCGTACTCGTGAAACTGGCCGTCGCCGGGCTCGTCGTCGCCCTCTTCGATGACTTCGTCCGGGAATCGCCCGCGGAGGCGTATCTCCTGTTGGGTCTCGTCGCCGCCGTCGGCCTGGGACCGGGAGTACACAACCTCCTGCTTTTCGCCGTCGCCGGCGTTTGATCCGGTCACGGCTCCGGTGACGTTCACACTTTGTCTTCGAAAACGCGCTCGTCCCGCAGCGCCCGGAGGACGTCCTGTCTGGCCACGATCCCGACGAGCTTGCCGTCCTCGCCGACCACCGGGAGCCGGTTGATGTCCCGCTGATCGTCCGCGAGGAGGTCGACGATCTCGGCAAGCTCCGTCCCGGGACCGACCGTGATCACCTCCTCCGTCATCACTGCAGAGACCGGCTTGTCCGCGTTTCGCAGGAGGTCGACGCCGAGGTCTATCTCGTCCCAGGAGACGTCGACCGCGTACGTCAGCATGTCGACGAACGGCGGAAAGCCCACCGGAATCCACAGCGTCCGATCCTTGGTCTGAAAAAGGCTTACGAGGTCCGTCTGCGTGACGATTCCCACGACGACGCCGTCGTCGTCGACGACGGGGAACCCGTTGAAACTCGCTTTCGCCAGCCGGCCGAGCACGTCGGCGACGTCGTCGTCCGGCGAGACCGTCTGCACGTCGGTCGTCATGAGATCGCGAGCGTACATACCCGACCCGAGGCGCGGCGGGGACGTAGGCCTTCCGGGAGGCAAACCGCTTTGTGGTTCCCGACGCCATCTGCGTGTATGCGACCCAATCTGGCCCAGCTCGACGCACACCTTTCGGCGGAGGACGCCCACGCCTATCTCATCGAGGCCGACAGCGACGACGCGAACCAGCTGTATCTCTCCGGATTCGACGCCTCCGACCCGTTCGTGACGACCTACGTCGCGGACAAAAGCGAAACGCAGCTTCTGGTCTCTGGACTTGAGTACGGCCGAGCAAAAAAGGAGTCCCGCGCCGGTCGAGTGTTTCGACACGCCGACTTCGGCTTCGAGTACGGCGATCGGGAGGCACGGTACGACATGTACGTCTCGTTCCTCTCCCGGGTCGCGGACGCCGAGGCGTCCGAACTCACGGTTGCGGTTCCGTCATCGTTCCCGCTCGGCTCGGCCGAACAGCTCCGGGAGCGTGGCGTCGAACTCGTCGTGGACGACGACGACACGATCGGCGGGATGCGGGCAGTCAAAACCGACGAGGAGATAGACCACGTCCGGGACGCACAGCGGGCCAACGAGGCGGCCATGCGGACTGCCGAGGGGCTGATCGCGGCGGCCGACGTCGACGAAACCGGGACGCTGGTCTCGGACGGCGAACCACTCACGAGCGAAGAGGTCAGATCCGAGATCGAGATCACTCTGCTGCGTCACGGCTGTTCGCTCGACGAGACGATCGTCGCCTGCGGGAGCGGGGCCGCCGACCCACACGACCGCGGCTCCGGGCCGCTTTCGGCGGGCGAACCGATCATCGTCGACATCTTCCCGAAGTCGAAGGCGACGGGGTACCACTCGGACATGACTCGCACGTTCTCGAAAGGCCAGCCGTCAGAGACGATCCGGGAGTGGTACGATCTCACGCGGGAGGCACTCGAAGCCGCACTGGACGCGGTCGAACCGGGTGCGACCGGCGCGGAGGTCCACGGGGCGGCCTGCGAGGTGTACGAAACCGCAGGCGAGCCGACGCTCCGTTCGGATCCCGAGACGGAAACCGGATTCATCCACTCGACGGGTCACGGCGTCGGGCTCGACGTCCACGAGTCGCCGTCCCTGTCGCCCAGCGGAGGCGAACTCGAGGCCGGCCACGTGATCACGGTCGAACCTGGGCTGTACGACCCCGCACACGGGGGCGTCCGGATCGAGGACATCGTCGTCGTCACCGAGGACGGCTACGAGAACTTGACAGAGTATCCGATCGAACTCGTCGTCGAGTGATCGGTCACGTATTGATCCTCGGGTAAGCGGCCACTGAGCGCCCCGGATATCACAACACCCACAACAGGGGCCGGTTTCGCAAACCGCTTCTACTGGGGTATCCAAAGGCGCCTGTGCGCTGGCGATACGGCTACACCGTTCTCGCGCTGTGTACGCTCGCGTTCGCAGCCACGATGGTCGCCAGACTTGCGATCAGTCCGGTCGTACCGATCGTGCGTGCGGATCTCGGGCTGTCGAACACGCTCGTGGGGGTGGCGCTGTCGGGAATGTGGGCTGCCTACGCGCTCTCGCAGTTCCCCAGCGGCGTATTCGGCGACAAGTTCGGGGAGCGGCGGGTCATTCTGGCGGCCGTCGGGTTGACTGCGGTCGCCAGCCTGCTTTTGGCGCTGTCGCCCAATGCCGTTGCGTTCACACTGTTTGCAATCGTGCTCGGTGCCGGTGCGGGGCTGCATTATTCCGTCGCGACGACGTTTATCACGAAGCAGTTCGACGACATCGGTCGCGCGATCGGCGTCCACGTCTCCGGAGGTCCAGTGGCGGGGCTTCTGGCACCACCGGTCGCCGCGGCCCTGGGTGCCCGGTACGGCTGGCGCGTCGCACTCCTTTTGGGTGCCGCCGTCGCACTCCCCGTGTTCGTCGTGTTCTGGTGGCGCATCGAGCCCTCGCCGCCGGAACGCCCGGAACAACCGGTTCGCGAACGGTTCGAACTCGGTCCCGTCGTGGAACTGCTCCGTCGCCCGGAGATCGCCTACACGACGCTTCTTGCAGTGCTCGGCGCCTTTACCTGGCAGGCGACAGCCTCGTTTCTCCCGGCGTTCTTCGAGGGCCATCACGGACTGTCGCCGGCGATGGCGAGCCTCTTTTTCTCGGCGTACTTCCTGATCCACGGTGCGACACAGCCGCTCACTGGCGCACTGTCTGATCGCTTCGATCGCGATTCTGCGGCGACGCTCACCATGGCGCTGGGCGTGTTCGGATTTTCGCTCCTGGTCGTGAGCGACTCGGCAGTCGCCTGGATGGGCGCCGTGCTGCTGGTCGGTGTGGCGATGTCGTGGGGAGCGCCGGTGCAGTCGCGGTTCATGGATCATCTGAGCCGGGACGAACGGGGGGCTGGGTTCGGGCTGGTTCGGACTGTCTACATGATCCTCGGGGCGTCCGGTTCGGTCGTCGTCGGACTGCTCGCTGACCTGGCCGGGTGGGACGTCGCGTTCGGGTTGCTCGCGGGCGTGATGGCGGTCGGCCTTCTGGCGTTGCTTGTAAACCGGCTCTTCAAACTCGGCGTGTGAGCCGTCACTCTCGTGGGAAAATTTCGCCGACCTCGTACGACAGGAGAACACCGTCGTCGAGCCGATCGACGCCGACGAGATCGAGTTCGGGAAACGCCTCGATGAACCCGTCCCCGTCAGCGAGCGTCGGGGCGTTCCGGCCGCCGATCACGAACGAGCCGACGTACACGGACAGTTCGTCGACCAGACCAGCCTCGAAAAGCGAGTAGACCAGTTCGCCGCCACCCTCGACCATCAGCCGGTCGATTCCCTCCGCCGACAGCGCCTCGAAGGCCGTCGGGAGATCGACCCGGCCGTCGTCGGTGCCCGCAACCAGAACGGTCGCGCCTGCCCCCCGGAGCGCCTCGAGACGGTCCCCGGGAGCGCCCTCGCCGACGAGTACGTAGACGGTCGCTTCCCCGTCGAACAGCTCCGCGTCCGGCGGCGTTCGTGCCCGGGTATCGACGACGACCCGAGCGGGATGGGCCGGACGTCCGTTCTGGAGCCGGGTGACTCGCCGCTGCTCCTCCTTGACGCCGAGGTTCGGATCGTCGGCGAGCACGGTCCCGACGCCAACCGCGATCGCATCGGCTGCAGCCCGGAGCCGATCTACGCGATCAAAGTCCTCGGGACCGGAGATCGGCAGCTGTTCGCGACGGCGCGTCGAGAGCTTCCCGTCGACGCTCGTTGCCGCGTTGACGACGACGTCCATACCGGTTTCTGGCGAGGGTCCCTTGAAAAGGCGACGGAAGTTCTCGGACAGCGTTTTGTGACCGCAACCGGTAGTCCCTCGCGTGAAACGGACGATCCGAACAGTTCTGTGGAACGACGACGAACGTCGCGCCCGAACGCCCTGGCGGCTGCTCGCTTCGAGTTTCGTGTTCGTTGTTTTCACACTGCTTTTCGGGATCGCGGCGGTCGCGGTCGCGGGGGCTGCCGGAATCGATCCGACCGCGTTCGACGAGTTCACCATCCTCGCAATCGGCTCGCTGCTTTCGGTCCCCGCGACGGCGGCGGCACTGTGGGTCGGGGCGCGATACGTCGACCGTCGGGTGCCCAGCGATTACGGGCTCCGGATCGATCGCGAGTGGTGGGTGGATCTCGGGTTCGGACTCGTTCTCGGAGCCGGGCTCCAGTCCGGGATCGCCCTCGTCGGCCTGCTCGCCGGCTGGTACGCGGTGGACGGAGTGTTCGTCGCCGACGGGTCCATCCTCGCCGGGGTGGTGCTCGCACTTGTGCTGTTCGTCTCGGTGGGCGTCGTCGAGGAACTGCTCGCGCGAGGGTGGCTACTCACCAACCTCGCGGAGGGGCTGAGGGCCCTCGGAACGCGTGCTGCGGTCGGGTTCGCTGTGGTGGTCTCATCGGGGATTTTCGGCGTCGCTCACCTCGCGAACCCGGGTGCCTCTGTCGCTTCGGCGGTGGTCATCTCGCTTGCCGGCGTCCTCCTTGCGCTGGGATACGTCCTCACGGGAGAGCTCGGGATCCCGATCGGGATCCACGTTACCTGGAACTTCTTTCAGGGACCGGTGTTCGGACTCGGGGTCAGCGGCCTCGAGCTACCCGTCGCGGTGGTCGCGCTCGATCCGGTCGGTCCCGACTGGGTAACCGGCGGCGGGTTCGGGCCCGAGGCCGGACTGCTCGGGTTCCTCGCCGTCGTCGCGGGGATCGCGGCGACCGTTCTGTGGGTTCGACGTCGCAAAGAAACAGTGGATGTCCACGAGTCGATCGTCGAACCCGGCCTCCGGCACGCCGCCGAAGACTGATCGCCCGAGCCCGGGTTCTGACTCGCTCACGCCTCCACGATGTCGGCTTTGAGCTGTTCGACCGTTTCCTCGTCGAGTTCGAGTTCCGGATGCGCGGCCTCGACGTGTTCGGCCGCCTGTTCCATTACTGTGTCCTCGCTGTCTCCCTGACAAACACCGTCACAGCCGTCGACTGGGCAGTCGAGTCGGAGTGTCATTGCGTCTTTTCGTACAGTCGGACGTGTCAAAGGTGTAGCTCGCTCGCCAGCCACCGGTGTTGTACGCGATAGTTTTAAGTTCGGTTACTCTTCCCAGAACTTCCGGAACTGCGAGGGGAGAAACTCCGGTTTCATCCCGACGAACTCCCGTCGTTCTGTTTCCGGGAAGAAGTCGTGAACGGAGTGGATCGCCCCGGATACGTACCGGTTGCCGACGACGATCCGGACGCCACGCTCCTCGGGGCCGCGGATCACGCGACCCAGCGCCTGGCGAACCTGGCGGACCGCCGGGATCGTGAGCGCGTACTCGAAGGCGTTCCCCTCGCCGAACCGGGCGCTGTAGGCACGCTCGACTGCCTGCACCCGGGGGGAACCGATGTTCACGAGCGGAACCCCGAACACTGCACACGTGTGCAGGTCGTCTCCCTCGTAGTCGACACCCTCCGTGAGCGTCCCGCGAGTGCTCGTGACGAGCACCGACGGGTCGCCGCCGACGAACTCCCGTTTCAGCTCCCGGGTCTTCTCGTGGCCCGTAGACTGATCCAGCAACACCTGTTTGTCGATCTCCTCTTCGAGCCGCCCTGCAGCCCACGCCGCCTCGGCGTAGTTGGGCCAGCAGAGCATCACGTTGCCGTGGCTCTCTGCGATCAGGCGGGCGACGTAGGCGTATCGCTCCCGGGTCGCGTTCCGGTTGTCGATTCTGGGTTCGCCACGGTTTCGCTTCGTGAACGGTTCGACGTCGACGATCCAGCTCGCGCGGTTGGTCTCGGGAAACGGTAGCTCGTAAGTTCGCGAGGAAACCGTCCGCGGCGGGTCACCGTCGCGTTCGAGCGCCTCGAGCCCGGACACCTCCTCGAAGATCGAAAGCGGCGCAAGCGTCGCGCTCATCAGCACGCCGCCGCCGAACTCCTCGAAGACGCCCTTGATCCGGTCGGAGGGCATGCAGTTGTACATGACTAGCGAGGCGTTGTACTCCCGCTGCCAGGGTCTCTCCACGTTGCGACGGTCGAAGTCGGTGCGTTCCAGTTCGATCTCCCTGAAATACTCCGTGTGGTCCCGCTCCCACCACTGTCCGAACAGGGCGCCGACAGCTGTACAGACGGTCTCCCGGTCGATCCCGGACGCCTCCAGCGCGTTCTCGACTGCGGCGCCGACGGCGCTCAGCCGTCGGAAGGCGCCACCGTCGTAGCCGCTCGTTTCGGCCCAGCGGGTGAACTCGTCGGGTTCGGGTTCGGCCGGGTTTCGAAGCTCGATTTCGAGCGTTTCGTCGGGAAGCGATTCCCACGCGAATCCGGCTGCGTAGCCGTCGAACCGATCCCGGAGTTCCTCGTCGACTCGTCGTTCGAGCCACTCCAGGACTTCGCCGTAAAACTCTCTGGCCTCGTCGACGTGTTCGATTTCGACGTCGTTGTAAGCGAGATGCTCCTCGATCGTTTCGGCGCCGCGGCCGGTCTGTCGAACGCGTTCCAGCAGTACGCCGAGGTCCCGTCGCGCCTGTTTGATCGTCGCGTAGCCGACCGTGTCGGTGAGCAGCCCCCGAACGCGTCCCTCGAGACGGTGAGCCTCGTCGAGGATCACCAGGGTCCGCTCGTCGACCACGGGATCGACGATCGCCCGGCTTGCCGAGTCGAACAGGTGGTTGTAGTTCCCGATCACGACGTCGGCGTTGTCTACGAGCACCATCATCGCCCGGTGGGGACAGACGCCGGCACCGACCGAGTCGGGGAGGAACTCCTCGCTGGTGACGACACCGCAGTCCCCCGAGTCGAACGTCACCGGCGAGCCCTTGTCACGGGCATACCAGTCGGCTTCGAACGGGCAGTAGAGGCGCCCGTCCCCAGAGTCGAGCAGTTCCGAGGGTGTTGCCGGCTGCGTTGGCGGGTACGGCGCCGATCGGCCGGCAGTCCGCAACGGGGAACTGCTGGCGTCGGGGTCCAGCTGTGTGGCGTCGACGAGTGCCCTCGCCTTCGCCGGATCCCACCACTGCTCGTCCTCGCCCGACGGCCGCGAGTCACGCCCGTCTCCAGTGGAGACGTATCGCTCGTTCACTTCGAGGCGACTGTCTTCGGAGACGAGTTCCGCGGTCGTCTCCCGGAGCGTCTCACACCGGTCCTGGACGCTTTTTCCCTCCGGGAACGATCCCTCCCGGCCGTACGGACAGAGATCTCGCTTCCCGACGAGGGCAACCCCGGCGAGGGGTTCTTCGAGAGTTTCGTTCATCGTTCGGAGGTCCTCGACGAACTGTCGGCGCTGCTGTTTCACGGGTGTCGCAACGATCGCGTTCTCGTACTGGTCGGTCTCCCGAATCAGATATCCCGCGGCAGTGAGCGCCGCCATCGTTTTTCCTGTTCCACAGGGCCCCTCCATGGCCAGGAACCCCGACTCTTCTGCGGCCGAGATGATCCGTTCGATTGCGTCAGCCTGGTTGGCGTACGGCGAGTCGAAGCCGAAGTACGGCGACCACTCGGGGGACGAACTGTCGGAGGCAGACTGGGAACGATCGGACACGGGCTATCGGTGGATACACACGGGGGAACAAAACCGTTGTCAACTTCCCTCCGGTCGGTCTCCGATCACTTCTTCCCGGTACGGGATCGTTCAGCCGTCCCGTTCCGTGAGGTCTGCCTCGGGTTCGACTTCCGAGACGGCGTCGGTGGGATCCACGACGGTGGTGTTTCCGTTCCGATCCCCGGTCGATACGAGAAGTTCTCGGGTTTCCTCCGGGGACAGCGAGTCGTCTGCGGACTTCACCAGGGCAGCGGTGCCTGCCACGTACGGTGCCGCCGCGGACGTTCCGATCACTTCGCCCCCGGCCGTTTCGACGGTTCCTGGCCCGGCGATCATCGAGTCGTGTCGGGAACTGTCTGCCCGCAGCAGTTCGTCGCGAGTCGCTGCACCGACCGCGAGGACGGACCCGGTCGAGGCGGGTTCGAGGACGCTCTCGTGTGGATCCCTGTGGCTCAAGGGTTGGTGGAGCGAAAACAGTCGGAGCTGTTCGGGCGGGGCGACTTCTTCGGGCGTTCGAACTGCCGCGTAATACGAGCCCTCCGGAACTGTCGCGTCGATGCCCACTGCACCGTCTGTGTCGGTGTCGCTGGCGACGACGACGTCGCGGGCGTCGGACCGGTGTTTGAACAGGTACAGTTCGAACGGGTGGTCCGACTCCCAGTAGAGCCGCAACGACACCGATCCGTCTATCGCCCCCTCGCCGATCTGGTTCGCCTCGGTCGCCCGATCGAACGGGATCCACCCCGACCCCTCGACCGTCCCGGCCCAGTGTTTGTTGCCGTAGTTCCCCGCGGAAGTGACGAACAGGACGTCCTGCTGGGACGTGTACTCGGCGGCCCAGCCGAATACGGCCGCTGTCCCCCTGTCGGTCGGGGCGTAGCTTCCCGCATCGAGTATCACGTCGACGTCGGCGTCCACGAGCCACGCGATCGCACTCCTGTAGGTGTGGCTTTCCGGAGACTCGCCGACCTCAGCGAGATACAGTTCGGCGTCCGGTGCCGAACCGGAGACGACGCTTGCAACCTGTGTACCGTGATCGCTCGTGGAATCTCGTGTCAGCTGTGTTCCCGAATCGTGGAGCCTCGCCCGGTCGGCGACGCCCTGTCCCAGGTTGCCGTAGGAACCGAACGAGGAACCGACGATCCCGATCTTGACTCCTTCGCCAGTTATGCCACGGTCGTGCACCGCCTGGATGTCCTCGTCGGGATCGGCGGCAGCGAGGCCGACCGCGTCGGTTCCGTCGACGACGTCGGTGCGAGTGTACTCTGCGGGCGGTACTGCAAGCACCGCGACCAGTACGATCGCCGATACCACCACCACGCGAACCGTCGGCCGGAGCGTCCGATCGTCCAGACGACCACGGCGATCTCCCGACATTCGTCTCACCTCCAGACGTGGAACGCGAGCAAGACGCCGAGAACGACGAGGCCGCCCGCGAAGAAGGCGACTCCCGGCGGGAGGAATCCGAACACGGGCTCTGCGGCCGTTACGCTGTCGCCGACCCGCGGGAGCGACTCGGGCGTGGTTTCATCGAGCACGGCAGTCGCAAACCACCATTGCACCAGGACGCTCCCGACGAGCAGGGCGATCACAGCTCCGGCGAGATCCTCAATCGAATCCAGGAGACTCGAGGAGTCACCCACACACACCACCAGGGCGTCGTCGCTGGGAGCGTACACCTTCATCTCCCGTCCCTTGCTCGAGTATCGGGTGTCCGCTACGTACACCAGATCCGCCTCCTGGAGGTTCGAGAGGTGGTGTTTGACGTTCTGGAGGGACGTGTCGATCCGGTCGGATAGCTCGGAAGCGGTGGACGGCTCCTCGTGAAGCGACGCAAACAGTTCCCGGGCAGTCTCCGAACTGAGCGAGCCGAGGAGCCGATCCGTGTCGGCGTCCTCGAGTTGAACGACCCGGAGCCCGCGCTCCTCGTCGACCAACTCCGGGTCGGAGTCCGTCGGCAACAGCCCGGACATGTATTCTCCTATGTCCGGGAAGACAAAATAGTTCTGTTACATGTCGGCATGGAACAGGAGCGTGAACGAGCGTCTGAGGTGATCCGGACGTCCGGGACGATCGGAGAGAAATGTGCTTAAAATACACATTACAATACAATACTCACTCTTATACTCCTCGATCCCATATCCACCGTTATGAGCGATATGGACGGGAGCGCCGACGACGAACTCGCAGAGATTCGACAGCGGAAACGGCAGCGGCTTCGCGAGAAAGTCGAACAGGGGACACTCGGCGAGGATGCCTCGGACGGGGCAGACGGCGCCGATTCGAGTGGGGCGGACCGACAGGAGGGATCGCCTGCGCCCGACGAGCCGATCGAACTGGACGACCCCGGACGGTTCGATTCCGTCGTCTCCCAGTACGACGCCGTTCTCGTCGACTTCCACGCCGAATGGTGCGGTCCCTGCAAGATGATGGAGCCGGCGGTGAAATCTGTCGCACGCGATACGGACGCCGCAGTGTTGAAGGTCGACATCGACAGACACCAGGGACTCGCGGGCAAGTTCGGCGTCCGGAGCGTTCCGACGCTCGTGTTGTTCCGCGACGGGGAACCCGCACAGCGGGTGATGGGTGCCCAGTCCGAAGCGGCGCTCAAGCGCCTGGTCTCGAGGTAACTGACGCCGTTGTTTTTATAACTCCGGAGTTACTTCTCCGGAGGCAGCAGCTATAATTTTCTGGACGGTGACGGTTCGCGTATGATTACGAGCCAGCGGATGGCGGCCATCGATGCGAACGCCGAGGCGCTGGGCGTCCCGCGAAAACAGTTGATGGAGTCCAGCGGAAACGCGATTGCACGCGTCGTTCGGCAGCTCGCCGACCCTGGTGACGCGGTGGCGGTCGTGTGCGGTCGGGGCAACAACGGCGGCGACGCGCTGGTCGCCGCACGATTTCTCGAGAGGTACGAGATGACGGTCCACCTGCTGGGCCGCCCCGAAACGATCACCACCGAGATCACCCGTGAGAACTGGGAGGCCATCGTGGCGGCCGAACTGGACGCGACCGTCGTCCGGGACAGCCGGACGTTCGATCCCGGCGAGCCGGATCTGGTCGTCGACGCGATCCTCGGGACCGGGGTCACGGGTGCGCTCAGGGAACCGGAACGAAGCGTCGTCGACCACCTCGGGGATCTCGATGCACCCATACTCTCGGTCGACGTTCCGACGGGTATCGACCCGGACACGGGGGACCGTCTCGGTGGGGGCGACGGGATCGCAATCGACGCCGATCACGTCGTCACGTTTCACGACCGAAAGCCCGGACTCGAGTCGCTCGACGCCGCCGTGACGGTTGCCGACATCGGTATCCCACGGGCAGCCGAACTGTTCACTGGTCCAGGAGACCTGCTCCAGCTCGATCGGCGACCGGACTCTCACAAAGGCGAAAACGGCGAAGTCCTCGTCGTTGGCGGAGGACCATACACCGGTGCACCGACGCTCGCAGCGTCGGCGGCGTTACGTGCAGGGGCGGACCTCGTTCGGGTCGCCTGTCCCGACCTCGTCGCACGCGAGGTCCAGGCGTTCTCGCCCGATCTCATCGTTCGCCCGTTCCCGGGCGAGACGCTCTCACCCGTTCACGTCGATCGAATCGGGGAACTCGCCGCCGATCACGACGCGGTCGTGTTCGGCCCGGGACTCGGGGACGCCGAGGCGACGCTCGAGGCAGTTCATGCATTTCTCGACCAGTTCGAGGGACGGGCAGTGATCGACGCCGACGCACTGGAGGTCGTTCCGGACGTCGACACCGACGCGACGCTCGTCTGTACCCCCCATCAGGGGGAGTTGCGCGGAATGGGTGGCCCGGGAGCCGACGACTGGGAAACGAGGGCGGATCTCGTCTCGGAGTTCGCGGCGGAACTCGGCCACGTTCTGCTGGTAAAAGGGCAATACGACGTCGTTACGGACGGAGAGAACGTCCGGATCAACCGAACCGGAAATCCTGGCATGACCGTTGGCGGTACCGGAGACGTACTCGCGGGCGCCGTCGGCGCGTTGCTTTCGGTCCTTCCGCCGTTCGAGGCGGGTGCAGTCGGCGCGTTCGCCAACGGGCGGGCGGGCGATAGCGCTTACGACGACGCGGGGAACGGACTGGTCGCGACGGACTTAATCGATCGGCTCCCGGAGGCACTACGTACGGATGAGTGAGGACCTGACCCACACCGACGACGAGGGGAACGTGCAGATGGTCGACGTCGGCGACAAGCCCGACACTGCACGACGGGCGGTCGCCCGTGGCGAGATCCACCTGCAGCCGTCGACGATTCAGTCGATCCGCGAAGACGACATCGGGAAAGGAGATGTTCTCGCGACCGCGCGCGTGGGCGCGGTGCAGGCCGTCAAACACACCTGGGAGACGATTCCGATGTGCCACCAGATCCCCATCTCGAACGTGGACACCGACTTCGATCTCGGAGACGACCAGATCACTCTGGAAGTCGCCGTCGAAACAACCGGAAAGACGGGCTGTGAGATGGAAGCACTCGAAGGTGTGACGACCGGGTTGAACGTGATCTGGGACATGGTGAAAGCCGCCGAGAAAGACGCGGACGGCCAGTATCCGGAGACGGCAATCGACAACGTCCGAGTGGTCGAAAAACGGAAACGCCGCATTCAGTAGCTGTTTGCAGTCGGCTGATTCCGGCACCTGTTCAATGGAACCGCTGTCGATAGCCGGGTATCACTGTGGCCGATCACCGTAATACGATTCTACTCAAAAGTATTATTTCGCAACGACGACAACAGTTATTCGAATCACCGATGGCCGCCTTCTCTCGCCGAGCGTTCCTATCCGGACTCGGTCTCGCTGTCGGTTCCGCCACCGCCGGCTGTACATACGGTCAGTCTACGGGCGCAATAGGAGGCGTGGAGCTGACCGACATGGCCGAGAGAACGGTCCAGGTGCCCGCGGAGGTGGATCGCATCGTCGCCGTCGGACCGGGTGCACTCCGGTTGGTGTGCCACCTGGGCGTCGGCTCTGACGTCGTCGCCGTGGAGCACCAGGAACGCGCCACCGATAACTGGACACCGCCGTACAATATCGCATATCCCGAATTTCGCGAGCTGCCCACCGCCGGGCCACAGCACGGCGGCGACGCGGAGGCGATCGTGACGCAGGCTCCGGATCTGATCGTCGCATCCACGGATACACCGGACGGTAGTGCGCAACTGCAGTCCCAGACGGGCGTCCCGACTGTCTGGGTCGACCAGGGGAACTTCGGCGACGATCGCGAGTCGCTGTACACGGCCTGGAGAACGGTCGCTGAAGCGGTCGGTCGAACGGAACGTGCGGAGGAACTGGTCTCGTTCGTCGAATCCCGCCGCCAGGAACTTCAGGAACTGAGTAGTGACGCCGT
Source organism: Halalkaliarchaeum sp. AArc-GB (assembly GCF_031432225.1). Taxonomy (NCBI): domain Archaea; kingdom Methanobacteriati; phylum Methanobacteriota; class Halobacteria; order Halobacteriales; family Haloferacaceae; genus Halalkaliarchaeum; species Halalkaliarchaeum sp. AArc-GB. Next base: position 8,684 of record NZ_JAVKGM010000016.1, on the reverse strand, counting down.
CGGCCACCCGTCAACGTTCGTCGGCGCCGTAAGCCACCGCGGCGGTCAGGCGATGACGTCGACCGAAGTTCCGTTCCCGCCGTTCTCGATGGTCGGAGCGGAGTCGGTGGCTATCGAACTTGCGCCAAAAGCAGCCGAATCGACCGGTTCGACGGCGAAGCGGGACGTCGCATCCGAGAAGCTCCTGGAGTGGGATCCAGAAGTTGTATTCATCAACCGGGCGAACCTCTCGATTGTGCAAGACGGACTTCGCGGATCGGGACTAGATTCCCTCTCTGCAGTCCGTAACGGCGCTGTTTACGGCGTTCATCCCCATTACTACTACGATTACAATCCGTCGACCATGCTCGCTAACGCCTACTACATCGGAACGATCCTGTATCCCGCGGCGTTCGGCGATGTCGACCCGAAAACGGCAGCCGATCGAGTGTATCGGGGGTTCTTCGACCAGGACCTGTACGAAAGGATGGCTGACGCACACGGCCCGTACGGGGCGGTCGAACTGTAAGGAGTGCTATGTCATCGACGCCAGCACACGTCCGATACAAACGACGGAATCGGCGGAAGCGACTCGTCGGTGTCGGGTCGGTGGGGCTGCTGGTCCTCGCAACTGCGTGGTCTATCGCCGCCGGCGCCGCGGAGCTGTCCGTCGTCGACGTCCTGCAGATTCTCTCTGGCGAGGCGTCAGCGACCAACGAGACGATCGTCTGGCGGATCCGTCTCCCCCGGGTGCTTTCTGCAATCGCTGCTGGCCTCGGGTTGTCCGTCGCCGGGGCGGCAATGCAAAAGGTGTTGAACAACCCCCTCGGCTCCCCGTTTACACTCGGAATCTCGCAGGCGGCCGCCTTCGGCGCAGCCGTCGCTGTCGTCGTGCTATCGGGAACAGGGGTACTCGTCTCACAGTACGTGATTGCCGGCTCGGCGTTCCTGTTCTCGCTGATGTCGGCTGGCGCGATTCTCCTTCTGGTGGTGTACACCCGGGCGACCCCGGAGACGATGATCCTCACCGGGATCGCACTGGGGTCGATGTTCGCCGCAGGGACGTCGGCACTGCAGTACCTTGCAGATCCCTCTGACGTCTCTGCGATCGTGTTCTGGACGTTCGGTGACGTCGGACGGCCGGCGTATCTCGAACTGGGTGTGATGTCGTCGGTCGCCGCTGTGGCGACGGGGTATTTCGTGTACAACAGCTGGGACTACACGGCGCTCTCGGCGGGTGACGAAACGGCAGCCGGTCTCGGAGTCGACGTGAGACGGCTCAGAGTCAACGGGATGGTCGTCGCGTCGCTCGTGACCGCAACGATCACTGCCTTTGTGGGAATCATCAGCTTCGTCGGGCTCGTCGTTCCCCACATCGTGCGGAAGCTCGTGGGCGGCGACGACCGGTACGTGATCCCACTTTCCTGTGTCGTCGGTGGGCTATTGCTTTTGGTTTCTGACACGGTCGCCCGCACCGCTTTTGATCCAGTCGTGTTGCCGGTCGGTATTCTCACGGCGTTTCTCGGGGCACCGCTGTTCCTGTATCTGGTGATTAGAGGGAGGGAGTACTGGTGACCCGATCAGAACGCCTGGTCGATGTCGAAACCCTGCGTTTCGCGTACGACGACACGCCGGTTCTCAGCAGGATCGACCTCGCGATCGACGAGGCGGAACTTCTCGCGCTCGTCGGGCCGAACGGATCTGGCAAGAGTACGTTGCTCAAATGTCTCAACGGGATCCACGAGCCCGATGCGGGGGAAGTTTTCCTGGATGGAACAGCCATCTCCGAGCTGTCTCGGCCCGAGATCGCGCGTCGCGTGGGCTATGTCCCTCAGCGGGAGCGCGGGCGCTATCCAGCGACCGTTTTCGACACGGTGTTGCTCGGCCGGCGACCACACGCGAGTTGGCGACCTGTTGACGAGGACCTCCAACTCGTCACGCGACTGCTCGATCGGCTCGACCTCTCTGAGCTTTCGGACCGCCCCTTCGAAGGCTTAAGCGGCGGCCAACGCCAGAAAGTGACCATCGCGAGAGCGCTCGCCCAGCAGCCGCGATTGCTGGTGCTCGATGAACCAACCAGCGATCTGGACGTCAGACATCAGCTGGAAGTGCTCGAGGCGCTCCGGGAGGAACGCGACCGTGGCCGGGCAGTCGTAATGGCGATCCACGATCTGAACCTGGCGACGCGGTTCGCCGATCGGATCGCGATGCTCCACGACGGGAGGATTCACGCGATCGGTGGATCCGACGTCTTGACACCCGAGACGATCGAAGAGGTGTACGGCGTTCGTGCAGAGGTCGAACGGCGGAACGGACGGACGGTCGTACTGCCCGATGCACCGATCGCGACGACATCACACGACGCTGTGCACTGACGCTACCGCAATGACAGCACCGGGCGGCCGGCGTCCCGGATGATCCGCCTCGTCGTGCTCCCGAGCAGCCGGTCTGGCACTCCCTCGCGCCCTCGCGTCCCGACGGCGATCAGACCTGCGTCGACGCCGTCTGCGTATCCACACAGCTCTGACGCCGGCGCGCCCCGGAGAACCTGACCCGTGGTGGGAACGTTCACCTCCTTCGCGCTCGCGGTGATCTCCTCGACTACCGTCTCGCCACCCTCCCGGAGCAATCCCACGATACTCCGTGGAGCGTCCTCGAGGTCGTACACTGTCGAGTCGATCACGTACACCGCATGCAGTGTCGCACCGAAGCGTTCCGCAATCTGTAATGCGTGGTCTGCGGCACGTTCGGCCGCGTCGCTCCCGTCAGTCGCCACCACGATGTCCGAGAGTGGATCCGGCAACGAATGCTGAACCTCCTCGGTGTCCGGAACAGACACGACGGGCACATCCGCCAGAGTAACGACCCGCTCTGCCGTGCTGCCGAGTCGGCGATCGCCCGCCCCACGTGTTCCGAGCACACACAGATCGACGTCACGTTCGTGGGCGTGTGCGATGATTTCTTCGTACGGTCGGCCGCGTCTGATCTCCCGGTCGACGTCGAGACCCTCCGCACGCTTTTGAATCTCGGCAGTCACACGCCTGCCGGACTTCTCCGACCGATCGAGCAGCGTTCGCCCGTCCTCCGGATCGATCAGCCGATCGATCGACGTGTCGACGACGTACAGGAGGTCCACCGCCGCGTCCGTCGCCCTGGCGACTGAGAGACCGTATTCGACCGCGCGGGCGGCGCCAGTGCTTCCGTCGACCGCGATGAGCAGCCGGTCGTACATGGGTAATTCTTCGCGGAGAGGGATCAAGTACTCTTTCCCGTCACCCCCCAGATCGAAATTGGTAGGCAGTTGTAAAGGCCGCGTGGGCCGGCCCGTTGATTCTCTGACCGAAAGTGCCACCTCGGTCAGCACTGGCGACCCACGCGATCAGGACAGGCGAACCATGATCAATGGACGATCCCGGAGTGGAACAAACAGATTCAGGATTTCGGTGTTCAGATCATGGCAATAGAACTATCGTAACGATTCGTCAATCACGCCGCTTTATCCACCCTGAACCGTGTGTGGCACTACTCGGGAAAGTACATACTCGAAGGTCATTATCCATAAATCGCCTTTTCAGGGGTATAACCCCTTTTCGGAAATTGTTCCCCTCTACACAAAAGAAATAAGCATTCACTCGGTTCGCTATCGCCGGGGTTTCTTGTACCTTTGCAGAACACCCCACCCCGAGGTTTTCATATCGCAATATATGGTTTATGCAGTGTCGGATCCGCCGACGATCGAGTAGATATATGTCTCGTAGGTGTCACGAACCTGGTCGCCCCAGTTGTGTGTATACGTGTCGATAATGTCGCTGGCAACGTCCCCGCGGAGATACTTCACGATGCCGCGGTCGCCGGTCCGGTCGCGGAGGTGGGTGGTAAAGAAGTGCCGAAAGTAGTGGGGAGTGACGTTTTCCGCGGAGCCACCGCCGGTGTGATACCATCCCCACTCACGGGCGTGTTGTTCGACGATGTGCCTGACGGCGGCGGGGTCCAGTCGGGTTCCCCAGTCTTCACTCGTGGCGACGAACAGCGGTTCCGCCGCCGATCTCGCGTCGGGACGGACAGCCAGCCACCGGAGGAGGACGCCCCCGAGTTCCTCGTCGACCGGGATGATCGTCTCCCGCTGGCGCTTGTTCGAAGCTGTTCTGACTTCACCGTTGTACTGTTCGCCCACGGTCGGTTCCGTCGGTACGTACAGTGAATCCGGGTGCCCTGACAGCTGTGCTCTGGGGGAGACACCGTACTCGTCGACGACTTGCGTGTCGGAAAGCCAGAGGTCCCGAAGGTCGAGATTGCACAGTTCGCCGACCCGCATGCCAGTTTTCAAAAGGGTGACGACGACGGCGCGATGCAACGGATGGTCGATGTCCCCGAGGAAAGCGCGCATCTCGGGAATCGAAATTTCCCGTCGCTGGGGGTCTTTCTCGACGGTTTCGTCCATTTCTTCGACGACCAGCGCCATCGGGTTGGCGTCGAACGCTCCGACCTGGGTCATGTAGGCGTAAAAGCGGTGGAGATACGCCGCATACGTCGCAACGGTGCTTTCGCTCACCGATCCGCGCAGGGTGTGAATGTACGCCATACAATCCCGATACGACGCCTCGGCGGGATTCACCGGCCGTTCCTGGGGACTCTGTTCTGGATCGGCGAGAAACGCCTCGAACTCCCGGAGCACGCGTTCGTAAGCGTCCCGGGTGCGCTCCGTCTTGCCGTGGAAGGTGAGGTCCTCGAGGAAGTATGCGATGGGGTCTTCCGGATCCGCCTCGGTGGAATCGACGCTCATTGGGTACTACGTACCTCCCTCTTCGGTCAGGGTGTATCCGCCGTCCCGTCCACTGTACTTCACCTGGTTTCTGTCCTGCAAGCCAGACAGTGCTTCATCCATCCGGTCTTCGAGATCGACAGCCAGTTCCTCCCGGAGTTCGTCCCAGTCCAACGTCCCCTCAGATTCCAGGAGGTCGTGTATCCGGCTTTCGAGGACGTCACCCCCGGGGTTCGTGGCGTTAGAACCACCTTCCTCGGACTTCTCCGCGAGATCGAATCCGCGACGACCCGCCTGCACCATCGTTCGCAGGAACTCGCTTTGGCTCATTCCCAGCTGGTCTGCGTGTTCACGCCACCGCGTTTTTTGATACGCCGGCACGTAGGTCTTCACGGCGACGCGCTCGTCCTCGCTGCCCATGTTTCCTCGCTCTGGCGGCAGTCCCTTCAATCTATCCCCACACTTCGGGATAAGGCCACTTACCCGGAGTTCTAGCCCTAGATATACCCGGCGGAATATCCTGTAATCCGAAATTGTAGTACTATTCTCAATTCATGTAGTACTATAATTCAGGATTAGTATACTCGGGGTGGATTCCGATATTTCGTCGCTTTTGAATCGACGGAAAGGAGTGAGTTATGTCGGCTTTTATCGGACAGATATCGAATACAGTCGTTTAGATATGGTCAAAATTTGAATCGTGGTTTCGACGAACACTCCGTCGGATCCGTCACCTATTTCGTCGTGTTCGTCGGACGAGCATCTCGACGAGCTCTGCTTCGACGGGAGTTCTGAGGTCACCATCCGGCTTGAAAGCGGAGCCGACGATCGCGCCGTCGGCGATTTCGAGATACTGTTCCAGGTTGTCGACGTCGACTCCACTTCCAACGAAAACGGGGGGACTCCGTGAGGTTTCGGTGACGGCCTCACACAGATCGGATACGTATTCGGGATCAGCCTTTTTCCCCGTCGCCGATCCGGAAACGATTACGCCGTCTGCTAACCCTCGTTCGACGACGTCTTCGAGTGCTGTGGCCGGGTCGTACCCCGGTGAAACTGGTTGCGAGTGTTTGACATCGACGTCCGCCAGTACGGCGATTTCGGGGTCGAGTTGTTCCCTGAGGCGGATCGTCTCGTGGGCAGCTCCTTCGATGATCCCCTGGTCGGTGATTCGGGTGCCGGCGTGAACGTTCGCCCTGACGAACTCTCCCCCGACGGCGCCGGCAACTGCGATCGCCGCGGGGACGTCGTTCCGCAAGACGTTGACCCCCAGGGGAACGTCGATCGCCTCGCTGAGCTCAGTTGCGATCCGCGTCATCGACGCGACGGTGTGTTTCGGCACTTCGTCGGGGTAAAACGGCGCGTCGCCGAAGTTTTCCACGAGGATTGCGTCGATACCACCATCTTCGAGTGCTGTGGCGTCAGCTACGGCTCGTTTCAAGGCGTCATCGATCCCAGTACTGTCGGGAGAACCGGGCAACGGCGGTAAATGCACCATTCCGATCAAGAGGAACTCGCTCGGGTCTCGGACGTTCATACAGAGTGGGGGAACGGCTGCCCCAAAGGGGTGCCGACACTCGAGCACACGCCGACAACAACCATCGAAATAAACTATATGGCGCTATATTGAATGCTTGGGGACAGTAGTTGAGACTGGTCGTCTCAATGCATATGGCATTCTGGCGAAGTTCATAAATAGTATGAAGGCGTAGTCTGGGATAGAACGATGGCTCGAATCACCGGCTCCTATCCAGACGATCTCGATCTCCTCATCGAGGGCGCTGTCGAGGCTGGTGTGTTTAGTGGCAAGAGCGATGCGTTGCGAGAGTTCGTGCGTGAATACTTCGAGGACCACGAAAGCGAGCGTATTGCAGCTGCGGTCGCCCTCTACGAACGCGAGCGGATCACACTCGGTGATGCCGCGAGGCTCGCTGATGTCGACCGCTGGACGATGCGTGACATCCTCCGTGAGCACGGTGTTGAACTTCGTCTGGGGCTCGTCGACGAAGACGACGCAGCCTACGAGATAGAAACAGCACGCGAACTCGAATTCGATGATGAGGACTCGTCTGATGAGGAGTCACGTGCTAAATGACAGGTGACGATCTCCCAGCGCACCCGAGCGTCTTGAACACGACTGTACTCTCGAATTTTGCGTACATCGATCAGCTGTGGGTAGTTGCTGACCTATCTGGAATCTGTACGGTACCAGTCGTGCGTGAGGAGCTTGAACACGGCATCGATAATCACCCATATCTCCAGGAAGCACTCGATACGCTTGATGACGAAATCCCAGTCGCGACGATTTCGGATACTGTCGCAAACAGAGAAGCCGTTGTTGGTGGGCACCTCGACCCCGGGGAAGCCCAAGCGTTCGCCCTCGCCGACGCACACGACGGTCGGCTGCTGACAGACGACGGAGATGCCCGATCCTTTGCGAAAGACCAGGGCGTGACCGTTGTCGGGTCGGTTGGCGTTCTGTTGGCTGCAATCGATGCTGGGAAGATCGATGAAGCGACTGCTGACGGGTGGCTGTCGACGTGGATCGATGAGATCGGTTACTACGTCCCGTATCGGACGATTTCCGAGTATCGATGACGGGCTTGCTTGTGTTCGAAACGCCTGATTAGTGTGCCCGTGAACACGTCTATTACCAATGAGTGAAGCCGACAGACGACTATCCGAAGAGAGTGAGCAACGGTTTCTAGACCTGTACGCCCATCTGTTGGTGTATGTCAACGACCGATTCGAGGTCATCGAAGAAATCGAAACGGTCGCTGATCTTGAACAGCACTACACTGACGAGCTTCTCCCGCTCCGAAACACGCTGTACAACGAGTCGACGACAGACTTGATTGAGGACTTCGTTGAAGAGAACCCTCCCGACCTGTCGGAGACTGATCTCGAACAGGTCGCAGCGTGGACTGACTTCGTCGCCGGCGAGTTCGTCGTCGTCCGCTATCGAGAGGACGATGCGATCTTCCTCGATTGGACAGAACCGCCGAAAGCATACGCAGTCCGCCCTGCTCGGCTTCCGTTCGCCGAATTGTGGGACGAGTCCGCACTTCCAGTCCCGGTTTCGAGTGTCGCCCTGTTACCGTTCGAGGACCAGATCGTCTACGACGGGTGGATCGGGGTCAAGAACATCATCTTCGGGGGCTCGCTCAGCGCAGACATCGACGACGAATACGAGGAGGCCAAACATCGCTTCGGCATCATCGACTCGCTTCCAGCACCCGAGGAAGACCAAAAGACGGACGCCGAGGAGTTGCGCTTCTACATGAAGAACAAGCGCAACCGCGAACGATACGCGTCGGAGATCGAGCAGTTGCGGGAGAAAACCGACGAACTGGAGCGGATTTACCATCAAGAGATGGGGAAAGCCCGTGCCCGAAGCTTGGGTCGCGAACTGCGCGAGTTGGGACTCAACGAAGCCTACGTAGCGATCTACGACGATCGAATCATCACCAGTGCTCCCTCCGAATCCGAGGTTCGCGAGCTACTCGAAGAGATTATGCCCGCTGGGAAGGCTGATCACCCCTACGTCTACCACTTCGATCCCTGAACGAGAGTCAATAGCTTACGACTGGAGTTGCGTGACAGTCGATGCGATTTCGCTTTTGCTCGGTTCGCTTGAGAACTCGAATACTCTGTCTCCGACACCGAAGGCGTATCTCCGGTAGGAGACGTCGACGTGAATCCAGCATTCGACATCGCTGTCTGTCGCCTCATATTCGGCTTTACTTGTATTCTCTCCGTGCTTCAGCACGTCGAGCAGGTACTCTTCGATACGTGGCGCATTCGCGATCCGCAAGAGATGGTCGGCAGCGACGTTGTCTAACACGTCTGCTGGGGTTCCGTATCCGTCGCCGACGAGATAGAACTCGCCGTCGTACTCGTGTGACTCGACCTGAACACGGAGTGCGTACGTATTAGCCATATC
>NZ_JAVKGM010000015.1:0-85638 GCF_031432225.1 Halalkaliarchaeum sp. AArc-GB | reverse complement strand
ATATCGGTAATTTCGAAGAGCCACGTATCAGGGTGTCTGTTACAGAGACTGTCTGCCAGTAGCCGCGTCGTGAACAAGATTTAGTCGGAATGGATCACAACCATCGTATATGTCTTTCACCGCCAGCTGGCACACGCTTCTCGACGAACTCGACGACCTTCCCGAGAGCGCGACGCTCATCACGCCGCTCTCCCATCAGCGATTTCGTATTACTGACGTGCAGGACGCTCGCGTCATCATTCAGTTCGAAGACAGAGACGAGACGCGACCGCTCCAACGCGACCAGTTCGAAACGCTCTATCGACGAATCGAGGATTCTCCCGACGGGTTTGATCTTGACCGTCTCCCGCCGGATGCCGACCCATACCCGGCGGTATGGAGTGTCCATCCACGGTTCGAGGTTGATAAGGACGCTGGCATCATCACACAATCGGAGGTTTCGACGGCAACGCAGGTGGTGGGCGCGGAACAGGAATCTACGGACGAGGAACGAACTGAACCCGACGGACTTGATGTCTACTCGGATGCACTTCTCCTCATCGATGCACTCGAACGCCACGATGTGACTACTCTCTCTGAACTGGAGACCGACGCGTTGGTGAATCTCTACACCCTGCTTTCGGATGTCCAGCGAGATGCTAACGAATTCCGCAAGGAGATCGCGGATGTCCTCCTCGCTCGGCTTCATCACGACCGTCCGGTTTCCGGGCAGTACGGCTCCGTCCAGCGGACGAGTCGCCGCAACCGCTCGCTCAAAGACGACGAGGAGGTGCTGGAACGCCTCGAGAACGCTGGCATCGACCGCGAACGTGTGCTGAGCGTCGATCGCTCGAAAGTCGATGAAGCGCTGGAAGTCACCACGCTCTCCGAATCCGATGTGTACGAAGTCGAAGAAAGCGAATACGTTCGCAAAGCGGAGGTCGATGAAGACGTCAAAGACTCCCGATTGCAGGGGTTGAAAGACCGCCTTGCTGCCAGCAAGGACGATGAAGCGAACCAGCTACGAGCGGAGATCGAGGAGCTCGAGCAGCGTATCGACGAGCTCACCAGCTTCCGCACAGGTACGGAGATGCAAGGATGACTGCCTACCGCTTTCGCGTCAAATTCGACCCCGACCCGACGTCGCTGTGGCGGGATATCGTCGTTGGTGCGGACAGAACGATCTCCGAATTTCAGTCGGCGATCAACCCTGCGGTCGGACTCGATCAGGGCCACCTCTGGTTCGTCGGGGAGGATGAAGACTATTGGGATAGCGCCGTCAAATACCAGTGCCCGCAGGAGTACGAGGAGTCGCTTGGTGGTGATCCGGTATTGCGTACGGAACGGATTGAGAACGCTGACGAGGTGACGATCGGCGAGATGACTCGCCAGCTCGGCCTCGAACAGTATGACCGTATCTGCTACCTCTATGACTACGGCGACGAATGGCGGTTCTACGCAATCTTGAAAGAGATTCTCAGCGATGAGCCGAGCGACAAACCACCAGAGGGTGTGAAAGAGAAAGGCGAGTCCATCGACGACCAGTACGACGCACCAGGAGCCGCTGAAAGCGATTCGCCTCTCCCTGACCCACTCTATTCGGTGCTCCCTGAAACTGCTGTTCCCGTTGCGGATCTGCGTGAGTTGGAGAAGCGAGATGGTATCGTCCACGTCATACCACTGCTCAGTCTCGAAACCGGATTCGGGGCGGTCTGCGAACGGTTCGCGATTCAGTTCGAAGAGAGGGGATACGTCCTCGAAAACTTCCAGCCGGGGTGGCAGGTCGTTGAGGAAGTTGATGGAGCAGACAAGACGGAAGGAGAACTCCTCGCGGCCCTTGCGGACGCAGTACGCGAGTGGCACGCTGAAATCGCGGAGATATCGGGGGCGATGACAGGGCAGCATTTCGACGAGGAGACTGTCGAAGCGATGCACGTCGAACTGGAAGCAGAACTCGAACGCATAGGATACGGCCACCTGTAGGCTGCTCTCTTGACTGTCTGTCGAAGAGAACGAGTTCTTGGCCGTGACGTGTCCAGCGTCTCACAGTGGCACCAACCTGTGCGTCTCGCCGGAATGTCTTTCGTTGGATCGCCCGAAAACCGCACGTCGAGTGGCCGGTGTACGACTCGACACCGTTGTATGACCGAGGTTCGCTAGCCGGACTGGAGTCGGACGTTCGTACTGTTTCGGAAGCGTGGTTCGATCACGACGCCCATACCTCAGTTGAGCTGTTCGTCTGTACGGTTCCGCTGGCCTACTTTCGATTCAACCCTCACGATCGATACGCGAACTCGACACGCTATGAGATGGCCACGCTCTTTCGCCTGTTCGTGCTGAAGGAACTCCACGGATGGGACCACGAGACTGCACTCGTTGAGTACCTCAAACGTCGATCTGATATCCGTGAGCAACTGGGCATCGAGTCGATACCCAATCAGTCAACGCTGTGGCGAAGTTGGCACACACGCTTCACGGAAGATCTCCGCGGGACTATCAAAACGGTTGCTCGAACGATCCTCATCACCGCTCAGAACGCGGGCATCACGGTCCCGCGTGAACCGGATCGAACCCTCCGGCACCACGATACTGAATCCGGTCAGCCGGAGCCAGACGATGGAGACGTTCTCGATCAGGCGAGCAAGATCACCGACCACGTCAGCCGCATCATCGTCCCCGCGTTCTCGCTTAATCGTGGTGAGGGCTGTGAGATCCACGAGAATGCGTTTTGGGACTTGCAAACGTATCTGGGGTTGCGAGAGAATCTCGCCGCGAACGAGGGAGCTCGCAGTTTCATCCACGAGTCGACTCGTGACCGGACTCCGATGGGACACGCGCATCGTGACCATCTTCGTGATCTCTCGATCGAACAGATTCGAGAGATGTATCGGCAAGCGGCGGGCCGACTCTTAGAAGAGGTCGCAGCGACGGAGGCGTTCTATCGTGCCGGGATCGTAGCGATCGATATCACTGGAGCCGATCCCTTCACAGGTGACCGAACGGGCCACGAAGACGAGATAATCGGGACGAAGGAGAAGAACGACGAATACGCCTACCAATGGGCGACAGTCCAGTTGGTCGGCAACGCTGTCCCACTCGTCCTTGATGCCCGTCCGGTACGGAAAGACGAGTCACGCAAGGAGATAGTCGAGGACTTGCTGGTTCGACTGAAGGGCTCGTCCACGTCGATAACGTGCTAATGGACCGGGAGTTCGACAGTCAGCACGTCTTGGAGATGATCAGCCAGCGTGGACTCTCCTACGTCGTTCCCAAGCGGATGCAGACCAGCGAGAAAGCCCAGGCCAAGCGGTTACTCCAGCGGGGCCAAGACCGGTATGAAACCGACTGCAAGCTCCATCTGGGCAAGAACGAGTGGCACGAGACGACGCTGATCTACCGCCGGAAAGAAGACTCCGAGCACGACGACCACCGGCAGTATTCAGTGTTCATGACGAATCGAGGGAGCGGGCACCTCACTGAGTACGGCTACCGCTGGGAGATAGAGAGCGGGTACAAATCGATCTGGCGGTTCATGGCTGCGACGACCTCGAAGAATTTTGGGCTTCGCTTTTTCTACTTCGCGTTTGCGTGTCTGCTGTACTCTATCTGGCGAGCAGTCGATTTGCTGGTACAGGTCGAGTTGACCGGTGAGTATGAACATTCGCCGATCGTAACGGCCGACAACACGCTTACGCTGTTGAAGAAGGAGACCGGCATCGGATAGCGAGGATCTCTAACCGTGGTAGCGCGACGTCTAAGTGGCTACACTACCCGCGGTCTCGGAAACACTCCGGATGAGTTGACTATCCAACTATAACGTCCGGTCAGAAAGCGATCTGAATCAGTTTCTGCTCATCGATTCGGCTGAAACCACGCATCACAGCCCCGCTAATCCCGCTGTAGTCTCAACTCCAACTTGGGGATAGCTACAAACACAGACGACCCATAGGCTCTCACATGGTCGAGATCAGAGCGTTGGCCAGCGATGCCGTGATCGATATCGACGGTGAGGTACTTCTCCTCGAACGAGATCACCCGCCGTTCGACGGACACTGGGTTCTCGCGGGCGGCCTCGTCGAACCCGGTGAGACGGCCAGGGAAGCCTGCGTTCGTGAAGTAGCGGAAGAAGTCGGGATCGACGTGACAGTCCAGGAGTTCGTCGGCCTATACGACGATCCAGACCGGGACGAGCGAGGAAACGTCAGCGCAGCCTATCGCTGTTTGCCGGTGGGTAACGCGACGCCGGAGCCCCGTGAGGAGGCACGCCGGGTGAACACGTTCGCTCCTAGGGAACTCCCCGAAACAGGCTTCGATCACGGGCGAATCATTCGCGACGCGTTCGGCCAGTAGCCCAGAGAAACAGTTCGTCGCCGGACACGACACGGAAAACGTTTCACCGTGCCCCTCCGAGGGGATTTCATGAGCGGTGACGGCAACGGTTCGCCGGATGGCGAGAACGTGAACGTACGCATACGGGGGATCTATTCGACGGCACTGACCCAGCTGTTTCTCCGATCGGGGTTCGAGGTCGTCGGCGTATCCGGACCGATCGATCGGCGGTTCGACGAGGATTTTCCCGCGGCAGGTCACGAAGCCGCGGTGGAAACGACCGACGACCGACAGGGTATTGGCGTTAAAGGCGATCCCGAGGCCGTGACCGCTGTCCGAGAAACGATCCTCGACACACTGTCACGTGACACCTTATCGTGGGGAGATCCGACACCCCGAGGATCGGTTTTTCGCGGCCGAGTCACAGAAACCCTCGGCAGCGGCGCAGTCGTCGATTTGACGATCGGGTCCGGCGACGAAAACAACACTGACACCGGCGGCCCGATGACGACGGATCACCTGGCGAGTGAGGGGTATTTACCGTACGACAACGCCCACGAACACCTCTCTGTGGGCGACGAATTCCGGGTGCAGGTTACGGCGTCGTCGCCCCCCTGGACCAGTCGCCGTCCCGAGTTGGACACCACGATCCGGGCTTACGGCGGGGTCGCGGTCCTCGAGCGGGGGCGGGAGGGAACGACAGTCGACACCCACGACGATCAGGCCGCCCGTGAACTCGCCGGAATGACCGACCTGCTCGGACTGGAGCCGCCGGAGGGATGGGGGTTGCAATGGACCCACGCTGCGACAGAACTGGAGATGAACGCCCTGGAGGCTGGACTCCAACGGGCAATCGAACGGGCCGACGCGCTCGAGGGGTCCCTGTCTCCGGGAGACTCGAACCCGTCCGACGACACCGGGGGGTCCGAAGGACCGACAGTTGATACTGTACGCCCGGAGGCGCTCGCATCTCCCGGGGCCGGCGCCTGGCTGTGGTTCGGTCGGGAGTCACGGTTCGGCCTCGACGACCGCCGCAGGGACGTAACCACCACGATGCCGGGACATCACCGCATCAAGGCAGGATCGGACGAGGCGGGGGCAGGCGTCGACTTCGTCGAGGCGCTTTGTGACCCGGTGGATGACGACGAGTTCCCCTTCCGAACAGTGACCGGGCAATTCGGCCCCCACGAGGACGACGAAATCCGGATCGAACACGGGAAGCCTGACGGACGGTTGATCACGCTCGGGACCGGTACTGTAACCGAGCTCGAATCGGACGGAACCGTCACTGTCGAGCGAAAGATGACTGGACGGGGGAGCTACGATGGCCTCGGAGTCGCCCGCGAGGATGGCGACGTCGCGGTGACGAAGTTCCGCGAGGGCCGGTGGTGGTATCCGACGACCTATCGGGACGATTCCGGGACACCGAAGGGGACGTACGTCAACGTCTGTACGCCGGTCGAAATTTTTCCGGGGGCGATCCGGTACGTCGATCTCCACGTCGACGTCGTAAAACACCGCGACGGTACCGTCGAACGGGTGGACGACGACGAACTCGACGCGGCCGAGGCGGCCGGAAACGTGCCGGCCGAACTGGCCGAGAAGGCGCGCGCGGTGGCGACTGCCCTCGAAAACGCGTTATAACGTCCGGCCGCTCTCCGTCAGTGGTTCCGCCGACGCTATTTATACGCCTCAACCCTCATTCTCGTGTAATGACTACAGCCTACGTCGCGACCGCCGACAGGCTCCTCCTTGCCGAGGGAATCACGTCGGAGGACACCGCCGCCGCGGTCCGGTTAGCGGACAAACGTGTCGAATGTGTGGCCGTCTCGTCGTCGGCTCCCGATCGGGTGTTCGCCGGAACGTTCGACTCCGGGCTGTGGCGGTCGACAGACGCCGGAGAAACGTTCGAACGGATCGGCGGAGAGATCGAACCGGCCGCAGTCACTGCCCTGGGGATATCCAACCACGATTCCGACACTGTCTGGGCGGGCACGGAGCCGTCCCGGATCTACCGATCCACTGACGGCGGCAACACCTGGGATCATCTGGAGGGACTCACAGACCTCCCCTCGGCGTCCCGGTGGTCGTTCCCACCGCGGCCCGACACACATCACGTCCGGTGGATCGAACCGGCCCCCGCCGATCCGGACACCTGGTACATCGGGATCGAGGCGGGCGCGTTCGTGGTCACCCGAGATGGCGGTGAAACGTGGGACGACCGGCCGCCCGGAGCCAGACGAGACAACCACACGATAGCGACGCATCCGGACGCCCCGGAACGCGTCTACAGCGCGGCCGGGGACGGCTATGCCGAAAGCCAGGACGCCGGTCACACGTGGAAACAGCGACACGACGGTCTCGAACACCGATACTGCTGGGGGCTGGCGGTCGATCCGGGGGATCCAGACACGGTCGTCATGTCCACCGCGAGCACCGCCCGCAACGCCCACCGGACGGGACCGAGCTATCTCTATCGGAAAGGGTCGACTGGCGCCGTCGAGCAGGAGGAAAGGGGAGTGGGAGAAGACGACGGCACAACTAGTGGCGACGAGTGGACGCGGTTGGACAGCCCCGAACTCGACACTGGCGAGGGGGCCAGGCGGCCGGTACTGGCGTCGGGAACAGAGCCGGGCGAGCTGTACGCCGCCTGCGACGGCGGCCTCTCCCGAACTGGCGATGCCGGCGATAGCTGGGAGCGCTGTGAGATCCCCGCCGCAAGCGTCTCCGGGCCCCCCTCCGTCGGGGAGAACGACGACGTAACCTGGGAGGATCTCCTCGAAGGCGGCCCCGTTCGCGGCCTCGCAATCGTCTGAAATCCGATGGCGGTCCTCTGATAAGCTATTTACCGATCTGGGTCGAGAAACTGCTATGTACGACGTTGCGGTCGTCGGCGTCGGCCCTCCCGGCGCCCGGTACGCCCGTCGGGCGTCCGAGGCCGGACTCGATGTCCTCGCGCTGGAAAGCGGAGAGATCGGATCACCGCTGGCCTGTTCGGGACACGTCTCGACGGACCTGTGGGAGTACGTCCCCGAGAAGGCAGTCGATCGTCTCCTGCAAAACCGGATCTACGGTGCGGACTTCCACGTCGGTGGGCCAAAAACGGACGCCTACAGGTTTTACAAACGCGAGGAGGTTTCGAACGTGATCGACCGCGTCGAGCTGGATCGAACGCTCGCGGACTGCGCCAGAGAGGCAGGTGCGGACGTCCGGGAGCACCACACGGTGACCGATGTCGACGAGCGACCGGACCGGGTCGTTCTCACTGCAAGCGTAGGCGGTGACGGGAACGACGGCGATGGGAACGACGGCGATGGGAACGACGGCGATGGGAACGACGGGGACGGGAACCGCGGCGACGGGAACGGCGGTGTCGAACGGACGTTCGAAGCCCGCATCGTCGCCGGGTGTGACGGGCCGACCTCGAGAGTCCGTCGAGCGGTGGGGCTCCCGGAGCCCGAAGAGACGCTGCACGGCGTGCTCGCATTCGATGAGGAACCCGACCACGGAGACTTCGTCAACGTCCACCTGACGGCACCGACGTTTTTCTCCTGGCGGATCCCACGGGGCGAGGCCGGCGTCGAGTACGGCCTGGCCGCCCCACCGGGCAAGGACGTGAAAAGCCGGTTCGATCGACTCGTCGACGGCTACGGCGTCGAAACCGAGCGGTTCTGTTCGGGCGCGATACCGATCGGGCCACCAGCCCGAACGACGACAGACCGGGTGTTCCTCCTCGGTGACGCGGCCGCCCAGACGAAGCCGTTCACAGGCGGCGGGATACTCTACGGAATGACGGCTGCCGACATCGCAGCCGAGACGATCGATCCAGCGGATCCGTCGACGCTGTCGGCGTACGAACGGGCCTGGCGGGAAGAGCTCGGCCGGGAAATCCGCCTCGGATCGCTGATCAGGCGGGCGTATTCGCTGCCCGAACCGGTTCAGCGGGCCGGACTGTGGGCGCTGTCGGGTGAGATCGGCGTCCACATGGACCGACCGACGTCGTTTTTCTCCCGGGAACACCTCAGACGGCTGTTCTCCTGATCACTCCCCGGGATACGCCGGCAGCCTGGCCGATCGCGCTGATCCCTCGAGGAACGGCAGCGAGGCGAGTTCGGCGGGAATCTCCTCGTCCCCGAGACGGACGGTGAAATCCCCGTCGGCGTCGAAGTCGACGAGCGCCAGCGCAAGGGGACGTTCCAGCGTGGACCACGGCGTCGCACGCGTGACTTCACCGACGGTGTCGCCGTCGGCGGCAACCGGCACTCCGGACATGGGCGGCGTCTCCGCCTCGCCCATCGCCGATTCTGGGAACCGGTCGGGGAGCAAACCGACCAGACGCCGGCTGGGTCGACCGCGGTTCTCGATCTTCGAGACCACTTCCTGTCCCACGTAACACCCCTTCTCGAAGTCGAGTCCGTTCCTGACTCCCGCCACGTTGGGGACCCGGCCCTGAAGTTCCGTCTCGAAGATCGGGGTCCCCGCCTCCAGCGACAGCACGTCGTAGCTCCGGTATCCGAACGGGGCCGCATTGAGTCCCCTGGTGAGAAGGGTTTCGAACACCTCACGTGCGTTCGGTGCCGTACAGAGCACCTCGTATCCCTCCTCGCCCAGGGGGTTGTCCGTGGCGACGACAGTGACGCCGGCCCCGTGCATCGATCCGCGGACGAACGACAGCGGCTCCTCCGGGGGCGACCCACCGTCGAGCACCGAGGCGACTTTCTCGGTCGCCTTGGGGCCGTGAATTCCGAATATTCCGAATTCGTCCGTGGCGTCGTGGACCTCCACGTCCTGGATGAACACCTTCTCCCCCCAGTCGTCCACGAGGGGGGCCGCTCGACCCGGAGGCGTACACACCAGGAGTCGCTCGCCGGCATTGTACACGTACATGTCTGTCTGCACAGTTCCTTGCGGGTCGAGCAAAAGCGCGTACACTCCCCTTTCCTCACGCTCTGGGATTCGATTGGAAACGGCGTCGTCGACGAATTCATAGCGATCCGCTCCCGACACGGTGACCACGCCGTAGCCCATCTCGATTGCGCCGACCACGTTCCTGACTGCCCGCGCCGCACGTTGGGGTCGGCCGTACGCCTCCGCCACCGCCGTTCCGCCGCGCTCGCCGACCGTCGCCCCGTACTCCTCGTGTAAATCCCCGACGACCGTCATGTGACTGGGTAACGGGCCGAGGTGGAAAACCTCGCCGATCCGTTCCCGGCCTACTCTTCCTCGTCGGGCTTTCGAGCGAACATTACCTTGAGCGTGTTCAATCCTTCAGTTCGGGTCGTCCCCTTCGAGAGCCGGACGCCGTCGAACGTCCCGTTACGCCGAGCATCCCGAGGCCCCAGATGATCCATGTGATACACCCGTCTCGTCACCCACCCCAGGAGGAGCGTGAGCACGACGAACAGACCGATCGCTGTCGCCGTCGAAACGGGCGCGAACCCGACGACGACGCCGACGAGCACGTACACGAACGCGACGACGACCAGGAGAACTGTCACGGTGACGAGGATGTCGTTGACGGCTGTCATCCGGGCGTTGTAATCGATCCATCGGGCGTAGCTCCGGAGCAATCGTTCCTGGAATTCGCCGTCCCCCTCGTCTGCGATCGCCGTCTCGACGGCGTCGGCGTCCAGTCCACCCCGGAGGTTCGAGGAGGTGTAGGTGACCCCAGCCAGCCCCGTCGACACCAAAAGCAGCAGTCCTCCCGCGACCGTAAACGCATTCACGAATGCGGCGACGTCAATTTCCGTCTGTACCAGGATCGATCCCGCAGTGACGACCAGCCCGATCAAAAGCAGGTTCGCCTTCAGCAGTTCTATCGCCTTCCCGTCAATCTCCCGGAGCCGCTGGACCTGGTACTCGAAAGTGATCCGGAGTTCCTCTCGCGCCACTGGGACGACCTCGGTTTCCCCGGTGGCTTCGGCACCTCCCGGCGAGGGTCGGTTAGGACTTCCGTCAACCATAGCTGCTGTACACCGAGGGGATTGGTAACAGTGTCGCCGAGGTGATTGCAGTGGGCGACCGGTTCACCAAAACGTATCCGGTCCGCGAACCGATCCGATTTATAACATTTCGACTCGAACCGTGTTCTCACATGACGGACGACCGGCTTGTTGTACTCAACAAGGACGAAGACAGCATCTCGATTGTCGACCCAGATTCTGGAGAGAGAATCGACCGTGTCCAGACCGACTTCAACCCTCACGAGGTCGAAATCGGCCCGGACGGAAAGGAGTTGTACGTCACCTGTTCGCTCGGCGGAACCCTCCTGGTTCTGAATACGGACTCCTGGGAAATCATCCAGCGGATCGAACACGAGCAGTTCGACTTCCCCCACGGGTTGGCTCTCAGGGAGTCGGCCGACGAGTTGTGGCTCGCATCGACATACAGCTCCCGCGTTTTCGTGTTCGACGTCGCCGGCGAGGGTGTCGAGCTGCGTTCCGTGTTCCCGACGTTTCAGGACAAGTCCCATATGGTGGCGTTCACGCCGGACGAGGAGACCGCGTTCGTCGCCAACATCGGCAGCGACAACGTCACCGCGATCGACGCCGACGAACGGGAAATCGTCGGAGACATCCCCGTCGGCGAAGCGCCCGAAGGGATCGAAGTCCATCCCGAAGGCGGGCTGCTGGTCGCCAACCAGGACGATTCGCGGCTCACAGTTGTCGATCCCGAAACGTTTGAAGAGCAGGGACAGGCGCTGCTGGGCGAAACGCCGATCCGGGTCGTCTCCTCGCCGAATGGTCGCCACGTCTTCGTTCCGAACCGCGAGGGCAACGACGTGAGCGTCATCGACACCAGCCACGAGCGAAACGACGAGATCCGACCCTGGGAGATCGCCCGCATCCCCGTGGGTATCTGGCCCGGCGGTACTACTTTCGATCCGACCGGAGAGCGGGCGTTCGTCGCGAACAACAAGACGAACGACGTGAGCGTCCTCGACGCCGACGAGTGGGAGGAGATAGACAGGTACGACGTCGGTCTTCACCCGGACGGCATCGCCTACCTTTCGCGGTGAAGTCCCGACAGTAAGACGGGCAGTTGCCTGGTCTCACACTGGTGGTCGGATGTGTGCCTCAAGTACACATAGTAGCGGCGTTGAAACGGCCTCGAACCGTAATATTTCCAGGGAGTGAATCCACGTGGACGAGGAACCGTACGCCAGCGACGGCACGGACGACACTGACACCGACGCGGAACAGGTTGCCGAGATCCGGGCATCCGAGTCCCTCTCTGAGCTGCGAACGCAATTCGAAACGGAGTCGATTCACGAGGCGTACTTTCGGGCGAAAGACGTCTGGAAGTCCACCGTCGATCCGACCTGGTGGGACGTCTCGGACTCGGGTGGACTCCCCGGAACGTGCGTTCGTCTCGACGGTCACGCGTTCCACGTCCACGGAGTCACACACGCGGACACGCCCGAAGAGCGAGCGTTCTTGAGAACGCACGTCCGACGATATCTCGACCGGGATGCGTCGGTGTACTGCGAACAGGGGATCCGCCCGCTTTACTTTCAGGACTTCGAGGGGGTCTGTGAGATGGACGATTACCGCTGGGCGATGGAGCAGTGCGTCCAACTGGCTGGTGAATCGTGGCTCGGCCCGCTCGAAGAGACGCCGTTCGACGCGTTGCTCGAGGACGTCAGTTCGATCGCCTCGACGTTCCGAGAGGCGACGTTTTCTGTCATCGAATCAGGGGCGTCCGTGTACGGCGACCGGTTCGAACGCGTCCTCGCCGACGTCGCAGCCGCGTTCGTGACCGATCACGCGGATCTCGCGACGGCGAAAAATTACGAGTCGTTCTCGCTGAGTCGCGATGCGAGTCGGAACCCCGATCGACTCCGTGACCTCCAGCGGTATTACGCCCGGGCGTTTCTCCCACAACCGCTGGAACGGGAGTGGCTCCGGCGACACGATCCCGAACTCGAGGTCGTCACACACGCACGAAACGAGCGAATGGCAGAGTACGCTGTCTACCACCACGACAACGCGAGTGAAGTGCATCTGCTCGTCGGTGCTGCCCACGGGCCGGGGATCAGACACTACCTGAAACAGTTTCAGCAAGGCCGGACAGTTCCCCCGTCGTTCGAGCCGCTGTAGGCGGCTGTCAGTCCTCTGTCGGGGTGGATGAACCGTGATCAGTCCTCTGTCGGGGCTGGTGGTTCGACCGGGTCCGGTTCGTCGATGTACTTTTCGGTCCAGGTTCCACGGGAGAACCAGACCACGCCGATCACTGCGCTGACGATGTGGCCGACGGTCATCCCCACCCAGATCCCGGTCGCGCCCCAGCCGGCGACGAACACCAGATAAAAGACGCAGGCCACCCGGCCGGCCCACAGGGAGATCAGCGAAATGGTCATCGCCGTCTTCGTGTTTCCAGCACCGCGGAACGCACCGAGGATGACCTGCGCGACTCCGATGAACGCGAACTCGACGGAGCGGATCCGGACGTAGTCGACGCCGTGACGGATCGTCTCGGCCGCCTGCGGCACGTCGCCGAGGAAGACCGCAACGATCGGCTCTGTGAACGCCACCGCGACGACCGCAACGAGGAGCATCACGCCCGCGCCGGTGCTCGCCGCGACGCGAACCGCCCGGGCGGCCCGATCGGCGCGGTCGGCGCCCAGGTTCTGGCCGACCATCGTGTCGATCGCGCGCCCGAGCCCCATCGCCGGGAGGAACACGAGCGATATGAGGCGGTTTCCGAGCCCGTAGGCGGCCACCACCGGCGGCGAGAACGTCACCACCATGGCGGTAAGGGTGATCATTGCCAGCGCGCTCGCGGTCTGCTCGACGCTGCTGGGGAGACCCAGCCGGAAGATGTCGGAGATGAACCCCAGATCCGGTGAGAGGTGGCGGATCCGGACGGCCGGACCGACGGTCGTCGTAAATAGCAGCCACAGCCCGATCGCCGTTGCGATGCCGCGAGCGATAATCGTCGCGAGCGCCGCCCCCTGGATGCCGAACCCGACGAACCCCGTCGCGGCGTAGGTCGCCGTCTCGATGGCCGCGAAGTCGATCGTCCCGACGATCGGGGTCGCGTCCAGCCAGACGAATATCGGGTTGTGCTGGAACCCGAAGATCAGGAAGGGATCGAGGACGACGTTGATAAAGACGGACACCACCATCACGAACATCGGCGTCCGGGTGTCTCCGTACCCCCGCAGTAGCGCGCTGAACACGAAGAAGCCGAACATCAGCGGGATCCCCAGGAAGATGACCTCCATGTAGTCGGCCGCAAGCGGGATCACCGTCGCGGCCGTCTCGGGATCGCTCGGCAGCAGCTCCAGGGCCGGACGCGTGTAAAAGTAGCCCCCGATCCCGATGACGACGGAGAGTGCCGCCACCGTCGTGATCGTCTGTCCGGCCACCAGCCCCGCGGATCGATCGCCTTTCGCGCCGGTGTACTGGGCAACCAGGATCGCTCCCGCGGTGGTGAACCCCCCGGCGACGGCGATTAAAAGGAAGATCAGCGGGAACGCAAGGCTGAGTGCCCCCACCGCCTCCGCCGACAGGCGGCCGAGATACAGGGTGTCGACGACGTTGTACGTCACCTGCAGCAGCTGGATGACCAAAATCGGCCAGGCGAGCCGGAACAGTGGCCGGAGGAGGCTCCCCTCGGTGATCGAATCACGCGGCTCGTCGCCGTCGTCGTCTTCACCGTCGCTAACGTCCGGCGGATTGTCGGACGTCTCGTCGGGAGGTGTACCGGAGGGCGTCGCGTCGGGATCGTCTTGCTCGTCGTCCCCCGGCGAAGCGGGGTCTGTCACTTTTGCAAGGCTGGACTGGCGGAGAAATCAACGTTCCGATGTCGGAAGGCCGGTTGCTTCGGTAGCACAAGGGCGGTTGCTTATAAGAGTCGCCCGCGAACTCCGACGGTATGGGTCGGGTCATCCCGGACCACTGGGCGGCAGATCTGGCGACGCCGTCAACCCTGGTCTGGCTCCTCCTCGTCAATGCCGTCGCGTTTCTCGTCGGCGTGGAGTTTTACGTCGACACGTTGGACGAGGTGCCGACGATCCTGTGGCCGCTGTACGCCGATTCCCCGACGGCGATCGCGCTGGCGACGCTCGCGCTGGCGACGCTACTCCCCAATCTCGGTCGGCAACCGCATCAGGCACCGAGAAATCGACCGCTGGCGTATCTCCACACGTTCGCGTTCGTCTGGCTCGTGAAGTTCGGCCTCTGGACGTTCGTCGCCCTCACGCTTCGTCCGGAACTGTACCTGTTCGCGGCGGGAGCGCTGTGGGACTACTGGGGAATCGTGATCACGCACTTCCTGTTCGTCGCCGAGGCGTTCCTGTTTCCACACGCGGCGGCGACGACGCCGGGGGCGCTCGCGTCGGCGCTGGCGTTGCTTCTGGCAAACGACGTGTTCGATTACGTCTTCGGCTACCATCCTCCGCTCGAGTACGAACCGGGGCTGGTGCTGCCGGTGATCTCCGTCGGCCTTTCGGTTTTCGCCGTCGCGCTCGCGTGGTGGGCGTTCGAACCACTCTCCGAGTGGTCGGCTACGCTCGAGTCGTGAGTAGCGACGAGCGGAGACGTTATCGGCCCCCGGGACCTACCAGTTCGTAATGGCGACTCGAGCGAAGGTGTGGTGTCCCGGGTGTGGTTTCGAGGGTGCGTTTGACTCGCTATCGGAAGCCAGGGAGTGGATCGACGACCACGAACGCGAGACAGGCCACGACCCGTCATGGGAGATCACCGGGATTGCGACCGGCGTCGAACGTGCAGGGTCAGCGGCCGGCGTGTGCGGGATTCCGGGATCGGAAGACGATCTCGACGGCGAGTAGTCACTCCGTGGAATCGTCCCCTTCGGGTCCGCTTTCAGTGTGGTCCTCGACGCGGTCGTCGAGCCGTTTTTCGACTTCCTCGCCGATCCGCTCGTCGACCTCCGCTTCGATCTGATCGGCGACGTCGTCCTCGAGTTGGTCTTCGACTTCCGCCTCGATCTGGTCGCCCATTCCGTCTTCCATCTGTCGTTCGACGGCCTGCTCGACCTGCTGTTCGACGGCCGAGGTGACCTCCTCGGGAACCTGCTGTTCGACCTCCGAGGTGACCTCTTCAGGGACTCGTTGTTCCACTTCCGAGGTAACTTCCTCGGGAACACGTTCCTCGATTTCCTGGGTTACCTGTTCCTCGGCTTCCCCCGGTACGGTGTCCTCGACCTCCTGGGCGACCGCCTCCTGGGCCTCCGCTGCGACTTCCTCCTCGAGAATCCGTTCGTAGACGCTCATGTTCTCCCACACGCGGAGGAAATATCCGAACACGAGCCCCCCCTGGAACGCCGCGACGCGCGGGTCCATCCCGACGAACAGGAGGTAGGCGAACCCGGCACTGAACGCGATGCCGTAGATGACGTCGATATAAAACTGCGTCTGGCGACCTTTGAAGCGAACCGTCATAGTCAGTGGAAATACGACCGTGAGTCACTAAGGTCCAACTGTTTTCACGCAGGTCCCGATCGCGCAGTTGCGCCTCAAATTACCAGGAACGTGAGATAGGACCCGGCTGTCGCGACGATCGGCACGACGTTTTGCATCACGATCACTCTGACCGTCGTCTCCGGATCGAACAGGTCGGAGGTCGCCGGCGGAGCCTCGGCGTCGTCGGTGTGGCGATTCCGTCGGTCCGGGGCCTCACCGTCGATAGCTGGCTGTCCGACCGTCGGCGCACCTGCGTCTTCGGAGAGTGCGCCGACCGATACCTGCGGCGATGTGGTTCCACGGACTGCGTCGCGAATCGGGATCCGGTCGGTCGAGCGACCCCAGCCGAGGCCGACGATACAGACGGTGGCGATGATGACGAAACTGGCCGGAATCCCGATCGCCGACAGCGCAATGACGATCCCGGAACTCAACACGGCGACGATGATGGCCGCGGTGAGCGGAAGGTCGGTAATGTCGTTTCCAAGCGTCTCCATGGTCCGCCGGGCGATCGTGAACGCCCCGACCGCCACGGCGGCAGAGCCGAGTACAATTCCGGGATTCATCGCGATTGCGCTACTGCCAACGAGCGGAGCGATCGCGTTTGCGATGTTGCTCGCCCCCGAGCTGAACGCCATCAGACACCCGATTCCGACCACGACTGCGGTGCCGAGGAGCTCCCGTCTACTCGTCTGTTCTCCCGGAACTGGTCGCGGAACCGTCGCTTCCCGGTCGATCTTGACGAGCGGCCCCTCGCTCTGTTCGATGGCGATGATCCGGTCGAGGTCGTCGTAGAAATACCGGCCGATCATCACTGCCATCCAGAAGCCGATCACCGGCGAGATGATCCACCACGCCAGGATTTCCCCGATCACCGCAAAATCGAGGACGCCCCGGGCGAGGGCAAGTCCGGCGATAGCGCCGACTGCCGTCATCGAGGTCGACGACGGCGCGCCGGTGAGGTTCCCGATGAGCAGCGCCCCGCCGATGAAGAACAACACCAGGATGCTCGCCTCCAGCGTGAACACGGCGGTATCGTGGACGAGGTCATCGCCGAGCGTGTCGACGACGTTGCGACCGATACTGAACGCTCCCAGGAAGAAAAACACCGACATCAGCCCGCCGGCGGCCGCCTTCGGAAGCACCCCTGCCCCGACGGCCGGCCCGAACGCGGGCCCGGTCGTCGCACCGCCGATATTGTAGGCGACGAAACACGCGACGAGGAGTCCAATCGCGAGCAGCGGGTCGATCACGGTTCGAATGGGTGTTGCCGTTTGATTTTATAAGGCGTGACGCTTTTCGACGGCCGACAAACGCGCTTATATTACCGGTCGACCTACGGGATGGCGTGACGACGCTCCGGATCGACCTCCACGTTCACTCTGAAGACTCTTATGACGGCCACGAGCCGGTGGATCTCATCCTCGAACACGCCGCCGACATCGATCTCGACGCCGTGGTCATCACCGACCACGACGTGATGGGAGAGTCGATTCGGGCGGCCGAACTGGCTCCAGCGTACGGACTCGTCGGAATTCCGGGCGTGGAGGTGTCGACCGCCCACGGTCATCTCCTCGCGGTCGGTGTCGATCGGATGCCCCCTCACCGGCACCCGTTCGACGAAACGGTGGCCTGGATCCGCGAGAACGGCGGTGTCGCGGTCGTTCCCCACCCGTTCCAGCGTTCGCGCCACGGAGTTCGACGGCGCTACGTCGCCGACTGTGACGCCGTCGAGGTGTTCAACGCCTGGCTGTTCACCGGCTACCGGAACCGCCGGGCTCGTCGATTCGCTGCCGAGCACGGCTACCCGGGGGTCGCCGCCAGCGACGCCCACACGCTCGAGTACGTCGGTCGCGCGTTCAGCGAGATCGACGTCGGCGACGTTCCCCGGGAGGCGGTGACCGGCGAGCACGTTCTCGATGCGATCCGGAACGGGGAGACGAGCGTTCGGGGGCGCCGGGCCCCGATCCCGATGGCCAGCAAGCATTACGCGATCGCTGCTGCACGCAAGAGCGCTTACTACAGCAAGAAAAGCGTGAAAGCCAGCGCGACGTACACGAAGGCCAGTGCACTCAAAACGGCATCGGCCGCCAAACTCGGCGCGATCCGCGGCCGCCACGGTCTCTCCCGCATCGCGTCGTTTTTCGAGTGAGTTACTCCCGACCGGACGGAGCACGTGGTGGCTGTCGACACGTCGACGAGTAGCCGAACCGAACGAAAAGACGTTTACTCCCCGTGGTCGACGGGGGTAACGTGATCCCACGGTTCCTCGGCCGACTCGGACTGGCCGATTACGTCACCACGGCGAACGCGGCACTGGGCTTTCTCGCCGCGGTAGCGGCGACCATGGACGTGGGGATCGCCGCCCGGCTGCTGTTGCTTGCGGCGATCATGGACGCACTCGACGGTATCATCGCCCGCAAATACGGATCGACCCCGGCGGGCGTGTATCTCGACTCGCTTGCGGACGTCGCCTCATTCGGCGTCGCGCCGGCGTTCCTCGTTTCCTACACCGTGCTCAGCGAGTGGGGGATGCAAGAGCCGTTCGCGCTGGTGGGGATCGCGATCGGCGCTGTGTTCGTCGCAATGGCGGTGATTCGCCTCGGTCTGTACAACGCCTACGACATCGGAACGAAAGAGACGGAGGGTGTCCAAACTACCCTCGCTGCGACGATTCTCGCGGCGGCCGTGCTCGCCGGCTACACTGCGCCGGCGTTCCTCGTGCCGCTCACCGCCATTCTCGCGGTGTTGATGGTGACACCGATAACGTATCCCGACCTTCACCCGCAAGACGCCGCAGTCATGGGAATCGTTCAGGTCCTCGCAATCGTGCTCACGGGCCAGCCCGGCGAAGTGTTCGCGTTCGCCCTGCTGTTCCTCTCGCTCGCGTATCTCCTGTTTGGTCCGCGGTTCTACTGGCAGGACCACCTCGATCTATAGGGATACGTCCGGGATCCGACGTCACATTTTCGGATTCAGTAACAACAACCGACCACGTATTCTACTCACCGAAACCCCTATTGTCTAACCTTAATAATACAGGTTGTCAATGGCGCTACTTGGTAACATGCCGCCCGAACCGGGAGATCCGGAGTGGGAAGACTGGGCGAACGAAAAACTGGCAGACGTCGATTTCGACACCAAACTGGGTCGGGAGATGGCCAGGGACGCGCTGCGGTTGGCCGACGGGGATCTGTCCGAGAGCGAATTTTACGGGCGATACCACGAGCAGGTTCTCGAAGAGTTCGGTATCGACAGGCGGGGTGAAGCGATGGAATCGGCGGAGTTCAGCGAGGGCAAAAAAAGCGGTGGCGAAACCTGTGGTTGCGGAAACTGTAGTTGTGGTGCCGCCGGAGGAAGCGGCGGTGGAGGAAGCGGCGGTGGAGGAAGCGGCAGTGGGGGAAGCGGTGGTGGAGGAGGCGGCGGTGGGGACGACGGCGCGCTGCCGGGTGTACCTGGAGAGGAGCATTCGCGTCGCTCGGTACTCAAAACTGCGGGAATGCTGGGCGCTGCGGCAGTTGGCCTGGGGAGTCTCGAGGGTGCGGCGGGCGGCGGTCACGCCGATGACGGCGACGGCGACGTCCAGATGGGAATGGCGATAAACACCAACCAGTGTGTCGCCTGTCTCCAGTGTGTCGAAGCCTGCAACGAGGAGAACAACAACACGGCCGACGCCCTGTGGATGTTCGTCCACCGATACGTCGAGGACGACTACCGTGATCGGGAGTCGTACCTCCCGCGCCCGTGTCAGCACTGTTCGGAGCCGTCGTGTTCGACGGCGTGTCCGGTGCAGGCCCGTTACAAACGCGAGGAAGACGGCATCGTGATGACCGATTACGACCTGTGTGTGGGCTGTCGCTACTGCGAAATCGCCTGTCCGTACGGCGTCAACTACCTCCAGTGGGGGGAACCACGCGAACTCGAACAGTTCGGCGATCACCTCGACATCGACAATCCACGGGAAACTACTGGTGGAGTCCACGCGGGAGGAAACCCGCCCCAGGGAGTGATGGGGAAATGTACGTTCTGCGTCCACCGGCAGGATTCCGACGACGAGGAGCTACGCGGGACGACAGCCTGCGAGGAGGTTTGTCCGGTCGATGCGATTCACTTCGGAAACCTGGAGGACTCCGAAAGCGCCCCCCGCCAGCATCTGGAAGAACTCGACGACGACGCCAGCACGTTCAGGCTGCTTGAATGGATGGGAACTGACCCGAACGTCATTTACGTCGGGGACGAGCCGGGAGGTCCCGC
Organism: Halalkaliarchaeum sp. AArc-GB; assembly: GCF_031432225.1. Classification (NCBI taxonomy): domain Archaea; kingdom Methanobacteriati; phylum Methanobacteriota; class Halobacteria; order Halobacteriales; family Haloferacaceae; genus Halalkaliarchaeum; species Halalkaliarchaeum sp. AArc-GB. The sequence continues at coordinate 65,648 of NZ_JAVKGM010000015.1, read as the reverse complement.
AACGCCGGTTGAGGGGCCGCGAACGGTCGAGGACATGCACCGGGATCTGACACGCGAACGGAAGGGGCGACCACCCGTAGAATATCCAACTCAGGGAAGTGATGAGGATGGCAGCTAGAACCGAGTACAGCTGGGACCACCTCTCGGGGGTATCGACTCGTCTCCTGGGGTTGATCGTCTTCCTTACAGCGATAGCGCTTCTTACCCTCGAGGCGATCGTCCACCAGGTCCAGCACGGCCTGGTTGTCACGGATCTGGCTGCCCAGGGAACACAGGCTGGCGCCACCTGGGGACTGTACATCGGGACGTTCGAATGGTTCGCCGGGATGGCCGTCGCCACTCTCGCGATCACGGGGTACATCCGGTTTTACGAACTCGACGAGTACGACATGATCGCCCGGATCGCCAACATCTGGGCGTTCATCTGCGGGCTCACTGCGGCCTGGCTGATCATCATCGATCTCGGGACGCCACATCGGGTGTTGACGATCCTCGCTCAGTGGCCCTCGACCGTGGTTCACTCGCCGCTCGCGTGGGACGTCACCTTCGTGACGACGCTTCTGGTGTTTACGCTGACGATGCTTTCGATATCGCTCCGACTCGACTTTCTCCGCACCGAAGGTTCACTCCCCCTGCATGCAGATGTCGTCAGGCGAGTGGTCAGCCTCGGGGCAACAGAAGCGGAGATTCCCAAACTCGAGTCGATGCGAAAGTGGCTCGGCCTCGGCCTGATGGTGCTGGCGTTCACGGCCGGGATGATCCCCGGGATCCTCCTCGGAGTCGTCGGCCAACAACCGGGCTTTTTCGGACGCGAGCAAGGGATCATATTCGTCATCAACGGGCTGGTCGCCGGGACCGCCCTCGTGACGCTTTCGGCCGGGATCTTGCGGTTGCAGTTCGACTGGCACGACAAACTCTCCGATCGTGTCATGCGTGGGCTCGGACAGGCGCTCACTACCTTCGGGTTCGTCTTCCTGGTCGTGATGTTCAACGAGGTGCTCCAGGGACTGACCGGAATGCAACAGTTCTTCGAACAGCGAATCAGCGACGCCATCCTGTTCGGCTCGCTCTCGCCGTTCTTCTATTCGAGTATCGTTCTGGTCGGGGTGCCCACGCTATTGCTCGCGATATTCAAGTACCAACTGGGTGTGAAATACATCAACGTGCTTTCATTCTCGATGATGCTTGGCGTCTGGATCAAGTCGATCCTGAAGGTCATCGAACCGCTGGTGTTCCCCGTGGTGCCCGGGTTCATCGGAAGCTACAATCCGACGATCGTCGAGTGGATCATCACCACCGGTGCGATCGCGATAGCGCTGCTTTTGTTCGTCGTTATCGCGAAAGTAATCCCTCTCGCGCGGGATTCCAGCAGGGAGGTGGATCGGTAATGGCCGCTCACCAGCTCCCCGTCGGCGCGCTCGTCATCGTGTTTCTGATCCTGATGCCCGTGTACGTGACTGTCGCAGCGTGGTTGTTCGCCGAACCGCGGGAGTATCGGACGCCGGCGATCGGATTTGTCTACATGGGTGTGATCACGGTCGCGATGATCGTCTCCACTGCACTGCTCGGGATCGGATTTTGGATTATCGCGAATCTACCGCTATGACACGAACGACCCACAGTTCACCGCAGAAGCCCTCCAAGCCAACAACCAACACACAAAATCCTTCAAAAGACTCATGACCGATTCACAAAACACGAACACGGATCCAACGTGCGCGGACTGTGACGCGGACTCGACGGACGGACCGAACGTGTGTCCCACGAAACGACGGCGAATACTCGCCGGACTGGCAGCCGGCGGGTCGGCCGCGCTGGCCGGCTGTACCGGCCTCCTCGGGGCGCCCGGGGAGCACCAGATCCGCGGAGGCGACGAGGTGTACGACGTCTCGTTTGCAGAACAGGAGACCACGATCGAAATCAGGGGCAGCCAAACAGTATTACGAGCGGCCGAAGAGCAGGACCTCTCGCTGCCGTCCGACTGTCGAGCCGGATTCTGTGGCGTCTGTCTCTCGCGGGCGGACGACGACGCCACCTCGGCCGTACACATGGCGACTAACAACTACGACCGACTGACCGAGGCAGCCGTCGAGGCGGGGTATTTCCTGCCCTGCACGAGTCAGCCACGCAGCGACTTCTCTGTGACGACCGGTATTTCCCCGGACGAGCTCGAGGAGTTCGCGCCGGATGATCCGGACAACGGCGAGGAACCGAACGACGAACCTGGAGACGTCGGGAGACGCCACGCTATCAGGTACGTCAACGAAGGATGGATCATTCCGGTCGGCGAACGACAAAATCTGCTCACCGCTGCCGAAGACGTGGGGCTCGACGAACTGCCGTACCAGTGTCGTGTGGGGCGATGTGGCGTCTGTCTCGCCCGAATCGACGGGGACGCGACCGAACTGGTCGAACACGAGTCGATCGGATACGGTCCACTCGACGAAGACGCCCTGCGTGAGGGTTACGTGCTACCGTGTACCGCACAACCCCGTGGCGAATTCGAACTCGAGTCGAACAGAGCGGGCGATCTGTGACGGGGCGCCCACCGACCGCCCGATGAGGGAGGTCACATTCCCATGTCGGCTGCCGGCTCTGGAATCGGTAGCCGGTGAGGGGAAACGCCGAGGAGTTCGGCGGCGTGATCCAGCGCCATCTCGAAGCCGTAGTAGCGTTCGAGTTCGTCACCGTCGACGCGGCGCCGAACGCGAACCATCGCATAGCCGTCAGTGTTCTGGGCGACGACGGCGGTCCGGTCGTCAATTGTGAACTGCAAGACTCTCTCCGTGTCTCTGGTGACGTACCGGGCGGTGATTCCGTCCCGCGTCAGTTCGGCTTCGTCCGTCCGGTCGCCCGTCGAGGCGTCGTCGGCCATATCCGATTGACCGGGGTCCGAATGCCTAACGGTGTCGAAAACTGTCTGTTCCTTCGGGCAGACTGATGCATCGTTACCAGTAAACAGTCTCCGGGCCACCCCACTGCCGACCCGCAACGACGATGAGGAGTGCAACACCGGCAGTAATCACGAGTGTTATTCCGGTCGCGATTCCTCCCGGTCCTACAAGCGAACTCGGGAGCTGTACCAGTCCTGCAAGTACTGTCAGTAGTGTTACTACTCCGCCGATCGCCGCGAGCAGCATGGCAGTCGAGTCGTCCATGTCCTCGTCTGCGTTGCCCCGGGAAATAAAACGTGCCGCCGTCGCTTTGGATGCCCGAACGAACGTTCCGGTGTCAACTCTCTCGGCCCTCTTACAGACAGAACATAAACGGATACACCAGCGCCACCCGGTCGCCATCGGAAAGCTGCGTGTCGAACCCGTCCAGGTTCTCGTTGAACCGACCGTTGACCATGACCCTGGCGAACGCGACGGTCTGTTCCCCTTCGGGATTCTTTCGCCAGGTTCCCGGCGGATCATCCACCGGTGCCCAGCCGCGGGCGGTCGCCTCCTCCTCCCGCGAGGCGATGATCATCGACTCGATTTCGGGATACTCCGCGAAGAATTCCTCGAGGAACTCCCGGAGGGTCGTCCCCTCGAACGTGTACTCGAACGAGTGGTCTCCCAGTTCCATGCGGACGTGACCCGTACACCGGACCTCGACGGTCGTCTCGGCGCGGTCGTCTGCTGCAGGTTGTGTGTCCTGGTCACCCCCAGTTTTTTGCGTACGCTGTGGTGTCATCGTGCGCGATAGGAGTTCTAACGGCCAAAGAAATCGGGCGAACATGTTCGTACGGGCATTCACTCGGATACGGTCCGTTGGCCCACACAACCAATGAACCCACACGCTATCGACACGGAACAGCAGCCCTTCGTCCTCATCTGGGAGGTGACCCAGGCGTGTGAACTCGAGTGCAAACACTGCCGGGCGGACGCCCAGCCGGACCGGCATCCCGACGAGCTCACGACCGCGGAGGCCGAAGCGTTTCTCGAGGACGCGGCGGAGTTCGGGAAGGGGCAGCTCGTCGTGCTCTCCGGGGGCGATCCCCTCGCCCGCGAAGACCTCGTCGACCTCGTCGAGTACGGCACGGAGCTGGGCCTCCGGATGACACTCACCCCAAGCGGGACCGAATCGCTCACCCCGGCGGTGATCGACGACCTCGCCGACGCGGGACTGAAGCGGCTCGCGGTCAGCCTCGACGGGACGACGGCGACAGCCCACGACGAGTTCCGCGGGGAGGAAGGGAGCTTTAAAAGCACGATGACAGCCGCGAGACACGCCCGCGATTCAGGCATTCCGCTCCAGCTCAACACCACCGTCTGTGCGGAGACCGTCGAGGAACTCCCTGCCCTTGCAGACCTCGCAGAGGAGTTGGGGACAGTGCTGTGGTCGGTGTTCTTCCTGGTGCCCATCGGTCGGGGACGAATCCTGGACCCGATCGATCCCGAGCGCGCCGATCGGGTGATGGAGTGGCTGCTGGATCAGGCGAACGAACGCTCTTTCGGCGTGAAGACCACCGAAGCTCCCCAGTATCGACGGGTCGCGATCCAGCGGAACAGCGACGGGAGCGCCGAAAGCGACGACCGCGACGGCATCGGCCGGCGCGTTGGAATCAGGGCGGGGGACGGCTTTGCGTTCGTCAGTCATCTGGGGCAGGTGTATCCCTCCGGGTTCCTCCCCGAACCGGCCGGCTCCGTTCGCGAAGAGAGCATCGTCGACATCTACCGCGATGCGCCGCTGTTCGAGCGACTGCGTGAGGAAGACCAGTTCAAAGGAAAGTGTGGTGCCTGCGAGTTCAAACACGTCTGTGGCGGCAGCCGATCTCGGGCGTACGCTTACAGTGGCGATCCGCTGTGTCCGTACGTGCCCGACGAGTACGACGGCCCGCTGCCACTGGAACAGTTTGCCATCACTGAAGACGCGATCTGAACGATCCGTTACTCTCGGCGTATTCTCGCTGATTCAGTCGTCTCCGCGTCGCCGCCGATCAGCGGGGGCAAGTCTTCCAGGAACTGTTTGACGATCGTCTCCTCGATCCGGTGGAGAATGTCGCTACAGGTTGACTTGGCGATGGCCAGTTCCTCGGCGAGTTCCGTCAGCGTACACTTCCTCGGGGTGTCGTAATATCCCATCTCGACTGCAGTTCGGAGCACCTCCTGTTGTCTGTATGTCAACAGCTGTTCGGGGTGTCGTCGCTCGTGGACGTATTCGACGTCGAACTCCAGCCCCATCGCCTCGAACTGCTCGCCCAGTGCCGAGAGCTTCTCGTGTGCGCCGGCGACGTCGACCGTGGCGACTCCATCCCGGATCTCGACGGGCATCTCGACGGAGATCCCGGCCTGCTTGGCAGCCGGGAGAATGACCGGCGTGGCGGTCTCGATCTGGATGGTCGCCGTCGCCTCGGTCCGCTGGAGCGTCGAGCAGTCGATCACCGTCTCGTGGTCCGTCACCTCTGCGAGAATCGCGTCCGGGTCCGGCGCGTGGATCTGAACCAGCGCGATCCCCCGACCCTCGGCTGGGATCGCGGTGAGCACGCGGAACGTCACCTCGGGATGTCGCCGGGAGATCTCTGCGATCCATGGTCCCGGCGGGAGGGTGACGTTCAGTCTGGCCTGCGTCATGTCCTCCCGTCGGGACTCCAGCCGGTAATGTGCATCGACGGGCGAGCTGTGGTCGGGCATCCGTATTCAACCTACTCCTCCAGGTGTACTCGCGTGACGTATCCCCCACACCCACACTGATCCACGTATTCGACGTCGATTTCGATCCCGTCTTTCGACCCGAACTGCTCGTGGAGCACACCGAAGAGGTAGTCGGACGGGTGGCCGTGGCTCGCGTGCGTGACGAGGTTCACGTGGCATCCGGGGGCGGTACGATCGACGGCGTCGATCGCCTCCGCGAGCACGCGATCCCTGTCGTCGGCGTGCTCGGGCCCTTCGAGGTTTGCGGACCACGACGTCTCGTGAACCTGGTCGTTGGATCCGGGTGCGGGGGATGTCGAATCACTACTCATTACTGTTTCCTCGGCGCTGCACCGGGGAGCCCGTGGCGGCGAACATGTTCGCATTAATCCGGATGGCCACCCGGACCAAACGGACGGATGTGATGCCCAAACTCGACGTCCGGGAGATCGAGGGTAAACCCTGCGATGACGTCATGGCTGCGCTGGAGGGACTGGATCGCGACGAATCACTGCTGCTGATCAACAGCTTCGAACCGGAACCGCTGTACGAGGTCCTCGAACGTCGCGGGTTCACCTACACGGCGACCAACCCGGAACCCGACTGCTGGCATATCGAGATCGAACACGCCTGAGGGATCCCTCATGCGGAGTCGCGCTGTCTCAGAGAGAACCAGATCGCACAACAGACCGACAGCGCGACGGCGACCGTGGTGATCGCGAACGCGATCCGATAGCCGAACTCCGAATAAACGACCGCTCCCGCGACGATCTCTCCCGTCCGGTACTGATCGAGCGCGATGCCCATGACCGGCGGCAAAACAGCGGCGCCGAGGAATCCCGCCCCGTTGACGGTCGCAGTGGCGACGCCGCTCGCCTCGGCCGGGTACAGTTCTTTGATCACGGGGAGTGCAAGCGCAGTGAATCCGAGGCCGAGTCCGATCACGAAGTAGGCGAGTGCGACGACGGGCAACGGGGGAGACCCCGAGACCGGAATCACGGCGAGGGCGACCGTAAACAGCCCGAGACCGACGATCATCGGGAGCAATCGCCGCCCCAGCCTGTCGGATATCCAGCCGACCACTGGGCCCCCGAGGAGCATGCCGACAGCCCCGATAAGCGTGAAGTACGAGGCCGTCGTGACGTCGAGGTCGTGGACCACGACCAGATACGGCACCCCCCAGAGCCCGATCACCGTCAGAATGGTCCCCATCGCCGAGAAAAAGACGATCGAAAGCAGCCACTGGTCGGGATCGCCCAGCAACCGTCGCAAATTCCCGAGCGTCTCCTCAAGGGTCACCGACGACGCCTCGGGAACGTTCTCGATCGGCTCGAGTCCGGCTTCGGCGGGCGAGCGCCGAACCACCACCCAGACGCCCGCTCCAGCGAGGAACCCGACCGCTGCGAACGCGAGTATCGTCGGTCGCCAGCCGAGCGCCCCGATGAGCATCGCCAGCGGCGTCGTCGCGATGATCGCTCCGAGGCCCGCCATACCGGCGGTAAGCCCCGTCATCGTCGCGAATTCGCGTGCCCGAAACCAGTTCGCACAGAACCGGATCGTGGAGATGAAAATGACTCCGCTTCCGAGACCGATCAGCGCACGGGAGAGAAACGCCGCGAGGTAGCCGTTACTGAGTGCGAACCCGACCGCACCGGCGCTGAGGGTGATCGCACCAGCCGTCCCGACGAACCGCGCGCCGTATCGGTCGGCAAGGATCCCCGTCGGGATCTGGACGAGCGCGTAAATGACGAAAAAGGAGGCGTGTAGCGTGCCCAGCTGGGACGCCGTCACACCGAACGCGGCGATCAGTTCTTCGGAGAGAACAGCCGTCGACAGACGGTGAACGTTGACGAGCAGGAAGACGCCGATCAGGGATCCCCAGCCAAGCCAGCGGCGCCTTTTCGGATCCGATAGAAGTTCCATGAGAGTAACTAACAGTGAATACGTCAATCGCACCTGGAAAGTAGGTTACGAATGAGTCGGCGAGAAATCTCTCCGTACCAGTTACGTGTCCCGAACAGCCGTCAGTACTGGAAAACACCCGATCGTGAGTACTCGAACGATCGGTCGCCCCGGAGGCAATCTTCCGGTGTCATTTATCAATCGACATTTCACAGACGATCCCCACCGACGGTTCTACACTTTCGGGTTCCGATGTCAACAGTCCACCTTCTCCAACTCTCTTCGGTGCATTGTCGTCGATTCCTCGTCCCTGGTCTCTACCTTCTCTCCCGGATAGCCACGTCAATATCCGCCAGAGCACACTCGACGGCATAGTCGGCTTTCGTATCGATTTCCGCCGCCCGATTTCTGACCGTCCCGGCGAAGGAATCGTTCTCGAGGTCCGCGGTGTTGTGCCGGACGATATATAAGGCCGACTCGAGTGCACTTTCGGCGAGTAACACGCCCGTGACAGCGTCAGGGCTGGCGTTCTCGGCACCGAGTTCGACGGCGACTTCGGCGGCTTCCAGGACCGAGAGACACGCTTCCGCGATCGTAAGCGGTACGCCGGTTGCCCGGCGTTGCTCTGTGGTCGTCTCCTCGCTGTCGGTGTCGGCTCCCCGAAGCACCGACTGCAACGCTTCGATGGCCTCGGCGTCGGCGTCCCCCAGTTGGAGCAAGCGGACGCGTGCTCGTTGCAGTTCCTCACGGGCTTCCGCGAGCAGTTCGACCTCCGCTGGCGATCGCTCGACGGTTGCCTGTTCCGCGTGAATGCAGGTCATTTCACACAATGCTGCCCCGGTCGCGCCGGCAACCGCAGCAGCGGTCCCCCCGGCTGGAACGATCCGCTCTGAAGCCACTGCCTCGAGGAACGCTCCGATCGACACCTCGCCAACGTTCATGTTCACAGTTACCCCTCCCCGGCCATTACGGTTGGCTTCAGTTCCAGCGCCCTCACGGAAGGATCGAGTGTCTGTTCGCGTCGCCAAAATTTTCAGCGACGACCTCGACCAGCGTTTCGACCAGGTCTGTTCGGTAATTGTCGCCGGGTACGGTCCAGCGGGAAATCAACTACAGATCGGGTGCGTCATTCAGATCTCTCGAACCGTCGCCCTCAGACGACTTTCCGGGGACTGAACGGAGATTCGACCCCCCCGGGCGGACAGATCCTCCGCCGTCGAACGGGGAGGATTCCCCCAGAGCCCGCTTCGCCGTCACGCGGACGAAGTCGCTCTCGTCGTCATCTGCAGTTCGCGTGAGTTCCTCACGGGCACGATCATCGTCGGTGCCGCCGAGCAGTTCCGCCGCCCACTCGCGAACCCGTTCGTCGGGGTCGGACAGCCCAGCGACGAGCGTCTCGACTGCTTCCTCGCCACGTGCTTTGTACAGCGAGATCATCGCATTCCTGCGAACTGCCGGGTGATCGTCTTCGAGCAGCCACTCGAGCACGGGGAGGCTCTCCTCGCGATCGAGCGAATCGAGCGTGACTACCGCCTCGGCGCGAACCCAGGGGTTGTCGTCGGACGCGGCTGCCTCGACCGCTTCGCGGACCGTCTCGTCGCCCTGCGACGCGAGTGCTTCGACGGCGAACTGACGCACGTCCGGATCCGGATCCTCGAGGACGGCCGTCCTGAGCGGCTCGACGGCTGCCTCGACTGCCGGACGCTGTGCGAGCGCGACGGCCGCCCGGCGCCTGTCGACGCGGTCGCCGTCCTGTAACGTCGTACAGAGTTCTTCGACAGTCGCGTCCGCGACCGGGGCCGTGTCGGTCGCGGTGAACTCTTCGGGATCGGCGGTTCCGAGCGTCACGTCGCGGCTCACTTCGATCTCCGAGAGCTCTTTCGGACCGTCACCGACCCCCGGACTGCGGGCCGGGTTCAGTCGTTCGTCCGTGGCCTTCCCGTTTCGATCGTTGCTATCCGTGTCGTGTCGGTCGTTTTCCGCCGGTTCATCTGTCATCGTTCTCCCTCACGTACCGCAATCGTTGCCGCGCCGACTGCCACCGCAGTCACAGCGGGAAGCGATACCGGGACGCCGGCGGTGAGGACGAGCCCGGCCCCGATAGCGGTCACCGGGCGCCCCTGTCGGAGCGCTCCCGAGATTGCCGCCACGGCGCCGGCGACGCCGACGGCCACGAGCACGAGCGGAACGCCGACGACCCCCAGGCCGCTGAGCAACACCGCGCCCATGATAGCCGGGGCCCCGGTGCCGATCCCGACGAGGAACGCTCCGACGAAGACCCCGAGCGCGGCGTCGATCCCGCCGACGCCGACCCACAGCGGAAGGGCAGCCAGTCCGGCGAACAGCAGGACGCCACCCATGGTTCGCAACGTCGCCGGTTCGACGCCGAGCGCCCCGACGATCGAGGCGCCGGTACCGATCAGTAGCGCACCCGTGACGCCCCAGGCGGTGACCGATCGCAGCGACGTGGCGATCGGAAGTTGGCTGGCGGCAGCAACGCTGCTGCCGACCAGCGTCGCGCCGACGGCGGGCAGGAACGCACCGTCCGCGACTGTCCCCAGAATCGCGAAGGCGCCGACGGTCACGAACCCGACCGTCCCGAGGTCGCTGTCGACCGTCGCGGCGATCACGAACCCGACCGCCCCGAGCGTCAAAAGAGCCAGAACGCCCCAGTCGACCGCGGTTGCGAACGCGGGAAGCACCTCCGCAAACCGGCTCTGTCCGAGCGTTCCGACAGTTGTCAAGACAGCCACAGTCACGAATGCGACGCCGAGCACGATCGTCCGAAACAGCTGAGGCCGCCGCTGTGGACGGAGTCGGGTCGAAGCTCGACGCGAGAGCGACGTGGTTTTGGTCATTGGTCTGTCGATGCGAGTGACCGGTGTTCGGCCGCCACGAACGCCTCGAGGAAATCGGCGAGTTCCCCGTATACGCCAGTGTTCGGTTCCGACTCGATTGCGTCACTCAGCTGCCGGGCGAACACTGTGAGGTGGCGATCCAGGAAGTCGCGTCTGGCTGCACGCGCGTCGGGATCGCCGACCGCCTCCCGTCGGGCGAGGTAGCTCGCGAACTCCAGTTGGAGGCGAAGATTGTCGTGATCTTCGCGGTTCGAGTCGTCGACGTCCAGGCCGTAGTAGTCGTACGCCCGGGCGAGATCGAGGTTGAGGTCGTGCCAGGAGACGTCGTCGCGGTGGGACGACTCGTACAGGGGGACGGAGGGCATCGGGACGCCGACCTCGAAGATGTCGTTGAACCGCGCTTTCAGCGTACGCAGGTCGTCGTCAGTTTCCAACTGGGGCGAGTCGATCTCGAGGTCGGCTCGTTCGACCAGGGTTGCAAGCTCTTGAGAGAGGCTCCCGTCATCGATGGCTTCGTACACCTGCTCGTCGGGTTCGTCGAACAGCCGCACGAAAAGCCCGTACACGGTCGCTCGACTGGCGAGTGTCGTATCGACCTCGCCGTCCTCGAGTTCGACTGTGCCTGATTCGTCGGCGGAGTCGACCGTCGTTCCATGTCCAGTCATTGTTTCACGTTCCTGATCCCGTAGACGGTCATCACGAGCACTGCGACGATCGCGAGTCCGCCGACAGTCCACAGCACCAACTCGAGCACCGACGGACCCGGCTCGGGGTCCATCGGATAGTGGTACCATTCGCTTGCGGCCTTGATACCGCCGCGCTCTGCGTTGTCGCCGTCGAACACGGCGAACGCGACGTTCAGGCGCTGGTCCGTCGCGATTTCCGTCCGCTCCCGGTCGTCAGTGGTCAGATCCCGGGTAAACACGACGGACCACTCACCGTCGTCGTGGACAGCCTGCGTGGACACAGCCGACTCGTCCATCTCGGTCGTCGAACCCATGCCGCCGGCGTACAGTTCTTCGACCTCACCGTCCCCGCTCCAGTACCAGACGTTCACGGGCTGCTCCTCGCTACCCATCTCGATCGGCGGTTCCTTGTCCTGTTCGAACGGCAGTTGGACTGCCACGCCGTCGACGAAGGCTTGCGGGTCGTCGATCTCTTCGTCCGCGGTGGCGTCATCCCACGTCAACCGGATGTGAATCCGTTCGTCGGTGTGCGCTGTTTCGACGTCGGCTAACCCGACCGCGGTGTCCTCGTATCCGGGGAGACCGCTTTCGGCGCTCGAGAGGACGACCGTCTTTGACTCTACCTCGCCCCACGCTTCCGCTTCGGGATCCTCGAGGTCATCGTCGGCGGTCATCTCCGTCACTGGAAGCTCGTTTACGCCGACCGCATATCCCAGCGCAGGGCCCGACAACGCCAGCAATACGACTGCGATGGCGGCGATCCCGACGACGACCGCGACGGCTTGACGGGTGCGGTCAGTCATCGGCGAACACCTCCATTCTGTGCTGGTTCTCCATGTCGTTCGTCGTGAGTATCTCCATCAGTTCGCTCTCTCCGCCGGCCCTGACGCGTTGGCGCTCGCGTTCGAGCGTGTCCAGGGCGGCGTGGACGTCCTCGCCGAACAGCTCCTCCAGGTACTCCGGCGGGATCCGATCGGCGTCGATGCTTTCACCTTCCTGTGTGTGTTGCCCGGGCGACATCGGCGGGATGTAGAACACGTTTGGACCGGTGTGGTACTCCTCGTGCAGTGGCAGTGCGACTTCCCACTCCTCGACGAGCTTGTAGATCGGTCCCTGCGGGTCGTCGAGCCGACCGACGTATCTGAGCTGGGTTACACACGACTCGACACATGCGGGGGCGTGCTGTTCGCCGTCGGGGCCGTTGCCCTCGATCCGGGGGTAACAGAAGATGCACTTCTCGGCGGTCTTCTCCTCCACGTTGAAGTAGATCTTGTGGTACGGACATCCCTCGACACAGTGACGGTAGCCGCGACACCGCTCCTGGTCGACGAGGACGATCCCGTCCTCGCTGCGCTTGTACACCGCCTGTCTGGGGCACGCCTCCACACAGGAGGGGTGCGTACAGTGGTTGCATAACCTGGGCAGGTAGAAGTAGTAGGAGTTGGGGAACTGTCCGTCTCCTTCGTCCTCGTCCCAGTTGGGTCCCCAGTCGGGGTCCTCCTCCGGCGCCAGATGCTCGTCGCTGCCCTCGTAGAAGATCTCCTGATGGTTGAACTCCCACGAGCGACCGTACTCCTCCAGTGACGGGATCTCGCCGGGGGACCGCTCGGTACGGTCTTCAGAGGCCCAGCCGTCGCCGACGTCCTCCCATCCCCGGGGGTAGCCTTCGCCGGGTTTGGTTTCCACGTTGTTCCAGTACATGTACTCCCTGCCCGGCTCGTCCGTCCAGTTGGTCTTACACGAAATCGTACACGTCTGACAGCCGATACATTTGTTCAGGTCGAGCACCATCGCGATCTGGTTGTCGACGCCGTCTGCGGTTTCCGTGCGGCTCATGCGGAATCACCTCCTTTCGGCTGCACCTCGACGTGGGTGTCGTTGTTCACGCCAGTGGGACCCCAGTAGTTGGGGAAGAAGTACAGGTGTTCGCCGCTCTCTTCGGGGTACTGAACCAGTTGCGTGGGCTTCATGCGCATCGGCAGCAGGTTGTTGAAGTTCTTCCGGTTCGGATACTGGAACCGCTCCCAGGCGAAGTAGTGCATCGCGGTTCCCTGTGGCAGGCTGGGGTAGTATTTGGCCACCAACTCGATCTCCGCGAGTTCGTTGTGCATGACGACCGTGTCGCCGTCGTCGATGCCACGTTCCTTCGCGTCTTCGGGGTTCAACCAGACTGTGGGCTCGCCGCGCTGGAGCCGCAACGATTTGGGGTCGTCACGCCACGTCGAGTGTTTGGCGTGTCGACCGTGCGGCTGGATGTACTCGAGGGGGTATTCGTCGGTGTCCTGTTCCTCGAGCGGCTCCTTGTAGGTCGGTAACTCCTCGTCGAAGTCGAGGAACCAGTCGTGATCGATGTAGTACTGTTGACGCCCTGTGTAGGTCCGCCACGGCACTTTGTCCTCGGTGTGATCCTGCCACGGCACGTACGCGGTGTCCTGATCGAGTTCGCCCGAAGATGTCCAGTGTGGGTCGATCCCGAGAAACCGCTGTGGCTGGTCGACGATGTCGTCGAACGTGATCTGTTCGTCGAGGTAGTCCGGATTCGTCTCGTCGGAGTGTTCCATGATGAACTCCGAGGCGGCCAGTCCGTCCGTCAGCGCATCCTCCTCGTCGGTGACCCAGTCACGGACGTAGTCGTCGTGGACTGACTGGAGATCGATCTCCCGGTCGAAGCTACGGTCCGGAATCGGGTCGATCCCGCGATCCTGGGCGATTTCCTGGATCCGTTCGGCGATCAGCCGGAAGATCTCCCAGTCGGGTTTCGACTCGCCCATCGGCTCGACTGCCGGCGTAAACGGATGGACGTACGTGTGCATGTCCGTCACGTTCAGGTCGTATTTCTCGTACCACGTCGCCGCGGGGAGCACGATGTCGCTGTACAGCGCCGTCCCGTCCATCCGGAAGTTGATGTCGACGACGAGATCCAGTTTGGGCCAGAGGTTCGCCTCGACGAACTCGGCGCCTTTCGCCTGGTCGAAGTAGTTCGCACGCCAGATGAACATCGTGTTCGGATCCGGCCGGGTTCCGTCTTCTCGTTCCTCGGGGTACATCGGCATCCATCCCTCGTCGATGGATTCTCTGATCCGATCTGCGGTGTCATACTCGCCGGACACCCAGTTGTCGTCGGATTCGAGTTCCTCGAGGATGTCGGCGTGGTAGTAAGTCCACAGCGTCGACGGCATCCCCCGAATATCTCCGGTCGGGAACGAGAGTTGCTGCCAGCCGCGGAACAGCCAGATCTTTTCCTGGCCCACGTAGTGGTCGAACCCGGTCCCGTTCTTCCCGAGGTTGCCGGTGAGCGTGACCAGAAGCTGGAGCGCCCGGTTGCCCAGATCGTTGTGATACCACGCGTTGACGCCCTTGCCGTGGATAATCTTCGCCCGGTCGGCATTCGCGAACTCGCGGGCGATCCGCTGGTACGTTTCCGTCCCGACACCCGTCTCGTCGTGGACGGTCTCTGGGGTGTATTCGGCGAGTCGCTCCTGGAGTTTGTTCCACACGGATCGCACCGGGACGTCCCCGTCGTCTGTACTGACGGTCGTGCGAACGTCGAGCTGTGGATCGAAGTCCAGTTCGATCGAGGCGTCGAAATCGGTTCGACCGTCGCGGTCGCCGACTGACCCTTTCGCGAGTCGGAACGCTCCGTCCCCGTCGACCATCACCATTGCGTGCTCCGGGTCGTCAGCGTCGATCCCGACCTCCGAGGCCCGGAGGAACTTGCCGGTGTCCTCCCGGACCAAAAGCGGCATGTCCGTCTGCTCTTTCAGGTGCTCCTGATCGTACAGCTCCTCGTCGACGATGACGTTAGCCATCCCGAGCGCCAGCGCCGCGTCGGAGCCGTATTCCGGGCCCAGCCACTCGTCGGTGTGGATCGCGGTCTGCGAGTAGTCAGAGAAGATCCCGACTGTCTTTGCTCCGTCGTATCTGGACTCGACGAAGTACTTCGCGTCGGGGATCCGTGTCATGTTGATGTTCGATCCCCACGCGATGATGTAGTCGGCGTTGTACCAGTCGGAACTCTCGGCGTTGTCCGTCTGGTGACCCCACGTCAGCGGCTGTCCCGGCGGGAGGTCACAGTACCAGTCGTAAAACGAATGGGAGACGCCACCGAGGAGGTTGACAAGCCGAGTCCCGGAGGCGAACGACACCGGGCTCATCGCGGGGATCGGAGTGTAGCTGTCGATCCCGTCGTATTCGCCTTCCTGGACCTTCTCGATTACGTGCTCGGCGATCTCGTCGAGCGCTTCGTCCCAGGAGATACGCTCCCACTTCCCTTCGCCACGCTCCCCGGTCCGGCGGAGCGGGTATTTCACGCGGTGGTCGGCGTTGACGTAATCACTGAAGCAAGCACCGTTCTGACAGCCCCGAGGGTTGTTCGACGGGAGCTCCTCGTTGATGTCCGGGTAGTCGCTGGCCTGCTCTTCGCGCCACACCTGGCCGTTTTTGACGTAGACGTTCCACGAACAGCTGCCGGTACAGTTGATCCCGTGGGTGGAGCGGGCGACGCTGTCCCAGTCCCACTCCTCGCGATAGAGGTCTTCCCACTCGCGGTACGGGTAGTTGCCGATCGGATCGTCGACCGTCTCCAGGCCGCCGAAGTTCAGCAGTTCCGATGCGGCACCGAGCCCGCTGGCACCAGCAAGGGCGGCGAGCCCGGTTCCCTGCAGGAAGCGACGGCGGTCGACGCCGCCCTCGCTTCCGGAGCTGTTCGCGTCGTCGGTTCGGTCGGTCGTGTCGTGTGGATCCGTCTTGCTCATGTAGGTTCACCTTCGAAGGCGTCCGTCGATCCGGCGTCGGTTGCCGGCGTCGTTTCGATCGGGACAGTGCTCAACGCGAGAACTACGCCCGCAAGCGCGAGCGCGATCCCCCCGCCGGAAACGATACCGACCTCGAGGGCGACGGCGACGGCCAGGACGCCCGCGAGCTTCGTGAGCCGGTCGGTCCACCGGTACGTCCGGCGATCCAGGACCGGCAGCCGTTCACGCATCCTCGTCACCTCCGGACGGTCCCGACGGCTCCGGGCCGTCCCCGGAGTCGTCGGCGAAGCCACCCAGCGTCGCGTAGACGATCAGCCATGCCACGATCGGCAGGATAATCGCAAGCGACAGCAGGATCGGATTGAGGCTGCTCGTCGCGATGCCGGTGAGATCCGAGACCACCGTGTTCATTCCCCCGAGCGACAACATCGACAGGAAGACGATCCCCGCCACGCCGGTGGCGGTCTGCCAATCTCGCTCGAGTGGATCGACGACGAAGTGGCCTGGCTCCTCGTACCGGTCGATGAACGGCCACACGAGGACCAGGAGGATGACGAGTCCCGTGACCAGTACGCCGCCCACGAACTCGACTGTCAGCGGCCCGACGCCGACCCAGTCGGGGAGCAGCTTCAGGATGCCGAACATCCACATCAGATACCAGTCCGGTAAAACCAGCTCGGGCGTGCTCGTCGGATCGTACGGGCCGTACTCAACGATGTTGTGGACCGAGAAGAACCCGGAGAGAAGCGACAGTGTCCCGAGCGTGAGGAAGAACACGATCGCACTGAGTGCGGCCTGCTGGGGGAACAACGGAAGCCCGACGACGACGCCGTCGTCGTCCCGATCGACGGTTCTGTCGCCGCCGGCCGCCGCGGCGGTTTCGGGTTGTCCGCCGTCTGTGCTCGTTGGTTCGTTCGAAAGGCCCAGCTCGGACCCACCTTCGTCAACAGGCGACGCCGTCGGGGCGTCTGCGGGCGTCACCGGTTCTCCGGTGAAATCTTCGTCTCGCTCACCTTCCGTGTGTTTCTGTCTGTAAAGAATCACCATGTGCGCTGCGAGCAAGATCCCGATGAGAAGCGGGATCACGAGCACGTGCAGGAAGTACATCCGGGGGATCGACAGCGCAGTCGGGTAGTCGCCCCCGAAGAAGATCCACGCGATCGAATCGCCCACGATCGGGGTCGAACTCGCAACCACGTATCCGATGCTCGCTGCTTCCGCTGCGAAGTTGTCGTACGGGAGCACGTACCCCGTGAATCCGGCGGCCATCCCAAGAACCACGAGCAGAACACCGATCACCCAGTTGGGTTCCCGCGGGTTCCGGTAGGCACCCTGGAAGAACACCCGCATCATGTGCAGCGCGGCACTGGCGATGAACAGGTGTGCTGCCCAGTGGTGGATCCGTCGGATGAACATCCCATAGGAGATGTCGTAGGTGATCGCGAGCACGCTCGCGAACGCCTGCGGGACCTCCTCCCCGTGGAACTGGGCGATGCTGCCCTGGTACTCCACCATCGCGGTGTTCGGCTGGTAGAAGAAGCCGAGGAAGATCCCGGTCAACACCAGCACCACGAAGCTGAACAGCGCGACTTCTCCGAGGAGGAACGAGTCCTCCGCCGGAAACGCTTTGCCGAGGGTACTCCGTTCGGAATCGAGATCCAGTCGCTCGTCGAACCACTCGTAGCCGCGCCGGTAGTATCGGTCGAGTCGGCTCATCTCACTCCACCCCCACCGGAGCAAGGAAATCCCCGGTCGCGATAAGGTACCCCTCGGCGCTCAACGTGATCGGCAGTTGCGGCAGGGGACGCGGTGGCGGTCCCCCGACGACTGCTGCCCCGTCGAGCGGATCAAACTCCCCGATGTGACACGGGCACACCAGAATGTTTCCGTCGACCTGGCTCACCATGCAAGCCATGTGGGGACAGATCTTCGAAAACGCCGCGTACCCGCTCACGATGTGTTCGAGTGCGGTTTCCTCGGCGTACTCCTGTTCGGGATGACGAACGAGTAGCGTCGGTGCGTCGCGGATGTCCGGTCTCGGCTCCGGAAAGACGGTTATGACGTCCCCATACTCGAGGTCCTCCTCGTGGATCCGCTCGCCGTCAGCGTCCACGAGGTGAATGTTCTCCTCGTATACGGGGCCGGTGTAGGCGGGATCCAGCACGTCGACGTCCCGGAGTGCGGAAAGCGGTGCTGCGAGACTCAGCGCGGAGGCGACGCCGCCGACCGTAACGATTCCCTTCGTGAGGGTTCGACGCTGGACTTGTGCCCGGTCGTCGCGGAAGATGCTCGGATACTCCTCGCCATCACAGCTCTCATCACATGGCTGGTTGGGGGTTCCACAGCGGTCGTTGCCCGAACCGGTTGTCACGGTGTCTCACCTCCGACATCGTGCCCTCGGTGCTCGGCGACCTCGACGTGGGGCATGAACCACGCGTAAAACGCGGCGGTCATCGCGGCCAGCGAGACGAACATTCCCGTCGCGTACAGGCCGATGTACTGGGTGCGCACGAGGGTGGCGAACTCGGCGGCAAAAAGCATCGCACAGGCGATCGCAAGCACCGACAGCGCTGCGACTACCACCAACCCTTCCGAGGATTCGCCCCCGGGATGGTACTCGACGACCCACCGCTTTTCAGTGACAAACCAGTCAGGAACGACGAACTGTCCGCCGTCGGCCTCAGGGAAGGCGGGCCGGGTCGCCGATTCCATGAAACGGTGGAGTCCGGCGAGCACGCCCAGCAGACCCAGCAGTGCGATCCAGGTGATTACCCCCACCTGGCTCGGCGTGAGCTTTCCGGGAACCGCGATGAATCCGTCCAGCGGCCTGATGTCCGTGAGGGCGTAATTGATCTCCAGGACCCCCGTAGGGAGCCCGCCGTAGAGGGCGGTTATCCACATCGGAACGATCGCCGCCGCGACGACGAGCCAGACGACAGCCGCTCGTCGTCTCACGGCGGTACACCTCTGCGGTGTCTGGGGCGGGACCTGTTCCCGCTACTATACGGTTCGCTATCTGTACAGACAGTCGTGGCAATCATCGTCGACAGGTGTATCGAAGCAAACCGGGGCGGTGTATCTCACTCCGGACCGGTCCGGGACTTTAAGACCCCTCCCGTTTTCGATCGAAAGCAAACTCGAAGCGGAAGTCCGGAGGGACATAATAATAACCGGTAGCAGCACGATCAGCCAATCATTATTGGATCTTCGGAACTGTGGTTATCGGATTAACACATCTGCTTATGCACCACACAGTAGTTATTCGAACTACGGATGAGTATCAAAGAGTACGGGGGGAACACAGGGGGATCGATCGACCGTACGAAAGGGAACTGTGCCCGCCTGGAACTTCGCCTCAGGCCGGGCCCCGCCTACTCGTGTCCGTTGACACGCCCGTTCGGCTCCCCCGGCGGGGAGCCCCGGACCTCGCGCCGGCTCGAGGGGACGGAGGTATCAGACATTCAGTTCGCAAGGAGCGAGTCGGGATGTCTCATCGACTTCGTGTTAGAAAGCGGCGAAGTCGTGTCGATGAGCGGCCGGGAAGAGAACGCGTCCTGTCTTTGCGATACGTTCCAGCGATTCGACTGCGTTCCAAAGTACACCGGCGTGTCCGACGGCTGGTTGCACGTGACGACCCATATCAGTGACAGAAATGGGATCAGGCCACTCGTAACCGAGTTGAAATCGACCGTCGAATCCGTCGCCGTGGATCGCCTCGTCGTGTCCGAACCCGGAAACTGTGGCGATCTGGTGCTGTTCGATCGATCGACATTGACCGAGAAACAGCGCGAGGCAGTCGAGGTAGCTGTCGAACGTGGCTATTTTAAAAGCGGCGCGGACGTACACCTCGAGGAGATCGCAGGCGAACTCGACATCAGCAAATCCGCACTCTCGGAGCGTCTCCGCACCGCCCAGTCGAAACTCGTGACGGACCTCTTCTAGCGGTCGCCAGCCTCCCCACCGTATTCACGAGCGGTCGGCCGACTCCAGGTCGTAGATCGATTCGACGAGTTTGCGCTGAATCACCCGAAGCTGCGTCGAGAAGGCCGGCTGCGAGATGCCCAGTGACTCGGCGATCTCCTTGCCCGTGCTTTTTCGTGGCTGGTCGAAGAACCCACTGTGGTACGCCGCCTCGAGGATCTCGCGCTGACGGTCGGTCAGCAAGTCCTCGAACGCCGGCGTCGACGCCGGTCCCGACTGCGGATCTGTCACGTACGCTGTCAGTTCGACGCCGGGATACGCATCTTTCAGGCGTGAGACGAACTCGCGTTTGTCCCGCCCACGTGGTGTCGAAAGATCGATCCGTGCCCCACGGCGTGACACAGTGACGGAGCGAACCTCCGCACCGAGGCCCGCCATCTCGGCAACGATGCAATCGCCGACAATGACCGCCTCGAAGACCGGCGACTGGTCCCGGGAGAGTGTTCGGTGGCTCTGGACGACCGAGTCCTCTTCGAGGTACCTCGAAACCTCGTCTGCGTCGCCCCCCTCGGCGAGGAAATACACGAGCGAGCTGCCGTCGGAGCGGCGGGCAACGTTCCGGATGTGGAGCGTCGTTCCACAGTTTGCGACGAGCCGATCGAACACGTCCCGAGAGCCGGACAGCTCGATAGTTATTCCGACCGGGTCTTCGGCCATCAGAGCATCCCGCCGATCGATCGCGTTGAAGCCGTGTCCGACGAGCCGACCAACCCGAACGAGAACCGAACGCAACCAGTCGTCGTACGCCTCCAGGTCGGTGCTCACGACCGTCAGTACCCCATAGAGGAAATCGTCGTGCTCTATCGGGACGCTGACGATCGACCGGAACCCATACAGGAGCGCCGATCGCCGCCAACCCGTTTCCTGGGGTCGATTCCCAACGTTGCGTTCGACGACTGGCTCACTCCGTGTTGCAGCCCGAACGGCCGGTAGCGTACCTTCCTCCTCCAGCGCGAGTCGGACGGCGTTGAGATACGCGTCCGGCATGCCGACGGCGGCGTGCACCTCCAGTTCGCGCCGGCCGGGATCCGGAACGCCGATCCAGGCACCGTCTATCCCCGGCTGGCTGGCGAGTGCTGTGCAGATTCGCCGGGAAATCGCCTGCCTGGTGTCTGCACCCACGACTGCGCTGACTGCTTCCTGAGCCATCTCGAGGAGCCGCTGGTCGCGATCGACCGTGTCTTGTAGGGTCTCGAGCTCCTCGTTGCGCTCGGCGAGCTCTTCCTCGCTGCGCCGTCGTGCGAGTACTTCTCCGGTCATCCGGCACACCGCCTGTAGAATTTCGATCCGGGAGAAGCCTGATCCGTCCTCTGATTCGGCGACGATCAACACGCCCTGTTCGCCGATCGGAAGCACCACCTGACGATGGGCGTCGGTGCCGACGGGAGCGAGCCCGTCAACGAGTTGCCCCTCGTCGAGCCGTTTCATCTCGCCCTCCGTGAATGCCTGCCAGACGACGCTTTCGCCTGGCAACGCGTCCGGGATCCCGTCGAGGGAATCCGTTCCGGCGGCCGCGATCGGGACGAGTCGCGCTTCGCGTTTGTCATACAGGTACGCCACCGGGAGGGTCACCCCTGGAAGGTCCGCGATGACATCGACGAGTGTTCGGGCGATCTCGTCCTCCGTGCCCCCCTCGCGTAGCCCTGCTGTGGCGGCTTCCAGCGTTTCCAACTGTGACTCCTGCCGCTCGAGGATCGGACCGTCACCGACTCGTCTGGTCGCGCGTTCGGTTGCGATCAGGTGTCCGAAACTCGCTGCGAGCGTTTCGACGACGGCGGCGCTTTCACAGTCGAACGTGCGCGGCTCCGTCAGGTAGTACGCCAGCACCGCCTCCAGTCGGCCGTCCACGATCACCGGGATGGCGAACGCGGCACTGAAATCCGACTCGTCTGCAATTTCCGTCCGGATATACTTGTCCGGCGAGAGATCAGCGACGTCACGGATCCACTCCGTGTCCCCGGTCGCCCACACCCGCCCGGGGAGCCCTTCGCCCTTCTGAAACGTCGTCGTCCTCGTCACGTCGACGAACTCGCCGAAAGCGTCGTCGAGGACGTACGACTTCGCGTGACGGAGTTCCGACCGCTCGGAGTCGGGCACCCACAGCTCACCGTACGCCCACTCGGTCAACTCACACACTTCCGTGAGCACGACGTGTAATCCCTCCTCGACCGAGTCGGTGCGGCCCAGGCGTTGATTCAGGTCCGCGACGATTTCGAGGTCACGTCCCACTCCCTCCTCCCGGGAGGTGGTGCGTTCGACTGTTCTGCGGATCCGGCGTGCAGCCGCTTCGAAGGCAACGTCGCCGGTCGACTCCCGTGGAATGTAATCAGACAGACCGGCGGCAATGCCGTCGCTCGCGACGGACTCGTCACCGTCCGCCGTCCACACCACGAACGGGAGCGACGTCTCCCGCTCCTGTACCCGGCTCAAAAGCGTGCGCCAGTCACCGTCGTCGAGCCGGAGTTCGCTGACCACACAGTCGATGACAGATCCTTCGAGCAACGCGAGCGCGCTCTCGACCGAAGAGGTGGTGAGGACGCGATCGATCTCCGGCCGGATGCCACGCTCGAGTTCGGGGAGAAGCGTCGTCGGTGCGACGAGAAGAACTGTCAATCCCTCCCTCCGACGGTGAGTTCCAGTGCGTTGCTCGAGGAACTGATCCGACATTTGACTCTGTTGTAGGTACGTTCGTCATTCATTAAACACTCACAACGGTTTTAACTGAGTGAGAAGAGGGCTGCCAGGGATTTCAAAACCTAGAAACCGGGCCTCGATGTTGCCAACGTATGGGCGAGGTTTCCGTCGACGGGACACCCCGTCGCGGGCTGGCCGGCGCGACGTTCGGATTCTTCCTCGGCCTGGGGGTGGTGGTAGTCTACGGCCCGGCTGCCGAAGAGTTCACTCGGGCAATGGAGCTTTCGGGCGTGCTGTTGGGGCTGCTCGTGGCGGCGCCGAACCTGATCGGCTCGCTGCTCCGGATTCCGGTCGGCGCGTGGGCCGACGAGATCGGTCCGAAACGGCCGTTCGTGGTTCTGCTGGTGCTTTCGACGGTCGGGATGGCCGGACTCGCCACACTTCTGGTCGGGTTTCATCCGGACGGTCTGGACCGGCGGTCGTTCCCGCTGGTGTTCCTCTTCGGTGCCCTCGCCGGTTGCGGGGTCGGCGTCTTTCCAGTCGGCAGCGCCCAGGCCTCGTACTGGTATCCGATAGAAACGCAGGGAACCGCCCTCGCCGTCTACGGTGGCCTCGGCAACAGTGCCCCCGGCGTGTTCACCGTTCTCGTTCCGATCTCGCTTTCCGCGGTCGGACTCGCGAACACGTACCTCCTCTGGCTCGGGGTACTGGCCGCGGGAACCCTTCTGTACGCCCACCTTGCAGTTGATCCATACTACTTCCAACTGCTGAAGCAAGGCGTTGCCCCCGAGCAGGCGAGAGCCCGGGCCGAGGAGCTCGGGCAAGTCATGTTTCCGGGCGGCGACAGGTACGACTCGATCAGGGAAGCCGCCAGATTGCCCCGCTCGTGGGCACTCGTCGGCCTGTATTTCGTTTCGTTCGGCGGGTTCCTCGCGCTTACCGTCTGGTTTCCTACCTACTGGTCCGCGTTCCACGGGCTGGATGCCCGGACTGCTGGAGTGGTGACTGCGATTGGCTTCGTCTTTCTCTCGACGGTCGTGAGAGTTGTCGGCGGCGTCGCGAGCGACCAGATCGGAGGGGAGTCGGCGTCGATAGCCGGGTTCGGCGTCATCGGAGTCGGATCGATCTCCCTGATGGTTTCGAGTACCCCGATCTCCGCTGCGGTCGGGATGGCGCTCCTTGCAGCAGGCACTGGCCTCGCCAACGCGGCTGTTTTCCAGCTTTTGCCCCACTACATCCCCAGCGCAGTCGGTGGTGCAGCGGGACTCGTCGGTGGGATCGGCGCGTTCGGCGGGTTCGTCCTTCCACCGATATTCGGGCTCGTCGTCGATATCCAGGGAGTCGCCGGCTACGCGAACGGGTTCGTCGTGTTTCTGCTGCTGGGTGCTGCAAGCGTCATCCTGTCGGTATACCTGTCGGTCGTCGTCGACCGTGGGTGACTGGGATCTCCTGCTCGAGACGAGCGAGTCACTCCTCGTGAGCTGGTCCCCGAAACTCGGCGTCGGACGGTTCGGTGTAATCGAACACGTCCTCCTCGGAACCCGGTTCGGACACGTTCCGTTCCGCCTCCGAGTCGGCCTCTTCCACCTCCGAGTCGGCCTCTTCCGCCTCCGAGTCGGCCTCTTCCGCCTCGGGGTCCGGGTCATCTTCGTCGAGTGCCACCTGATCGTCGACCCGTTCTTCGAGTCTTGCTTCCAGCCGCTCCTGTATCTCGTCCCGATCGACAGTCCCCGACACTGTTCGAGGGAGCGAATCCCCGAACGCGATGACCCGGGGGAGCTTGAAGTCCGCCAGTCGGTTCTCGCAGAACGCGGTCAATTCTCTGCGACCGACCGGCTCCTGGGTTGCCTCCCGGTCGCTCCTGTCGGGGTCGGTGTCGACGGCGACATCCACGTCGGCATCCCCCGGACGGTCGGCGGGAACGATCAGTGCCCCAACGATCTCACCCCACGTGTCGTCGGGAACGCCCACCACTGCAGCGTTTGCGACGTCGGGATGGCCCCGGAGGACGTCGACGACTTCGACCGGGTCGACGTTCTCGCCGCCGGTGACGATCCTGTCGTCCAGCCGGTTCGTCACGTACAGTTTTCCCTCCGCGTCGACGTAGCCGACGTCACCGGTGTGAAACCCTCGCTCCCCGAACGAGTCATCTGTTTGCTCGGACATCCCGTAGTAGCCGGGAACGACAGTCGGACCCGAGACGACGATTTCGCCGCGTTCGCCGGGGGCGACCGGGTTACCCTCGTCGTCGACTATCTCTACGTCGGTCCACAGCAGCGGTCGGCCGACGGTTCCGCGGTGGGCGAACGCCTCGTCGGGAGCGGCTGTGGCCACTTGCGAGGCGGTTTCGGTCATTCCGTAGGTGGGATACACCGGGATCGAAAAGCCCTGACACCGCTCGACGAGCTCGGCCGTGGCCGGCGCACCGCCCAAAAGTACAACTCGAAGCGAGTCCGATAGCGTCCCTCTGACGTCCAGCATCCGCTCGAGCATCGTCGGAACCAACGAGACGCCGGTTACGTCGTACCGGTCGATGTCGTCGGCGGCCGGGCCGGCCTCGAACCCCTCACGGAGAACGATCGTCGTTCCGTACAGCGTCGCTCGATACAGGGGTGCGATCCCGCCAGTGTGATGCAGCGAGAGCGTCACGAGCCACCGGTCGCCCGGGCAGTTTCCTAGCCTGAACGAGGAGGCGACCGCGCTCGCGAGCACGTTCCCCATCCGGACGTCGACCGGTTTCGGCGTCCCGGTGGTTCCGGAGGTGAAAAGCAAGAGGAGCGGATCAACGCGCTCCCAGGGGGCGACGATCACCTCGCCGGGCTGGACGGTAGAAAGGGCCGTGACAGTTTCACCCGTGTCCCCGTCGGAGAGGTTCCCATCGGACGCATCTCCGGTTGCGACGTCTCCCTCGGTTGGATCGACGGTGACGAGGGGAACGTCGGTGCCATCGACGGCGGCAACCGCTCGCTCCAGCGTCTCTTCCCCACAGGCGAGCGCGGTAAGGTCGGCCCGTCCCACCCGATCGGCGAGTTCGGGTTCCGTGAGGTCGTGACCCAGCGGAACCAACACGAGCCCGAGCCGCATGGCGGCGTGGACGAGTCGGACGTACGTCACGCGGGGCGGCAAAACCACGCCGAGGTGATCTCCGGGCTTGAAGCCGAGCGTGGCGAGCCGGCCGGCGAGGGCGTCGACCTCTTCGTCGAGTTCGGCGTACGTCCAGGTCTCGCCGTCGCGTGCGCGGATCAACGCCTGGCGATCCGGCGTCGCCGCCGCCCTGTGTGACAGCCAATCGCGCATAGTGGGCGATTCATAGCCTCCTACTACTGTGTTCCGGTCGCTTTCGATCTCTCGCTTTCCGAATCTTTACTGAATCCGTTCACTCGGCCGGCTTTCGAACGGTCAACACTGGCACGTCGGACGTCCGAACGACTCGCTCGGTGACCGAACCCAGGAGATACCTGTCGATCCCCCGGCGGCCGTGTGTCCCCATCACCACGAGATCGATGTCGTGATCGTCGATGTACTCGCGGATGGATCGGTAGGCCGTCCCCGATACGACGCTCGTTTCGCAGTCGAGACCGGCGTCGTCTGCGATTTCGGCGATGCGTTCGACCGCCCGTTTTCCCTCGGATTCCAGCGCCTCCATCACGATTTCGGCGCCCGCCTCGAGCGTCGAGTAGGCTGCACCGTCCACGACGAACAGCGCGTGAACCGTCGCGTCGTACTTCTCCGCGATGTCGATCGCGTGTTCGATCGCCGCCTCGGCCGCCGGGCTCCCGTCCGTCGGGATCAGGATTCGGTCGTACATCGAGTGAAGCTACGACCCCTTCCGTTAAAAACCATGATATAAGCGACGGCGAGGCAACCGGGCGGAACGTCGACCGACCGGGCCGCCGACGGAAACCCGAAAACATTCTTGGGACGGAGTGAAACGGAGGGTTATGCGCCGGATCGACCGCGTCGTCGCGGCCGTCGCGGCCGTGGCAGTTGCCGGGATGCTCGCCCGGTTCGTCCGGCTGGGCGCGCGGCCGTTCCACTGGGAGGAGGCCCGCGTCGGCTACTGGACGCTCCGGTACGCCGACACCGGGAGCTACGCGTACCGACCGGTGGGCGGCGGTCCGCTGTTGTATCACCTCAACGAGACGCTGTTTGCGGTGCTCCCGGCGACGGACGCGAGCGCCCGCGCCGCGGTGGCGCTCCTGGGAGGTGGACTGGCGCTTGCCGCGTTGCTGTTCCGAAGCCGGCTCCGGGACGACGAGACCGTCGCACTCGCGTTGGTGCTCGGGTTCGCGCCGCTTTTACTTTACTACAGCCGCTTTCTGCGCGGCGATCTCCCCGTCGCCACGTTCGCCTTAATTACAGTCGGACTGACAGTTCGCGCAGTCGACGCGGACGACGCGCGGTTCCTCTACGCGGCCGGTGTCGCCGCCGGACTCGCCGTCGCCACCTCGATGCAGGCACTGGGCTATCTCGCTGCGTTCGCGGCCGCGTTCGTCTTTGCGGTAGATCACCGGCGCGTGCGCGACGCGGAAGCGCTTTCGGAACGCCGAGTCGCGGCGGTTCGATCGTTCGCGGATCGCTGGCTCGGTCCAGTCGCCGGGAGCGCTCTGGCGTTTGCGGCGACGCTGTTCGTCGCGTACGTGCCGCGCGGCAGTGATCTCGGCCCGTTCGCGCTGTTCGAGGCCGCGCTGGTGGATCCGTTCGACGCCGCAACTGGCGTATACGTCGCCGGCCGGGAGGGAACACAGTTCCTCGATGCGGTGACGTTCGCCACCGAATCCCTGACGCTCCAGGGGTTTCCCGTCCTCGTCGCCGCCGCAATCGGCTTCTTCGCCCAGCGGTACGGGATTCGGGCCGACGATGGTGACGGCAGATCTGGATTTTTGATCCGCTGGGCCGGGCTGGCTGCCGGGTTCGGTGTTCTGGTGTTCTCGCTCGGAAACGAGGTGCTCGCCTCCTGGGTGCTCGTCCACGTCACGGTCGTGCTTTCGATTCCGGCTGCGGTCGGGATCGCCCTCCTGTTCCGGTCGGCCCGAAACGCCCTCGCGGCCGACGACGCCGCCCGCCTCGCTGCGGTGCTTCTGGTGTTGCTCGCACTCGCCGTTCCGACGGCCGCGCTGGCGGCGGACGCGTACGCGACGCCGGGGGATCCGGCTCTCGACGACGAGGAGTATCACGACCGGTTCGCTCACTTCGCCCAGCCCGCCGACGACCTCGAACCGCTCGTCGGTGATATCGCCGACGCGATCGGCGGGACGAACGACGGAGGGCCCGGAGCCGGGAGTCCCGAGGTCGGAAGCCCAGACGCCGTCTACGTCGGCGACCAGTTCGCGGTTGCCGACGAGCGTGCGTTCGACGCGCCGCCGCTGTCGCAGGAAGAGGCCGCCACGTTCGGCGAACGCCTCCCGCTGCCGTGGTATCTCGAACGCGCAGGTGCGCAGTCGGAAAGCGTTGCGTCCCCCGACGGACTCGCCCAGTACGTCGGCGACGACGCAGACGATGACCCGCCAGCGGTCGTGTTGACGACACCGGAGCACCGGAACGCAGTGGCCGAGCGACTCGACGGCTACCAGGAGCGGAGCTATCGGACGGCACTGGAAGACAGGGAAGTCGTCGTCTTCCTCCGCGGATAACAGGGGCGCCCCCGACCGCTACCTGAAGCCCATCGCTTCGATCTGTTCCTGGTAGCGGTTTCGGATGGTGACTTCGGTGACCTGGGCGACGTCGGCGACTTCGCGCTGGGTTTTCTTCTCGTTGCACAGAAGCGAGGCGGCGTAGATGGCGGCGGCGGCGAACCCGGTGGGGGATTTCCCCGAGAGGAGGCCCTGTTCGGCCGAGACGTCGATGATCTCGGTCGCCTTCGCCTGTACCTCCTCGGAGAGTTCCAGCGCCGACGCAAACCGGGGGACGAACTGCTTGGGATCGACCGGCTTCAGTTCGAGGCCGAGTTCCTGGGAGATGTATCGATACGTCCGGCCGATCTCCTTTTGTGGTACCCGCGAAACTTCTGCGACCTCGTCGAGCGATCGGGGAATGCCCTCCTGACGACACGCGGCGTAGAGGGCGGCGGTGGCGACGCCCTCGATGGAGCGGCCGCGGATGAGGTCTTCATCGAGCGCGCGACGGTAGATGACGGAGGCGACTTCCCGTACCGAGCGCGGTACACCGAGCGCGGACGCCATGCGGTCGATCTCCGAGAGGGCAAACTGGAGGTTGCGCTCGCCGGCGTCCTTGGTGCGGATGCGTTCCTGCCACTTTCGCAGCCGGTGCATCTGGGAGCGCTTCTTCGAGGAGATCGACCGCCCGTAGGCGTCTTTGTCCTTCCAGTCGATCGTCGTCGTCAACCCCTTGTCGTGCATCGTCTCCGTGATCGGGGCGCCGACGCGCGACTTGGACTGTCGTTCTGAGTGGTTGAACGCCCGCCATTCCGGTCCGCGGTCGATCTGTCGTTCGTCGATGACGAGCCCGCAGTCGTCGCAGACGAGTTCCCCCTGATCCGCGTCCGCGACGACCTCCTCGGAGCCACATTCCGGGCAATTGACGGATTCGTCCGATTCCTGTTCGGCTTCTCGCTGCTGTTGGCGCTGCCTGTTCGGACGTTCCATTATAAGATTTGTGGTGGGGTTCATATATAAAGATTCTTGCTGGGGAATGAACTGCTCGATTTAGCTGCTCCGGTTCGGAGCAATATCTGACCGAATAGATAGGTCAGTTTGGGGCCTAATACGGGGGTGACAGCCGCCGGAGCCGAGCTATTCGCCGAGTGTGACGCTGTCGGTCGCGGCGTTGCGAAGCGCGTCCGATCGACCGTGAGTTCCCGGCGCGATCGCGAACGTCCGGCAACCGTGGCGGTTGGCCGCCTCCAGAACCGGTTTGAAGTCGGTGTCCCTGGAGGCGATGGCGATGGTTTCGGCGCGTCCTTCGATCGCGAAGGCAGTCGCGTCGACGGCGAGTTTCACGTCGACGTCGCCGCTCGTGACGATCACCTCGAAGCCCCTGGCCTCCGCCGCCTGGATCAGCCCGGGGGTGGCGTGTTCGTCGAGATACAGCCGCGTGGCGACCAGCGGTCCCCGGTTTTCTGCTGCCGCTCGAACGTCGTCCAGGTCGACGTCGAACTCCTCGCGGAGCACGTTGGGACCGTCGACGAACAGCGCGACGCCGGTGGGCTTCGACGGGGTTCGAAACCTGTCCACGATGTTCATATCCCCCGTACCGGGCCGGCGGGGAAATACTCCGCGTTCCCGGTGTCGTGTTGCCGTAACGGCCTTGGAGAGACGATTGCGTTCGAGGATCCGCTGACAAGCTACCTTCATCGGTTTCGACTCACAGCGAGCCTCCCGTCAAAAAAGTGGATGGCAAGAACAATTACCAGTGACAGCCGTACATCCGGTATGGCATCACGCGAAACGCCGCTGCACGGAACACACGACGATCTAGGAGCGAAGTTCACCGACTTCGGCGGGTGGCAGATGCCCGTCGAGTTCGACTCGATCCGGGTCGAACACGCGGCCGTTCGGGAGGAGGCCGGCATCTTCGACGTCTCACACATGGGACAGATCGAGGTGTCGGGCCCCGACGCGACGACGCTGATGCAGCGACTGACGACCAACGACGTGACCGCCCTCGACCCCGGAGAGTCACAGTACTCGGCGATCACCCGAGCGGACGGCGTCATCATCGACGACACGATCGTCTACCGGTATCCGGACGGCGAAGCCGCCGGCGCCGCGGACGACGAGACGTCGTTTTTGTTCATCCCGAACGCCGGCCACGACGAACAGATGTACGACCGGTGGGTCGACTATCGCGACGACGAGGCGCTGGATGCGACGGTCGAAAACACTACCGAGTCGTGGGGAATGGTCGCGGTGCAGGGTCCCGACGCCCCGAGACTCGTCGCCGACGCAGTCACCGAACTCGAGGAGTCGGCGCCGGCAAGCTCCGTCTCGGAGTTCTCCCGGAACGAGGCCGGCTTCGGGACTATCGCGGGGGCACGTTGCTTCATCGCCAAGACCGGATACACCGGCGAGCCCGGGTTCGAGGTGATGTGCCCGACCGACGCCGCAGTCGACGTGTGGGGGGCGTTCGACTGTCAGCCGTGTGGCCTCGGCGCCCGCGACACCCTCCGGATCGAGAAGGGGTTCCTCCTGTCCGGCGAGGACTTCCACCCCGAAGACGAACCGCACACGCCCTACGAAGCCGGCATCGGCTTTGCAGTCAAACTCGACACGGAATTCATCGGTCGCGACGCCCTCGAGGCGCAGAAGGAAGAAGGCATCGAGGAGCGGTTCACCGGCGTCAAACTGCTGGACCGGGGCGTCCCCCGCGGCGGTTACGAACTCCGCGCCGACGGCGAACCGGTCGGACACCTCACGTCGGGAACTATGAGCCCGACGCTTTCGGAACCGATCGCGCTGGGATATCTCTCGACTGACTGTGAGGAGGGAGACCAGATCTCGGTCGTCGTCCGCGGCGACGAGAAGCGCGCGAAGGTCGTCACGCCCCCGTTCGTCTGATCCCCGTCCGTCTGATCCCCGTCCGTCTGATCCCCGTTCGTCCGATTGCTGAACCCCATGCCGTTCGTGGTTCGGGGATTTGGATCTATCGTCTCCGGCGGGCCGGACGAAGTCCACGCCGTATAAGTACCTGATCCCCGAATTTCAACCGGGATGAGCTTCGAAATACCCGACGACCTGCGGTACAGGGACACACACGAGTGGACGACGACCGGCGACACGGTTCGGTTCGGCATCAGCGACTTCGCCCAGGACGAACTCGGCGACATCGTCTTCGTGGAACTGCCGGACGTCGGCGACACGGTCGAGCAGGCCGGGGAGTTCGGCGTGGTCGAATCCATCAAGGCGGTCTCGGACGTTTACGCCCCCGTCTCGGGGGAAGTGACGGCCGTAAACGACGCCGTCTTCGACCAGCCGGAACTCGTCAACGACGACCCGTACGGGGACGGCTGGCTCGTCGAGATCGAAGTGAGCGACGAGGGAGAATTCGACGATCTTCTCGGCGCAGACGAGTACGAAGCACAGATCGAGTGATCGAGCCATGATCCAACCAGCATTCCGACGGGGGAGCGGGCGATGACGACAGGTGGAACGCCGTTCGCTCCGCACACGGACGCCGACGTGGCGGCGATGCTCGAGGCGGTCGGTGTCGACGACGAGTCGGAGCTGTTCGACATCCCCGAGGAGGTGGCCTTCGATGGCGACCTCGACATCGAGGCACGGGGAGAGCCCGCGGTCAAGTCCGAGGTTCGCCGGACGTTTGCTCGCAACGACGATCTGACGGAGTTCCTGGGCCGGGGACACTACTCGCATTACGTCCCCTCGCTCGTGGATCACCTCTCGTTGCGGGCAGAATTCCTGACGAGTTACACACAGTACCAGCCGGAGATCACACAGGGGTTCCTGCAGGCACTGTTCGAGTATCAGTCGTTGATCGTCGAACTCACCGGTCTCGAGATCGCCAACTGCTCGATGTACGACGGAGCGACGGCGCTGGGTGAGGCGGCAACGCTCGCCAGCCGGCTCCGGCAGATCTCAGGGGATACGGTGCTGATTCCCGAACAGCTCCGGGACGGGAAGCAGTCGGTGCTGGAAAACTACTGTGACGGTGCCGATCTCGTCGTCGAGACGTACCCGATGGACGACGGCGCAGCCGACGTCGACGCGATCCGAGACCGGATCGGCGAGGACGTCGTCGCCGTTTACGCCGAGAACCCGACTGTCCGCGGCGTTATCCAGGAGGAACTGTCCGCCGTCGGCGATCTCGCCGACGAACACGACGCCCTGTTCGTCTACGGCACCGATCCGGTCGCGATGGCGCTGCTCGAACAGCCCGCAGCGCTGGGTGTCGATGTCGTGGTTGGCGAGGCCGACGCGCTGGGGCTGCCCACGAGCTTCGGAATGGGTCTCGGCCTGTTTGCGACGAAAGAAGAGTACCTCAGACAGGTCCCGGGGCGACTCGTCGGGGCGAGCGACGACGACGCCGGCAACCGGGCGTACACGCTGACACTCCAGACCCGGGAACAGCACATCCGCAAGGAGCGGGCGACCTCGAACATCTGTACCAACCAGGCGTGGGTCGCGCTCCGGGCCGCAATGCACGCCGCGCTGCTCGGACCGACCGGACTCGTCGATCTGGCGACCGATGCTGTCGAGAACGCGGCCGAACTCTCCGATCGAATCGACGAGCTCTCCGGGTTCCAGGCCCCGGTCCACGATCGGCACCACTTCCGGGAGTTCCTCGTCCGGTCCGACCAGCCGGCCGCTGCCATCGCAGGCGACCTGGAATCCAATGGGTACGCGGTCCACGTCGTCGACGATCACCTGTTGCAGGTGTGCGTGGACGACACGAACGAGGCTGCCATGGACGGTCTCGTCGCGGCGTTCGAGGAGGTGGCACGATGAGACACGATCAGGCCCGTTACACGCGCGAGGACAAACACGAACCGCTGCTGTCTGAGAAAAACGAAACGACCGTCGAGATCGGGGACGACTCGCCGCTGCCCGACGAGTTGACCCGCGATTCGCTGACCCTGCCGGAAGTGTCCGAGCCGGAAGTGGCGCGCCACTACACCCGGCTCTCGCAGATGAACTGGAGCATCGACTCCGGGCCGTATCCCCTGGGGTCGTGTACGATGAAGTACAACCCGCGGTTTACCGAGGACCTCGCGGCGGATCCGAACGCGGCTGTCCATCCCGACCGATCCTCTGCATCCGTCCAGGGGACACTGGAGCTGTATCACAGTCTCCAGGAGTATTTGGCCGAGATCGGCGGCATGGACGCAGTGACGCTCCAGCCGCCGGCCGGCGCGGCCGGCGAGTTCACCGGGATCCTCATCGCGAAGGCGTATCACGAACACCACGGCAACGACAAAAGCGAGGTCATCATCCCCGCCTCGGCACACGGGACGAACTTCGCGACCGCGGCGCTTGCAGGCTACGACGTCGTCGAACTCCCCTCCAACGAGGAGGGTCGCGTCGACGTCGAGGCGCTCGAGGCCGCGGTGTCGGAAGACACCGCCGCGCTCATGCTTACGAACCCGAACACGGTTGGGCTGTTCGAGCGCGACATCGTCGAAATCGCCGAGATCGTCCACGACGCCGGTGGCGTACTGTACTACGACGGCGCGAACCTGAACGCGCTGCTCGGACGCGCCCGGCCCGGCGACATGGGGTTCGATATCATGCACTACAACGTGCACAAGACGTTCGCCACCCCCCACGGCGGCGGCGGTCCGGGCGCGGGCCCGGTCGGCGTCGTCGAAGAACTCGAGCAGTTCCTCCCGGAACCGCAAGTTCGCGAGCGCGAGGGCAACTACGTTCTCGAGGAGCCCGACCACAGTATTGGAAAAGTCCACGGCTTCATGGGCAACTGGCTGGTGTTGATCAAAACCTACGCCTACATCAGCCGGCTCGGCAACGAGGGGCTCGTCGACACCAGTGCGAAGGCCGTGCTGAACGCGAACTACCTCGCGTCCCAGATCGACCTGGAGGTGCCGTACGGCCCGTTCCACCACGAGTTCGCGGCTACCTCCGGCGACCGCGACGCCGCAGACGTCGCAAAGCGGATGCTGGATTACGGGGTCCACCCGCCGACGACGAAGTGGCCGGAGATGGTTCCGGAGGCGATGCTCACCGAGCCGACCGAAATCGAGAGCAAAGAGTCCGTCGAGGACCTCGCAGAGGCGTTCAACCGGGCGTACGGCGACTCCGACGAAACGCTGGAGTCGGCGCCCAACCGAACGACCGCCGCCCGGATCGACCAGGCGTCGGCCGCACGGAATCCGATTCTCTCGTGGCACACGCTGAACGACGAGTGACGATCAGTCGTCCAGTCGTTCGCGCAACAGCTGATTGACGTCCCCCGGATCGGCGCTGCCGCCCGTTTTCTGCATCACCTGTCCGACGAGGAAGTTGATCGCGCCGCCCTCGCCGGCCAGGTAGTCCTCGACCGCCTCCGGGTTCTCCTCGATCGCTTCGGTCACGGCGGCGGCGACCGCCTCGCCGCCCGTCTTGCCGAGCCCCTCGCGGTCGACGATCTCGTCGGGCGAGCGCCCCTCGTCGAGCATCGTCCGGAGGACGATCTCCTCGGCGTTCTTGACCGTCACTTCCTCGCCGTCGACGAGTTCGATCAGGCGGGTGAACTCATCGAGACGGCCGGCCACGTCGGTGATCTCCATGTCGCGGTAGTGCAGTTCCCCGAGCAGGTTGTCGGCCACCCAGGTGGCCGCGAGGTCGGGGTCGAACTCTGCTGCGACGTCCTCGAAGAAGTCGGCGACCTCTTTGGTCGAGGTGAGTTTCGAGGCGGATTCGGCGTCGAGCCCGTACTCCTCGCGGAACCGTTCGCGGCGGGCGTCCGGCAGCTCCGGGATCGGGATCCGGTCGCGCCAGCCGGCGACCGCAAGCGGCGGCAGGTCGGCCTCACGGAAGTAGCGGTAGTCCTTCTCCGCCTCCTTGGTCCGCATGGAGACGGTGATCCCGCGTGACTCGTCCCAGTGGCGTGTCTCCTGTTCGATCTCCCGTCCCCGTCTGATGGCGTTCCGCTGGCGGGTCACCTCGTAGGCGAGCGCCTTCTCGGCCCCTTTGTGACTGGAGATATTCTTCACCTCCGTTCGGTTGGCCGTCGAGAGCGCTTCCTCGGCGATTCGACCGCCGTCGTCGACGGCGTCGCCGGGAACCATCGAGATGTTGGCGTCGACCCGGAGGCTCCCGTCCCGTTCGGGATCGAACACGCCGAGGTACTCCAGCACTTCCTCGAGTTTCGCCAGAAACGCTCTGGTCTCGGCGGGCGACCGGAAGTCCGGCTCCGTCACGATTTCGACGAGGGGCGTCCCCGCCCGGTTGTAGTCGACGAGCGTGTAGTCGGCGGTGTCGATCCCACCGCCGACGTGGTCGAGGCTGCCGGGGTCCTCCTCGAGGTGTGCTCGCGTGATCCCGATCGACCGGCGAGTCCCCTCGACGCTAATCTCCAGTTCGCCGTTTGCACAGATCGGGGCGTCGTACTGGGTGAGCTGGAAGTTCTTCGGCAGGTCGGGGTAGTAGTAGTTCTTGCGGTGGAACGTGGTCCGTTCCGGAATCTCGGCGTCGAGCGCCTTCGCGATCTTGACGGCGGCTTCGACTGCGGCCTCGTTGAGCACCGGGAGCGATCCGGGGAGCCCGAGGCAGGTCGGACACGTTCGACTGTTCGGTTCCTCCCCGTCGGCGGCGTCCGTAGAACAGCCACAGAAGATCTTCGTTGCCGTCTCCAGCTGGACGTGGACCTCGAGGCCGATGACGACCGCGAGGTCTTTCTCGGCGGCCTGCGCGCTCATTGGGCGGGGTTCGTGGCCGGGCGAGTAAAACGTGACGGGACGACACCGTCGCGGCGATACGTTGACGCATTCGCAACCTCAAAGGCCGCGGAGCCCCTGAACGAACCATGGAACTCGATGACACGGACCGTGCCATATTGCGGCTCCTCCAGGAGGACGCGCGGACGCCATTCAGCGAGATTGCCCGCCGGATCGACATGTCCAGCGCGACAGTTCACGACCGCGTCGGACGACTGGAGGAGGCGGGCGTCATCGAGGGATACCACGCCCGAGTCGATCCCAAAACGCTGGGATACGGCGTGTCGGCGTTCGTCGGCCTCAGAGTCGAACAGGGCAGAGAGGAGGACGCCCTCGAGCGGCTGCGAGAGATAGACGGCATCACCGAGGTCCACCTCACGACCGGCGAGTACGACGTGATGACGCGGGTGCACGCTCCGAACATCGACGAGCTCCGTGAGATCATGTTCGACAACGTCGCACAGATGGCCGGGTTCGCACGCTCTCAGACGATGATCATCCTCGGTACCGACTACGAGGCGGTCGGCGTGGCTGTTCCCGAGAGTGAGCGCTCTACGGAGGACTCCGCCGGAGAGTTCGGTAGCGGTACTCGATCCGACGGCGGATCGGAACGCTGAAGCGATCCCTCGCCCGTGTGATGGATATGAGTAGCCTTCCCGATCGCCTCTATCGGAACCCGGAAGGGGCCTGGGCAGCCACGGTCGCCGGAATCGTGGCGGTGCTCGGCGTCGGATATCTGTTGTTCCCGCGACTCGTCTACGATCGGTTTATCTGGCAGTACTTCTGGGGGCCGGTCGCCGCCGACGGGCACGGCGCAACCTGCACAGCCCGGTCGGGCGGGACCGTCGAGTATCTCCAGGGCACTCAGGCCTGCGCGGAGGCCGACGCGGCGAGCCAGATCGTCGCCTACCCGGGATACACGCCGGTCTCGTCGCTCGGCTACATCACGGTGCTCCTGATAGCGCTCGCTGGCGTCTACGTGCTGCTCAAGCGACTCGACATCGGGACCGACCGGCGGTTCTTTTACGCGCTGTTCCCGTTCATGCTGTTCGGGGGGGCGCTTCGCACCGTCGAGGACGCCGGTGTCTCCGCCGTCCGGGCAGGGGCGGAGCCGCTCGTGGCATTCCCGTACAGCGCACTAATAATCAGCCCGTTCATCTACGTCACGGTGTTTCTCCTCACGCTCGCGTGCGTGCTCGCGGCGTATTCGGCGGCCGAACGCGGGATGGTCGACCGGTACGACTACGCGCTGTTCGGACTCGGAAGCGTCGTCCTGGTACTCACCATCGGATATCTCGGCTACCTTGCCGTAACGACGGAGTTCACCGAGTTCCACGTCCAGGTGCTCGTCGTGACGCTTTTCATCGCGACGGCCGCGACGTGGGGGACGTGGCGGCTGATCGCACGGTTCGCGCCCGGGATCAACGCCGGAACCGGATGGATGGGGTTCGTGATCATCTGGGGACACGCAGTCGACGGCGTCGCAAACGTGATCGGCCTCAACTGGATGCCGACACTCGGAGCAGGAGCAAACCTCGTTCCGAAACATCCCATAAACGCCGCGATCGTCGAGTACACGGGCCGGTTCCTTCCGGAGGCGATCGTCGCAGTCACCGGCGACGCGTGGCCGTTCCTGTTTGTCAAGCTCGCGGCGGCGACGTTCGTCGTCTGGATCTTCGAACCGGAGGTCATGGAGGAGTCCCCGCGGTTCTCGATCCTGCTGCTCGTTGCGGTGCTCGCGGTCGGGCTCGGACCCGGAACGCGCGACATGCTGCGGGCGACGTTCGGGGTGTAACGCGTGACCGATTTTGATCCGGACACCCGGGATCAGCTGCACGATCTCCACCAGAGGCTCCAGGCCGTTCTGGAGCTGCCGGTCGAACGGGACGCGAGCAACTGGATCGGCGAGTCGGAAGCGCTCGTCGGTGATCTCGTCGAGCGAGGGGCGTCCCCGGAGGTGCGGCGAAAGCGGCTGGCGAAGGTTCGGGAGCTCCTCGAGCAAGTGGACGAAACCGGAGACCCGCAAGCCGACGAACACGTCGACGCCGCGAGGCGGCTCACCGCAGAGTTGCTCGGCGAGTTCGAGAACGACGACGGCGGTACTTAAAAGTCGACAGTAACCACGGTCGCGTCGAGCTGCTCGCGGAGGTACTCGTCGATGTCGGGATCCGAAAGGAGGTTGCGGAACATCCGTCGCCAGCGGCCCGCCTGTTTCGCCCCGATCACCACGATGTCGGCCCCTTCGGCGGCGACCTCCTCGAGGATCGTCTCCTCGAGGAGGAACCCCCCGCGGACGACGTATCTCGCATTCGGTAGCCGCCCGAACTCCCGTTGGACGGCGCGTTTGAGGTCGGTCCGGGTCACTTTCCGCGATTCCTGAAACAGGTTGACGTGGAGAACAGTCAACGTCGCGTCGTGTTCGTCGGCCACGCCGATCGCGTGTTCCAGCGTGACTCTCGAGTGTTCAGAGAGCGGATATCTGACAGGGACCACGACGAGCGTCATTGCTCGAGATGGGTACGTCTCGGGGCAAGAGCGTGTCGCTTTCGCTCGAAACCGGTTCGATAGAGTCGCCCCCACCGACGGTTCCGGCCGTCGAAGCCGGCGTGGGTGTCGCTCGGCCAGTGTGATCTCGTTTCGACATGTCGGCGTCGTTGAATCGTGATAACCTTTAACACAATGTGGGCGAAACCCCCCGATAGATGGCCCCTGCAAGCATGCCACCGACGACGGAGGCCAGGGAGGTGTTCAGGTCGCTCGGCTACACGATCTCCGGCGGGGAGACGACGTTCGTCGCCGAGCGAAAGTGGCGCCGCGTTCACGTGGTTCCCCTCGACGCCGACGACGCGAAAGAGCCGGAACGCGTACTCACGGACGGCGGCGAGGACGGCGCCCGGCTTCGGTGTTATGTGACGTGGAAACGCGCGGCCCCCGACCTCCGGGAGTTCCTGCTCGGCCTGAAGCCCCCCTACGACTGGGCCGTCATCGGCGTCGACAGGGAGGGCGACTTCGAGGTGATGCAGGGGGCACCGAACAGCCCCTGACGGTCCTCGGCGATCGTTCCGCGGGAGGTGGTTGTCCTTTCGCAGAAACAACACGTCATTTTAAGATCTCTCCACGAGTAGTAGCGATCGCCATGGTTTACAAGAAGATCACGCTGATCGGGAAAAGCGACGAAAGCTTCGACGCCGCCGCGGACGACGCCATCGATCGGGCGAAGGCAACGCTGGACAACGTCTACTGGGCAGAAGTAAAAGAGTTCGGCGTCGAGATAGCCAGCGTCGAGGACAGGCAGTACCAGGCTGAAGTCGAAGTCGCGTTCGAACTGGAAGACTGACCGGTTGCGTCGGTGTCGAGTCGCAACGACCTTCCCGTTTTCTTCCGTACTCTTTCCCATGAGCGTCACCGCACTCGCTCGCCGGCTGCACCTGAAGGCAACCCGGGCAAACCAGCGACGCCTCCTCGTGATCGCAGGCGACCGAGAGGCGGGATTCGACGCCGCATTCGACGCGATCGACGCCGTCCTTGGCGCCAGTCGGACGGAGAACTCCGACAACGGCGATGACGCGACCGTGACCGTCGTCTCCTCGCGATCCGGGCACCGTTTCGAACGTTACGCGCCGGAACGCGCCGACGAGCTGCTGGGACGGACTCGATCGATCGTTCTGCTTGACTGTCACGAAGGGTTCACCCCGAACGTGCTCGGACAGGTCGCGGGGGTCGTCGACGGCGGCGGGCTGTTCGTCCTGTTGACCCCGCCGCTTGCAGACTGGTCCCGTCGCAGGGACGCGTTCGACGAATCGATGGCCGTCCCCCCGTTCGCGGTCGACGACGTCGGTGGACGGTTCCGGTCCCGGCTCGTCGCTACCCTGCGCGAGCATCCGGGAGTCGGGATCGTCGACGTCGACGCGGGTGGCGGCGACGCGATTCGGATCGTCCGCGAGGGAACGACCGATCCACCGAACGCACCGAAACGCCGGTCGCCGGAGCCCCCTCCGGAAGCGACGTTTCCGACCCCGGTGTACGACCGGTGTCTGACCCGCGATCAGGTACGGGCAGTCACGGCGTTCCAGCGACTCCGCGAACCCGGAAACGCGGTCGTGCTGGAGGCCGACCGCGGGCGGGGAAAATCCAGCGCAGCCGGGCTGGCCGCCGGTGCGCTCGCGTCCGACGGCCGCGACGTCCTGGTCACGGCACCCACCAGGAAACACGCCGACGAACTGTTCGCCCGGGCCCGGACGGTCACCGACGAACTGGGAGACGATCCGGGAGCCACCGCGGGCGACGTCCGGTTTGCGGTTCCCGCCGACGCGGTCACGTTGCCCGGCGATCCGGACGTCGTGTTCGTCGACGAGGCGGCCGCACTCCCGGTCCGCACGCTGGAACGGCTGCTCGGGGCGCCCGCAGTCGGATTCTGCACCACCGTCCACGGCTACGAGGGATCTGGCCGGGGGTTCTCCGTGCGGTTCCGCGAGCGCTTGGCCGAATCCGGCCTCCAGGTCACGGAGCTTGCGATGACGGAGCCGATCCGGTACGCCCCCGGCGATCCCGTCGAGTCGTGGGTGTTCCGGGCGCTGCTGCTCGACGCGAGCCCGGCGGTAGAGCCGGCCGTGGCGGACGCCACCCCCGAAACGTGCGCCTATCGGGAGCTATCTCCCGGAGAGCTCGCCGCCGACGAGCACCTCCTCGGGGAGGCGTTCGGGCTACTCGTGACCGCCCACTACCGGACGGAGCCGAACGACCTCGCGCGACTGCTGGACGCGCCGAACCTCTCAGTGCACGCGCTTTTGTCGGACGGGCACGTGGCGTCGGTGGCGCTTCTCGCCCGGGAGGGCGGCCTCGATGAGGCGACCCGGCAGCGGACCTATCTGGGCGAACGGATCCGGGGCAACATGCTTCCGGACGTGTTGACGAGCCAGCTCCGCGATCCTGAGGCGAGTGCCCCGACGGGCTACCGGATCGCCCGGATCGCGACCCACCACGCCGTGCGATCCCGTGGACTCGGCTCCAGGCTGCTAACGGAACTGCACGAGCGGCTCGGCTCCCGTAACGGGATCGAGTATCTCGGGGTCGGTTACGGTGCGACGCCGGAACTGCTCCGCTTCTGGGCGGACAACAGCTACGGTACCGTCCACGTCTCGACCACCAGGAACGATTCGAGTGGGGAGTACTCCGCGCTCATGCTTTCCCCGACCGGGCCCGACGGACGGAAACTTGCGGCTCGTCACGCCGGCTACTTCCGGGATCGAATGCGTGATCTCCTCTCGGACGCGCTCGCGGATCTCGACCCCGAGGTCGCCCGACTCGCGATCGGTGCCTGCCCCGCGGATCCGGAGACAGCCGCCGAGCGTCTCTCCGAGCGGGACTGGCGGGTCATCGCGAGCGCCGCCTACGGGCCGGGGATGTACACCGCCGCGCCGGGGGCGTTCCGGGAGCTCGCGACGGCGGGACTGCTGGAACCCGACCTCGAGGGACAGTCGACGGACGGTGACGTCCGGAGCCTCACCCCCGACGAAAAGCGACTGCTGGTTCGGAAGGTGCTCCAGGGGGCACCGGCCGAAACGCTCGCAGACGAACTGGGCTACCACTCCCGGGGGGAGTGCTTGCGCGCGCTCGGACGGGCGTATCGACCACTCGTCGAACGCTTCGGTGGAGACGCCGCCCGCGAGGAACGGAGCCGGTACGAATGATCGAGATCGCGCTCCTCGTGGCGCTCGTGCTGTTGATCGCGGGAGTGGTCGGCAGCGTCGTCCCGCTTGTCCCCTCGGGGCTGTTCTCCCTTGCGGGGGTGCTCGTCTACTGGCTGTTTGGCACCGAGCCGATCGGCCCGCTTGTTTTGTTCAGTCTCGTCGTCGTCGCCGTGATCGCGACTGTCGTCGAACAGTTCGGCGGCGCCATCGCGGCGAAGGCCACCGGCGCGTCGAACCGAACGACGGTCGCCGCCGTGCTCGCCGGACTCGTTTTGTTTTTCGTCGCCGGACCGGTCGGGATCGTGATCGGAATCGTCGCGGTGGTCTTTCTCGCGGAGTTGCTCGAGGAGGCCCCGCCGGAGATCGCGTTCCGGCGCGCGCTGTATACGCTGGCCGGAATTCTCGCCTCCACCGGCGTACAGTTGTTGCTCACGCTGTCGGTGCTCGTCGGGTTCGTCGTCTTCGTCGTTCTGTTTTGAGTGTGTGGCTCGGAGTTCAGGGGTGTGCGTAGTAGACGACCGACTCCCCGTCACCGGACCCGTCGACACGAACGAACCCGACACGTTCGAACTGGATCACCTCGTCGACGTCAGCTGCCGCGAAATCCGGTTCCGCGACGCCACGGACGTCGCCGTCGGGCGTCCGCATTCGGACGTCGATTCCGCCGTCGGCTGGAACCCAGTGGACCACGGGGACGCCCTCTTCCCGGACGGCGTCGATGTCGTCGCCTGTGGGGACGAACACGCCCGTTTCCGCACTCGCGTCGGCGTCTGCAGCCTCGTAGCGAACGCAGCCGAACCCCTTCAGCCACGTTCGCTCGCCGTCGGCCGGAAGGTCGTCGCTTTCGAGTAGCACGGCATCCCCGACTGGAATCTCCCGCCGACCACGGTCCTCGTGGTCCGGATGTAGCGGTGGCGTGCCGACGGCTGGACTCCCGGAATCGGCCACACCGGCAGGTCTCCGCACTGGAACCTCGACGGCGGGTTTCCCCTCCCGATCTCGAACCAGGAAGTAACGGTTCGCTTCGTCGTCGACGAGTTCGCGATTGTTCGCGTACACCGTCGACATCGCGAGATCGACGTCGGCGGTGGACATTCCGAGTCCGATCATCGCCTCCACGATCGCCTCGCCGCGGATCCCTCGACGCCGAACCGACGCGAGCGTGGGCGCGCGCGGGTCGTCCCAGCCGGTCAGTTTCCCCTCGTCGATCAGCTCCTTGATCGTCGAGGTCGACAGCTTCACCTCGTACTCGTCGAGCTGGACGTGTCCCCAGTGGAGGACCTCGGGGTACTCCCACCCGAAGTAGTCGTACACGAACCGTTGACGCTTCGCCGAATCCTGGAGGTCGATCCCGCGGATGATGTGGGTGACGCCCGTGAGATGGTCGTCGATCCCCGACTGGAAATCGAGCATCGGCCAGCACCGGTAGTCGGCCGCCTCCGTTCGGGGGTGGGGGGTGTCGATGATCCGGAACGCGACCCAGTCGCGCAGGGCCGGGTTCTTGTGTTCGATGTCGGTTTTGACCCGAAGGACCATCTCTCCGGATGCGTACTCCCCGTCGACCATTGCCTCGAACTCTTCCCGCACCGTTTCGGGCTCTTTGTCGC
This sequence comes from Halalkaliarchaeum sp. AArc-GB, assembly GCF_031432225.1. Lineage (NCBI taxonomy): Archaea > Methanobacteriati > Methanobacteriota > Halobacteria > Halobacteriales > Haloferacaceae > Halalkaliarchaeum > Halalkaliarchaeum sp. AArc-GB. Next base: position 22,573 of record NZ_JAVKGM010000015.1, on the reverse strand, counting down.
GGTTGGGTGAGGGTTCGCCGGCGTTTTTCAGCTCGGAGAACTCCTCGGCGGGCAGGTCACAGGTGTACGCCCCGCCGAGCTCGATCAGCTCTCGTGCGTGCTCGTAGTACGTCTCCAGGCGGTCGCTGGCTTTGAGTACCCGATCCGGCTCGAAGCCGAGATAGTCGATGTCTTCGAGAATCGCGTCGTAGGCGTCGAGATCCGGCCGTTTCGTCTCCGGGTCGGTGTCGTCGAACCGGCAGATGAACTCCCCGTCGTACCGGTCTTTGTACGTGCCGATCACGGCGGGCATGCGGGCGTGTCCGAGATGCCACGGCCCGTTGGGGTTCGGCGCCGCGCGCATGACGACCGCACCCTGCTCGGCGTCGGGCAGTTCCGGCAGAACGTTATCGTCGTCCTCTTCGTCGGCCTCGAGTTCCGCGATCATCTCGGGGGCGAGTTCGGCCAGCCGATCCCGTCGTTCGGTCTCGGAAAGCCCCGCGACCTCCTCGACGACGCCGGCGACGACGCCGGGGATCTCGTCGCCGTGTGGCCTGAAGTCGGGATTCTCGCCCATGAGCGGCCCCATAATCGCTCCGACGTCCGGGTCGTTGCCGTGTTTGAGGGCGTTAAACAGGGCGTGTCGTTTCGCCTCTGTTCGAACGCGCTGTTTCAGAGTTTCGTCCATTGACGGAGGCTTCGCCTGGGCGCAGTAAAAAGGGATCCGAAGACGCCCCAATCTGCGGACGCCCGGATCCGATGACGCGCTCCGTCGAGAGCACACCCGGGTAGGGGCAACGTCCGCTACGGACGCCACAGGAAAAAGGCGGTCGTCGTTTTTGACCCGGTGTTGCCGACCAAAAACGGCTTGCAGCGTGAACGATCCCCGGGTTTTAAGGGAAATACAAGTCGAGGACGTGGCTGACAGTGTCGGGGATCGGAACGAGAGACAGGTTTTTCGCTCCGAGACTACTTCGTTCGACTATGGAAACGGGCGAGGGCGTCGTCGGTTCGCTGTTCGAGGATCCGGACCGGTTCGTCGCGATCCTCGACGCCGACGGGACCGTCCGCGAGATCAACGACGCCGCGACCGGCCGTCTGAACGCATCCCGGGAACACCTCGAGGGAAAGCGGTTCTGGGCGCTCCCGTGGCAGGGTGACGTCGAAACCCGAAGACGGCTCCAGCACGCGGTCACCGACGCGGCGGACGGCGAGTACGCGAACGTCGAGGCGACGATCGCACCCCGACCGAACGGCGGTGATCCTGCCGACGCCGAAACGAAACTCGAGTTCAGATTCCAGCCGATCGGTGACGGCTCCCGATCGGACGGCGGTCGTATTCTCGTCCAGGGCTCACTGCAGGCCGAACGCGAGCGTCTCGAACGGGAGCTTCGACAGTCCGAGCAGCTCCATCGAGTCACGCTCACGAACATGACGGAGACGATCCTCGTGACGAACGACGAAGGGGAGTTCACGTACGTCTGTCCGAACGTTCACTTCATCTTCGGTTACACCGTCGAGGAAATTCACGAGTTCGGAACGATCGATGCGCTCCTCGGCGGCGATCTCTTCGACCGGGAACGATTGGAGTCCGAGGGTGTGCTCACGAACCTCGAATGTACCGCGACCGACAAGGACGGCGACGAGCACGCACTGCTCGTGAACGTCCGGCAGGTGTCGATCCAGGGGGGAACGACGCTGTACAGCTGTCGGGATATAACCAAACGGAAACAGCGCGAGACCGCACTGACGCAGCTACAGGAGACGAGCCGAGAACTGCTGTACGCCGAGACGAAAGCCGAGATCGCGACCCGGGTGGCGAAGGACGCGACCACGGCGCTTTCGAACGGTGGCGTCGCTCTGTATCGGTTCGACAGGGAGGAAAACGTCCTGTACCCGATGGCAGTGTCACAGCCGCTCTTGCTGGCGGCCGGATCGCTTCCCGACGTGAGTCTCGACCAGGAGACCTGCATCAGCCGGGCGTACGTGGACGGCCGGAGGACTACGCGATCGGACGTGGACAAAAGCGACCTCCCGGACAGCCTGCTCGGGACCCTGTCGGGGGTCGTTGCCGTCCCACTGGATGATCACGGTGTTCTGCTGGCAGCCGCCACGGGGGAGGCAGAGCTCGCCGACGTCGACGAAGAGATCGCCGAGCTGCTTGCGGCCACGACGGAGGCGGCGTTCGATCGCCTGGAGCGGGAAACGCAGCTCCGAGAACGGGACGAAACACTCAAAAAGCGGAACCGCCGTCTGACGGAAGCGAACCGCCTCAACGAGATTATTCGGGAGATCGACCGGATCCTGGTCAACGCCGACTCCAGAGCCGAGATCGAACGCGGCGTCTGCGAGCGGCTGGCCACGAGCGACCGCTTCACCTTCGTGTGGATCGGGGAGGCAACCGCACGCGATCGTCACCTCCGTCCCCGAGAGTGGGCCGGCGACGGAAGCGGATATCTCGACGACATCTCGCTGTCCGTCCAGGAGGATATGGAGATCCAGGAACCGACACTCCAGACCGCACGGAACCGATCGACGACGGTTGTACCGAACGTCGCGGACGTTCTCCAGGAGGCCGACTGGTGCAAGCAGGCTGTGTCTCGGCAGTTCGACTCGATTATGTCGGTTCCGTTGATGTACGACGACGTATTGTTCGGGACGCTAACCGTCTACGACGACGAGCCGGACTCCTTTAGCGACACTGTTCGGTCGGTGTTCGAGGAGCTGGGAGCCACGATCGGCTCCGCCATCAACGACGTCCAGCGGAAGGAAGCGCTTCAAAGCGACACCGTCTTCAGGCTCTCTTACCGGCTCGAGGATCCGGCATCGATCCTCTCGCGGCTGGCGACGGCACTGGACTGTCGTCTGGAAGTCCGAAGCGAGGTGACCCGCACCGACGAGAGCACGGTGGTGTTCGTCGACGTCGAGGGGGCCAGCCCGGAGGCGGTCGCTGCGGAGGCCACCGAACTCGTTTCCGTCCGAGACTGTGAAGTGATTCGGGAGTCGGGGGAGGGAGGACTCGTCAGCCTGACGGTCGACGAGCCGTTCGTGACCTCGCTGCTGGCGAACCACGGTGCGACCCGCCGGACACTCACGGCCACGCCGGAAGCGCTCGATCTGGTCGTCGACGTCCCGGACGCGGCGACGTCGCGATCGGTGGACGAACTGCTCTCCACACAGTTTGCGGAGGTAGAACTGACCGCACGCCAAAAGCAGCTCCGGTCCAGAGACACCGACCACGACGTCGGCGCGCTGTTGACCGCGAGGCAGGAGGAGGTCGCCCGCGTGGCCTATCACAGCGGCTTCTTCGAACCGAACAGGAACGTCTCCGGCCGCGAGATCGCGGACACGCTGGACATCTCACACACCGCGTTTTACAACCACGTCCGTCGGGTCCAGGACAAACTGTTCACGTCGCTGTTCGACAGCGGGGACGAGTATATAACAGTTGAATAGAAGTTGAATAGTAAACCCCTTCGTTCCGAAGGGTGGTTTACAGTTCACCCAACTCACCTATCTGCAGGTAGTTCGTACCCAAATTTGTACCAATGTGTCGCGACGCAGCCTACGACGTCGACGGGCGCTCGGAGTACGAATGTCCGAACTGCGGCCAGACCGTCACCGCGGCGAGCTATCCGGGCGACTGTCCGGAGTGTGCAGCGCCGATGCGCAACCGAGCGACACCGTTCGAGTAATTACCCTCCATGTCTCAGAAAGCACTGATGGAAGCTACAGGTGAAGATTCAGAAAACGAAACTGCACTCGAAACCGCCAGACGTCAGCTGCACGAGGCGGCTGCCCACGTCGACGTCGATCCTGGCGTAATCGAGCGACTCAACCATCCGACCCGTGTCGTGGAGGTCTCGGTACCGATCAAACGAGACGACGGCACCGTCGACGTGTTTACGGGCTATCGTGCACAACACGACGACGTCCGCGGCCCGTACAAGGGTGGGCTCAGGTATCATCCCGACGTCACCGCCGACGAGTGTGTCGGACTGGCAATGTGGATGACCTGGAAGTGCGCCGTGATGGACATCCCGTTCGGCGGTGCGAAAGGTGGCGTGGTCGTGAACCCGAAGGAGCTGTCGACGCGCGAAAAGGAGCGACTCACCCGCCGATTCGCAGAAGAGATCCGCGACGAAGTCGGCCCTCACAAGGACATTGCCGCCCCCGACATGGGGACGGACGGCAAGACGATGGCGTGGTTCATGGACGCCTACAGTATGCAGGAAGGCGAGACTGCCCCCGGCGTCGTCACCGGAAAACCGCCCGTCATCGGCGGGAGCCACGGTCGGGAAGAGGCGCCGGGACGCAGCGTCGCGATTATCGCCCGGGAGGCGATAGACTACTACGACATGGACATCCGCGAGACCAGCGTCGCGGTTCAAGGGTACGGTAGCGTCGGAGCTAACGCCGCCCGGCTCCTCGACGACTGGGGCGCAACAGTCGTGGCTGTAAGCGACGTAAACGGGGGGATCTACGATCCCGACGGCCTCGACACCCGAACGGTGCCGTCACACGAAGAGGAACCGGAAGCGGTGATGCGTCAGGACGCGCCCAACACCGTCACGAACGAGGAACTGCTGGAACTGGACGTTGACGTGGTGATTCCGGCGGCAATCGGCAACGTACTCTCTCTCGAGAACGCCGACCGGATCCAGGCGGACGTCGTCGTCGAAGGGGCGAACGGTCCCACGACCTCCGGCGCGGATCGAGTGCTCGAAGAGCGGGGGATTCCGGTGATCCCGGACATACTCGCCAACGCCGGCGGAGTTACGGTGTCGTACTTCGAGTGGCTCCAGGACATCAACCGCCGGAAGTGGTCGAAAGAGCGCGTGTACAACGAGCTCGAGTCGGAGATGCTCTCGGCGTGGGATTCGGTCCGCGAGGAGGTCGAGGCCGGCGACGTGAGCTGGCGGGACGCAGCGTACGTCGTCGCGCTCGAACGGATCGGCGCCGCCAAAGAGACCCGGGGACTGTGGCCCTGAACGAGCGTTCGAGCGACTGACGCACGAACGCTTAAGTCCGAAGCCGGCTCCATCCCGGCGCGATGGTGCTTCGACGTCACCCGTCGGCGACCTGTAATCGGTGTGGTTCAGCGTTGTACTACCGATACCTCGAGGACTCTACCGGCTGGCAGATCTCCGTGACGTGTGATCCGGAAGACGGCTGCGGTCGGGACGTCGCGACGAAGCGGGCGCCGAGACACCACGTCGACCGACCCGAAGAAGCGCGAGCCGTTGCAAAACGTCTCGCCGGCGAACTGTGAGTCCGACCGCGGCACCCCGAGCTATCCCTATCGGACCCTTTTTAACCCCCTGGGGGACAATAGCAGTTCAATGAGTGCACCGTGGGACGGCTGGGACCACGTACTGAAAGTCGATCCCGACAAGGATCTTGTGGCGGGGGAGACGTTCGCGGACGTCTGTCGGACCGGCACCGACGCCATCGAGATCGGCGGTACGCGCGGGATAACCGAAGAGAAGATGCAGCGGGTAATCGAAGCGTGTTCCCGACACGACGTTCCGCTGTATCAGGAGCCGTCGAACCCGTCGGTGGTCATCGACTCGCCGGCACTGGACGGCTACCTGATCCCGACGGTGTTCAATGCAGAGGACAGCTTCTGGATCACCGGCGCCCACAAGGAGTGGGTCCGGATCGAAAACGGGCTCGATTGGGATCGCACCCACACCGAGGCGTACGTCGTCTTGAACCCCGACTCGGCAGTAGCTGAATACACCGACGCCGACTGCGACCAGGCCCCAGAAGACGTCGCCTCCTTCGCCGCAGTCGCCGAGAAACTGTTCGGTCAAGAGATCGTCTATCTCGAGTACTCCGGGACGCTCGGGGACCCCGACGTGGTGTCTGCGGCCGCTGACGCGCTCGATACTGCGACGCTGTTTTATGGGGGCGGAATCGCCGACTACGACGACGCCTACCGTATGGGGAAACACGCGGACGTCGTCGTCGTCGGGGATCTCCTCCACGAGGAAGGGGTCGATGCGGTGCGCGACACTGTCGAGGGCGTGAAAGACGCTCACGCGGAATCGACGGCCGTCGACGCGACGGGCCCGGACGCCGAGTGAACGATTGCGACGAGGTACAGTTAACAGTAGTTGGCAATATGACTCAGGTTTATATACGAATCCGCGGTAATCGAGTTCGGAACGCCAGTTTACGCGTTCCGAGCTAACTAAAGTAAATCACATTGCCAACAACTGTTAAGTGATCGCTGGAGGAGCCCAGAACGTGCGACTCGTTCATCGTCGCGGTCCGCCGGACGCACGCGAGGAACGGACACTGGCCACCGCAATCGACCGTGCCGACACGACGCTCCAACAGGCCAGAGGGTTGATGTTTCGCCGGTCGATCCCCGACGACTACGCCCTCGTGTTTCGGTTCGACCGTCCGGACACGCGAACGCTTCACATGCTGTTCGTTCCGTTCCCGATCGACGCGGTCTGGCTCACAGGTCCCGAGGTGATCCGCGTCGAGCGACTCCGTCCCTGGATCGGGTTCGCACGGGCAACCGCAGACACGATACTCGAGTTGCCGGCCGGGACGGCCGCCGACGTGAACCCGGGCGACACGATCGAGCTCATCGAGGAAAACGACGGCTAGCTCGGCTACTCGGGCGAGAAAACCTCGGCCCGATCGTCGGTCACGACGCCGTACTCGGCGCGATCGACCGCGGTCGGCGGCGGGTTCTCGTCGTATCGGGCAGCCAGGCTGGCCCGGACCGCCTCCCGAACGCAGGCGCGCGCCGCGTTGCCGACGACGGTCGCGCTCCCCGAAAACGTCGTCTCCGGGCCGGACGGATCGCAGGCGACGACGATCGCGTCGCTGGTCGTTCCGGGCGCGCCGATTGCAGACAGCAGCGTCGCCGCTTTCGCCTCGGCGGCAACCGCCACCAGGTTGGCGAGCGCCCCCTTCGAGAGTGCGGCGGTGGTCCCGACCACGAGATTGACCGTTCCGATCGGACGGTCCTCGTTTCCAGTGTCCGGAAGTTCGGTGCCCTCCGGATCCATCGGTAGCTCCGCGAGGTTCGACACGCCCGCTGTCGCGTACGCCTCCACCGGTCCCAGCCTGGCTCCGCGTGCGTTCTCGGCGTCGACTCCCGTCAGGAGTATCGGTGCCGCTCGCCCGATCTCGTCGGCCGGGAGGTCGGCGACTCCCGGCTCGGACAACCGGTCGGCGACGTCGACAGCGAGGTCGTCGGGATGCCAGCCCTCCGGAACAGTGACGCTGTAGGCGGCGTCCGCGACGCGTCTCCCGCCGCGCCAGCCGGTGGACAACCAGACGGTTTCCGGTCGCCGGATCGCGAGGACCCTACCAGTGAGGCTGGTCTCAAACATTCAACGCCTCCAGCATCCGGTCGTTCGCGTCGGACCCTTTTATCGCAACCCGTACGTGGGAATCGAGTCCGCGGAAACTCCTCGCGTCCCGGATCTCGACGCCCCGATCGCGGGCGGTTTCGACGACTTCCTCGACGGTCCGTCCCGACGGGCTGACGTCGAACAGGACGTACGGCGCTGCAGGCTCCGATGACGGCGGTGAGACGACCTCAAACGCCGTAGAGAGCCGTTTCTGGATCCGTTTCCGTTCGAGTGCGACCGACTCGCGGGTCGCTTCGACGAACCGATCACCCCGGCGGTCGGCGGTGAGACAGTGGGTTCCCACGCGGGCGGCCGGCGTCGAGAGGTTCCAGGGCCGCCTCGCTGTTTCGAGCCGGTCGCGGAGGCAGCCAGTCGCGACCGCGTAGCCGACCCTGATCCCCGGGAGGCCGAACAGTTTGGTCAGCGATCGAGCGACGACGGTGCCCTCCGTGCCCGCAAGCGACGGGGCATCCAGGTAGCCGAGGAACGCCTCGTCGGCCAGGAGGACCGTCCCTGCGCGCCGACACCGGTGTGTGAACTCCCGCAGGCGATCGGGATCGGGAAGCTCCCCAGTCGGGTTGTTCGGCGTACAGACGACGGCCAATGGGTACGGCTCCGGATCCAATCCGAGGAGTTCGTCCTGACCGTAAAACTCAGGTGTTGCCCCCTGAAGTCGGACTTCACGCTCGTATTCGGCGAAACTCGGTGCTGGAATCAGGACTTCGTCGCCGGGCGAGACGGTAACGGAGACGGCAAGTCTGATCGCGGCCAGCCCGCCCGGTGTCACGACGACGTCCTCGGGGTCGACGTCGCCGGAGGACGCGTCGCCGGAACCCGATTCTTCCTCGCCGTGAAACCGCTCGAGGAAGCCGGCTGCGGCCCGCCTGAACGCGTCGTATCCGTCGTCGGGATATCTGCGGGCGTCGTCGAACGCGGCCTCGTAAACCGCACGGGTTCCCGCAGGGGTGTTGGGGTTCGTGTTGGCGCTGAAATCCAGCAGGTCATCCCGCTCGGTTCCGCCGTGGGTCGCGCGTTCGACGCCGTCGATCGAGTGTGGATCCATCTACGGTTCCTCCACCGTACAAAGACGTTCGGCCACGCGTACGTCGCGTTTGCGGTTCACGTTCACTGCGAGCCGTGCGTCCCAGCTGTAGAAGAGACTGTCCTCCCGTTCGGTTTCGGTCGCTGCGACCACGTTGAGCCCCGCCGGTATCCAGGGGGTGTCGCCGTCGATGCTCGCTTCGAGTTCCCGTTTGAGTGCAGCCGGAACGACGGTCGTGGCCGATCGCACGCGAAAGCCGCCTTCGGGGCGTTCGTCGACGTTCCTGTTTCGAGGGTCTTCCCGGGCGTGTGCGATCAGCTGGTTCACTGGTTGGGATGCGAGCAACGGCAGATCGGCAACGGCCGTGAGTACTGGGGGTTCGACCGGTCCCGCCTGGAGCGCAGTCTGAAGGTCGGAGACGTAGCCGTTCCCCGGCGTCTCGATGCACGGGAGCTCGCCGTCGAGGTGAGCGGTGGTCTCCGGTGCATGTGGCGACACGACAGCGTACACCCGATCGACGCGACTGTTCCGGAGGGCCTCCCGGACCCGATCCACCATTGGAACGCCGCAAATCGGCACCAGGGGTTTTTCAGTGTCCGATTCGAGGCGGGTTCCCTGCCCGCCACACATCACGAGAGCGTCCACGCGATCACCCCCACGTGGAGTCCGGCGAGACGGGCGATTTCGTTCGCCGCACCGAACACGTCGCCGTTGACGCCGCCGAGCAGGCGGTTCGCCCAGGCCGCCAGGAATCCGCCTCCCAGAAACGCGCCGAGGAGTGCGGCGGCGACGGGGACAACAGCCCCGACGGGAGCACCCACCGCGACGATCGGTAGCGACACGAGTACCGGAACCGCCAGGTCGCTGCGGTCCGCATTCGTCGTGAACGCCGATCCGAGCCCGTCGTGTCTGGCTGTGCCGACGCAGGCGACTGCCGCCATCGACAGCTTCGCGCCGACTTCGGTGGCGATCACGACAGCGAACACTGCTGTGGAGCCGACGCGTCCGAGCCCGTAAAATCCGAACGCGAGCGCGACGAGCGCGGCAACGGCGACCGCGATCGCGCCGACGCCGACGGTGGTGTCCTTCAGAACCGCGACCCGTTCGTCCGGCTCGCCGTGGACGACTGCCGCGTCGCCGAGATCCAGCAAGCCGTCCAGGTTGTTGATCCCTGCAACCGCGTACACGGCAAGCAGTCCGACGACCGCCACGCTCGCGGCGGGAACCCCGGCCGCGGCGACGACGGCGACCGGCAGGCCGATCAGCGCACCGATGACGTACCCCGAGAGCGGGAACGCCGTCGGCGTGCGTTCGAACGCCTCCCAGTCCCGGGTCTCCCTGCCGATCGGGATCCGAGAGAGGAACCCGATCGCCCCCCGGACTGCGGGCAACAGTCCGTCAGTCACCCGAGGACACCTCCCAGACCCAACACCCAGCCGCCCGAAAGCAAAAACGACGCGATCGCGGCCCGGTCGACGAGTCGGACTCCCTCGAGTCCGCAGCCGACGTCGGGAAACGCCGCGTCGGGGTTGAGAACGTACGATCCGGGCTTTTCGAGCCTGACGTCGATGGCGGCCGACAGCGCCGCCATCGGCCAGCCCGAGTTCGGCGACGGGGGCGTTCGTGCCCAGCCAGCGGCCCGACGGATCGCTGCGGGATCCAGCGCAACACCTGCAATTAACACTGCACTCGCCCGCGCTGGAACCGCCATCACGAGGTCGTCGAGACGTGCGCTCGGCCCGCCGACGGCTTTCGACCGGTAGCCCAGCATCGAGTCGAGCGTGTTGACCCCTTTCACCCAGGCGGCGGCCGCCGCGGCAACCGGAAGCGAGACGAGGGCGCCGACCGCAAAGGCCGCAAGCGGGGCGACGAGACCGTCCGCGAGGTTCTCCGCGGCGCTTTCGACAGCAGCGCTGCGAAGTTCCTCGGGGGCGAGCGACTCCGGATCGCGCCCGGCGAGTGCGGGAAGTCGCTCGCGCGCTGCGGCGGGATCCGACTCGCTTGCGGCGATGACCGCCCGCGCCTCCGAGCGGAGCAGCCGACGGCTGAGCGTCACGAACAGGACGAGCCCGGCGACCAGTGCTTCTGCTGGACCCGGCGCGACGGAGACGACCGCCCACACTATCGCCGCGGCCCCCAGGGGAAGTCCCAACGCGAGCGTTCCGACCACTCGGGGACGCCTCCACTCGCGATCCACCGCCGCGACGGCCAGCCCGAACCAGGCGACCGGATGCAGCCGTTTCGGCGGCTCTCCGACGGTCGTATCGAGGAGGAACGCGATCGCGACCGCGAGGGCGGCCGAGACGCCGACGGAAACGGCCGCGGGAACACTCGCCGGTGACGCGAGCTCGATCACTGGATCCGCACCTCCGAGAGCCGATCCGGCACTGCCGAAAGCGACACGTTCTCGAGCAGGATTGCGATCCCACCGACGTCCTCGATCCCGCCGTCCGTTTCCGGATTGTCACCGACGTGGACGAGATCCGTCACGTCGACACCGAGACGGTCGGCGGCGGCCTGGAAGGCCCGTCGGTCCGGTTTGCGGTAGCCGACGTCGACGCTCGCGAGAACGGCGTCGAACCGACCGTCGAGCGCGACCCGTTCGAGCGTCCGGTCGACCAGTCCCGGTACCGAGCAGTTCGAGAGCAGGCCAACCCGTCCCCTCCGAGATGCCGCCTCGATCGCTGTCCCGGCTCCATCCCGACGATTCACTCGGCGGTCGAACGCGGCACGAACTGCCTCAGTGACGACGTCCGCTTCGCCAGATCCCGGCCCGTCAGGGCGCCTGCTTTGCCCCGGGGAGTCTGTGTCCACCCCGGACTCCTCGAGCGCCGCTCGAACGTGGTCGGGAAGCGAGAGCTCCCGACCCGGCTCGATGTCGACCTGCGGAGTGGCGTACAGTTCCTCCCAGTTCTCTGGAACGGAGACGTCCCGCGTCCGGAGTTCCTCCGCGAGGGCCTCCGCCGGATCGTCCGGGCGGGAAGCCGACACGAGAGTTCCAAAGAGATCGAACGTGATCGCGATCGACCGATCGTCGCTCACGGGTATTTTCCCTCCCGGGAAGGTCGCTTCTCCGGCGACAGCTTCAGCGGCGAGAGATCCAGGTTCGAGGCGACGAGCTCGGCGGCTGCGTCGTACGGGTCGGGTACGCCGGCGTCGCTTCCGGCAGCCTCGGGCGGTCGTCGACCGGCCGCCTCGAAGACTGCCGTCAGAAAGCCCCGACGGGCGGTTTCGTTTTCGAACAGCCCATGGAGATACGTCCCGAGTACGTCATCCATCGCCGCGCTCGTCGGGCCGACCGGCCGGTCGATATCGTCCGTCGAACTCCCTTTGCTCTCCCGGAGCGCGGTGTCCCCCATGTGGATCTCGTAGCCGGAGACGGTCCCCGTCGCGCCGCCGAGTGCGGCCGTCGGCGCGAGCGTTCGCTCGACGGCCTCGACGTGTTTCTCGGTGGAAAATCGCGTCTCGACGGGGAGCCGACCGATCCCCTCGAGTTCGGTTTCGCCCCTGGTCCCCTCGACGTCCGCGTTCAGGATGCGCTCGCCGAGCTGCTGGTAGCCGCCACAGAGGCCGACGATCGGGCCTTCGAAGTCGGCGATCTCCTCGACCATGCCGGCGGATTCGAGGGCGATAAGGTCGTCGACGGTGTTTTTCGTCCCCGAGAGTACGAGGCCGTCGATCCCGTCGAGCGACGCGGAAAGCGGGAGGTAGACCACCCGGACGCCGGGCTCTCGAGCCAGCGGCCCCAGATCGGTCATGTTCGAGGCCCGAGGGAGCCGCGGGACACCAACCTGTACGGTTCGGTGCTCGGGGACGCCGTCGTCGTCGCCGATGACGGCGCGCTCGCCGACCGCCGGCAGGGAGACGCTGTCTTCCTCGGGGAGACCGGGATCGTCGTAGGGCAGGACACCCAATACGGGGACGCCTGTGCGTTCCTCCAGCTCCTCGATCGCCGGTTCCAGGATCTCCCGGTCGCCTCTGAACTTGCTGATGACGACGCCAGCAATCCGGTCGGTTACGTCATCGGGCGCGAGTTCGAGAGTGCCGACGACGCTCGCGAACGCACCGCCGCGTTCGATGTCGGCCACGAGCACCACGTCGGCGTCGGCGAAGCGCGCGGTTTCGACGTTCGCGAGATCGCGATCCCGCAGATTGGGTTCGCCGACGCTGCCGGCCCCCTCCGCGACGATCACCTCGTGATCGGCCGCGAGCCGTCCGTGTGCTCGGCTGGCGGCCTCCAGGGCGCGATCCCAGTAGTCGCTGTAGTACTCTCCGGCCGCGAGCGTCGCGACCGCGTCGCCGTCGACGACCAGCTGGGAGGCGCCCTCGGCGTGGGGCTTCAAAAGGACCGGGTTGTGATCGGTCGTCGGATGGATACGGGCGGCCCGCGCCTGGACGTACTGGGAGACGCCGATCTCGCCGAAGGCGTTCCCGTCACGTTCCGGCATGTCGTCGGAATCCGTCGCACCATCGCGGTCCACCGGACGGGGAGCCGTCGCCTTCGGGACCGCACGCGCGTTGTTCGACATGTTCTGTGCTTTGTACGGCGCGACGTCGAACCCGCGATCGGCGAGATGACGACAGAGGCCGGCAACGACAGTGCTTTTCCCGACGTGTGACGCCGTACCGGCGACGAGGATCGTTCGGGTCACTTGTCCGTCCGTCTGTCGTGGTCCGACAAGAACGTACGGGATCCGGTTCGAATCCCGAGAAGGTGGTTATCCCATCCGGGCCGCCTGGCGGGCGAGTTCCACGTCGTGGGACGGGTTTCGGGTGAGGCTCGGCCCGTGACCGACGTGCATCTCGGCGACGTCGTCGCCGACGAGCGCGTGGATTCGGTCGATGCTCTCGATCAGTTTTCCTCGGTCGCCCTCTGCGAGATCGGTTCGGCCGAATCCACCGTTCTGAAACACGAGGTCTCCCGCGAAGAGGATTCCCGGTTCGCGGGCGTAAAAACAGAGGTGATCGTTTTTGTGCCCCGGCGTGTGGACCGCAAGGTAGTCGTGATCGCCCAGTCGAACGGTTTCCTCGTCTTCGATCGGATTGTCGGTGGCGGGCTGGTCGGTGTCGAACCCCCACGTCTCGACGTCGAACGCCTCTTTCACCTCCGGAACGTTGCCGACGTGATCGGGGTGAGTGTGGGTGAGCACGACGGCGTCGAGCGTCGTCGATCCACCCCTGTCGACGCCGTCGTCCCCATCAACTGTTCGCTCCTCGAGTTCTCGGCGGATTCGGGGGACGATGTCGAAGTTGGCGCCGGTGTCGACCAGTACTGTCCGGTCGCCCACCACGAGAAACGCGTTGCTCGTGAACGCCTGCACGCCGGCTGCCAGGTTACGGATCATGGCTCTCCCTACGGAGGGTCGGTAGTTCAATTATCTGCATCTATTTGTATCTGGCCCCGGTCGTCTCCACCGACAACCGAGCCATGCAACAGTACCTCGATCTCGTCGAAGACGCTCTCGCGACCGGAACGTACAAACCGAACCGAACCGGCGTCGACACGATCGCGTCGTTTAGCCAGCATTACACGATCGACCTCGCCTCGGGGTATCCTCTGCTCACGACCAAGAAACTCGACGGCTACCGCTGGAACTCGCTGATACACGAGGTCCTGTGGTATCTCTCGGGGGAAGAACACGTCCGGAACCTCTCGGAGGAAACAGGGATCTGGGACGCCTGGGCCGACGAGGACGGGGCTCTCGACACCGCCTACGGCCGGTTCTGGCGACGGTACCCCGTCCCCGAAGCTGCGGGCCAGCTCCCGGGGGAGTCGTGGCCGGACGACGACAACCCGTGGATCACCGTCGAGACGGAGTCGGGAACGGGCGTCCGGCGGACGTTCGATCAGATCCAGTACGTGCTGGACGGACTCCTGGAGGACCCACACTCGCGGCGCTACGTGGTCAACGCGTGGCACCCCGCCAACGCGGCGGTGTCGACGCTGCCGCCGTGTCACTACACGTTCGTCCTCAACGTTCAGGGCGGGAAGCTCCACTGTCAGCTGATGCAACGCTCCGGCGACATCGCGCTGGGAGTGCCCTTCAACATCGCCGCCTACTCGCTGCTCGCGAACGCGATCGCCCAGCGTACCGGGTTCGAACTCGGGGAGTTCGGTCACACGATCGTCGACGCCCACGTCTACTGCGGGCAAGGGAATCGAGGAGAGTGGTACGCCCAGAACCTGCCGGAGTTGCAACGGCGCCTCGCCGACGCCGACCGGGCGGCCGACTACGCGGAGCTCAACGCGTGGATCGAGTCGGAGGCACCGACGGAAGCGCCCGACGAAGAGGGGTACGATCACGTCCCCGGGCTGCTCGAACAGCTCACCCGCGAGCCGAACGCCCGTCCGGAGATCGAGATCGCGGACAAACCCCTCGAGGAGTTGGGCTTCGAGGACATCAATCTGCGTGACTACGACCCGGAACCGGGCATCGACTTCGCGGTCGCAGAATGACGACGTTCACGTTGATCGCCGCGGTGGCAGAAAACGGCGTCATCGGCGACGAGGGCGGGATCCCGTGGGAGTATCCCGAGGATCTCCGTCGGTTCAAGCGCCTTACCACCGGCCATCCGGTGGTACTCGGCCGTCGAACATACGAGGGGATCGAAGCCAGGCTCGGTGGGCCGCTTCCCGACCGGCGGAACGTCGTCCTCTCGCGATCGGACCCGGACGTCCCCGGCGAGGTTCTCCTCGCGGAGTCGGTCGACGAGGCGGTCGAACTCGCCGAGGCGGCGGCCGAGGAGATGGGCGTCTCGGAGGTGTTCGTCGCCGGCGGAGCGACAGTATATGAAGCGTTCCGCCCGCTTTCGACCCGAATGGAGCTGACAGAGATCCACGAGTCACACGAGGGAGACACACGGTTCCCGTCGTGGGACCGGGAGGACTGGCGGGAGGTCCAACGGGACGACAGGGAAGCGTTCTCGTTCGTGACGTACGAACGCCGGTCGTAGCGAGTGCAGACCGGCTCCGGAGACGACAGCAGGGCCGGACGGGAGTCGTGCCGATTCGCGAGGGTTTTTCCCCGCGGCAGCCATAGCCGTGCGCGATGACCGAACAGACGGCCGGATCACTGTCGCCGACGACCCGGGAGGACCGACGATGAGGGGCAACGACCAGCAGGCGTACGATCGCGGAACGTCGCTGTTCTCGCCCGACGGACGGATCTATCAGGTCGAATACGCCCGCGAGGCAGTCTCGCGCGGTGCGCCGAGCGTCGGGATCCGGACCCCCGAAGGGGTCGTCCTGGCGGCGCTGGCACAGCCCTCCTCGGAGCTGATGGAGGCCGAGAGCATCGAGAAGCTCCACAAGCTGGACGACCACGTGGGGACGACCAACGCCGGCCACGTCGCCGACGCTCGGAACCTGATCGACTACGCACGGCGGTTCGCCCAGGGGAACCAGCTGCGATACGGCGAGCCGGTCGGCGTCGAAGCGTTGACGAAACACGTCACCGACTACATCCAGGAGAACACCCAGATGGGTGGTACCCGGCCGTTCGGGGCTGCCCTTCTGATCGGCGGCATCGAGGACGGCCGTCCCCGGCTGTTCAGCGCCGATCCCTCGGGGACGCCACACGAGTGGCGCGCGACCGTCATCGGCGCCGACAGAAGCGAGATCCAGTCGCTCCTCGAGGAGGAGTGGGACGAGGAACTCACGCTCGAAGACGGAATCGAACTCGCGATTCGGGCGCTGCAGGTCCGGTCGGAGGAGCTCGAGGCAGAGCACGTGAACCTGGTGACGGTGACGCCCGAGGACGGCTACCGCCACTGTCCAGTCGAAGACGTCGCGGACGTGCTCGATCGGATCCTGGGAGACGACGAGGACACAGGCGACGGCGACGCGACCGACGACGACGAGGACGACAGCGCGGAATAACCGGCCCGTTCCGCCGGCTGCGGTGATTTTACGATTCCGGGAGTCGACTCGCGAGTATGCACCTTCTGTGTGGCGGCCACGTGGCGGACGCGTCCGGAACACGGCGTGCCGACGTCGCGATCGAAGACGGACAGATTTCGGCGGTCGGTACGGACGACCCCGCACTCGAGGAAGCGAACGCCGAGCGAGTGACAGACGTCTCCGGCGAGTATATTGCGCCGGGGCTGATCGACAGTCACGTCCACCTGCCGATGGACGGCCGTCCGGACGTCGAGGAGTACCTCGACGACACGGCGTACATGGCTTCCTACCGCACAGCCGAGAACCTGCGGACGGCGGTTTCGGCGGGTGTGACCGTAGTTCGGGACCTCGGCTCGCGGGAGACGCTGGCGGTCGACGCTGCAACGGCCGTCGCCGAGGGCACGATCGAGGGGCCGAGGGTGGTGGCCGCAGGCGAAAACGTCGTGATGACCGGCGGACACGGCTACTGGTTCGGGCGGGAGGCCGACGGTCCGGCAGAGATCCGGAAGGCCGTCCGTGAGCAGCTCAAGGCCGGCGCAGAGGTAATCAAGTGCATGGCGACCGGCGGCGTGTTGACAAGCGGCGCCCAGACTGGCGCCCCGGAGCTGACCCCCGAAGAGCTCGAGGCGCTCGTGGAGACGGCGAGCGCGAAGGGCGTCCCGACGGCCGCCCACGCCCACGGCGACCGCGGGATCGAAAACGCCGTCCGGGCGGGGATCACGAGCATCGAGCACGGGACCTTCATGAGTCGCGAGACGGCGGAACTGATGGCCGATCGGGGAACCTACTGGGTTCCGACCGCGAGCGCTCTGCGGGGGATCGTCGAGCACGGCGTCGAGGCGGGCATTCCCGAGGAGGCTGTCGCGAAGGCCGAGGAGGCGGCCGAGGCGTTCGAGAGTGCCTTCGAGAACGCACTGTCTGCGGGCGTTCGGGTGGCGATGGGCACCGACGCCGGGACGCCGTTCAACTACTTCGGGGACATCCCGGGAGAGCTATCGTACATGGTCGAGTACGGGATGGCCCCCGAGACGGCGCTGGAGGCGGCGACCGTCAACGCGGCGGAGCTACTGGGGCTCGACGACGTTGGGCGCGTGGAGTCGGAGTATCGTGCGGATCTGGTGGTGTTGGATGCGGATCCGAACACGGATGCCACGGCGTGGCAGTCACCGACGGCAGTTTATAAGGATGGATCGAAGATCAGGTGAGAGTCGAGCGGGGTCGACCGCGGTGGAACGGTGGTGACGGATCGCACGGCGGCGGCGAAACGGAAGCGTTTTAGGGGTCACATCGCTACTCGCTATTGCGTTCGAGAGAACGTGGACGCTCCGATAGTGTAGTCCGGCCAATCATATTGCCCTCTCGAGGCAATGACCGGGGTTCAAATCCCCGTCGGAGCATCCCATTCCCTTTCTCGTCTTGCGGTTTTGGTCCGTGGCTAACCTCAGGTGAATACGATGCCACAGGGCAAACACGTAATCGAAGCCGTGTTACCCCGACGCCGTCTTGCGGTTCATGTTGTTGCCCCGGCAATTACATTCGATGTAAGATTCAGGGGGCAATCATGACCGATCTGGACGGTATCACGGTAGTCACGGAACCAAGCGAGGAATTGCTCAACGAACGTCAGCTATCTGACTATCGGTCCCAACGTGAGGACTGTCTCAAGTGGTTGCTCACGTTCGGGAAGAATCCAGACAAAGTCAATGGGTATGCCTTCGAGACAGTGCGGGCTAGAGCATACCGGATGGACATGTTCTATCGGTGGGTCTGGGAGCAAGAAGGACGATATGTCGCTGATGTAACTCACGAGCATGCGGATGGGTGGATGCAGGAATTGGCATACGAGGAGAAGAGCAACGCCCACAAAGATAACTGCCAGAAGGCAGTACAGATGTTGCTGAAGTGGAGACATCACAAGCATGGACTCGATGAGTGGGAGCCAGATATCCGCTTCAATTCTGGTGGTTCGTCCCAGCCGAGAGATTTTCTGACTCGTGAGGAACGAAGTAAAATTCGTGAAGCTGCTCTCGAATATGGATCGATTCCATCGTATAATAGTCTTACACCCGAAGAACGCGAGCGCTGGCGGATCTATTTAGCTCAGCGCTTCGAGAAACCCAAATCGGAGGTTACGCCTGACGATTGGGATCGTGCCAACGGGTGGAAGATCCCATCATTAGTCTTCGCAAGCTTGGATGCTGGATTACGACCAATCGAGGTAGCTCGAGCGACACCGTCATGGGTAGACGTCGACAATAATGTGCTCCGTATCCCGAAGGAAGAGAGTTCGAAAAACAGGGACAACTGGATCGTGAGCCTCCAGGCAAGAACAGCCGACGTATTGGATAAATGGATAGAACAACGAGACACGATCCCTCTGTACGATAATTCGGATGCACTGTGGCTCACACGACAAGGGAATGAGTACCGCTCACGCGCCTTGAAGCATCTTCTGACTCGGCTTTGTAACCTTACGGATATTGATACCGAAGATCGGGACCTCAGTTGGTACGCGATTAGACACTCAGTAGGGACGTACATGACACGAGAAGAAGGCTTAGCTGCAGCGCAGGCACAACTTCGCCATTCTAGCCCACAGACGACGATGAAATACGATCAGGTCCCGGCAGAAGATCGACGGGACGCCCTCGATAGAATGGGATAATTCCTGAAGACCTTAGTTTTGTTCGTAATCATCACCGAATAAGCATCTGAATGGATATCAAATATTTTCTTATTGCAATGCAAACTAAAGATACTCATTGATAATACGTCTAATCTCCACCCTAACACGATCAAAATTGTATGCTCCTTCTCCTTCAATTTCTATTGTCTTCTCCCTCTCGCTAACATCATATCCACCGATTAGATACAGTCTTCCATTATCTGTGACCTTATAGAGGCCCCTGCCTTCTTTTTCGACTAATCCAGCCTCCTCGAGTTTTTGGAGTCTCTGATTGACAGTAGGTCGGGATCTGTGGATGAAATCTGTTTCGGCGAGGTTTTTCGGGGTTGATCGACCTTCGGAGTTCAGAATCTCCAATATACGATCGTCAGTTGCGGTCATCCATTCAGCCGATCTTCGGGGAAGCATTGATCTACATTTTCTAGACGGCGAAGTATAATAGTTGCCACGAAAACGAACTTCGGCGTTATATTTACATTGCTGGAGTTGATATCTCAACTTGCCGCCGATTGCCGGCTATTGATGACCCTGTTGGGCTGCGAGAACGGGTCCGCAGGCACGGACCCGAAAAGGTGGCGTCCACTGTACGCGCTATGACAGACGCCACCACGAGGGCGCTCGAACGCCCTCAGCGACAAGAGGTAACGCACACACAAACTACTAGCGGTGAGTGCACCGTCTGCGGACGAGCCGCCGATGGGCTACATATAGTAATACAGGTACCCGTGCGCATAGTGCACGTCAGATCGATTGCCCCCTCGGTATCTGAAGGAGGCGCAGTCATGGAGACTTCAGGAGGTGGTACGGATGACAGACCGCCTTCTAACTGAACAGACTGCTCAATTAGCCGGACCAAGGCTCAAGATCTTGGTTGAGCAGGACTTGAGGGACTTCCGTTCCTTCATGCGGAATAAAGGGAAATCACCTCACAAAGGAGAGGGGCTCGCGAAGTTAACAACCGAGAACTACCTCTCCAGATTCGACCAACTTCTCCGAGCCGCATGGGTACTTGAGGGGGAGAAGACGTACCCAATCACTCACGAAGTAGCTGATCGGCTTGAAGAAGCACTCCAGCAGGACCAAATTGTACGCTCCAACGACGAACACTATAGCCAATCGAGTAAACGAAAATTCCAAAACACGCTCGAGAAATACTTCGAATATCGGTCGGATAATGGCGGTGGATCGTGGACTCCAACCTACCAATTCGAAGAGTCGGCCTCTCGGGAGACAGATTACTTTCGGCGAGACGAACGTCCGAAGCTCCGTGAAGCCGCACTAGAAATCGATCAGCTACCGCATTACTCGTCGGTTGATCCCACCGAACGTGATCGTATAAAGCAGTATCTCGCTCAAAAAACCGGACTCCCGAAGGAGGAGATCACGAGAGACGTCTGGAACGCACATCGCGAGTCGCTCAAAATCCCTTCGCTTGTCTTCACAGCATTAGATGCAGCACTGCGGCCAATCGAAGTCGAAGAGAGTACGACGGATTGGATGCGGCTTGATGCTCGGGAAATCCATATCCCAAAAGATGAATCGGCGAAAGGACGAGAAAACTGGAAAGTCGCACTAACGGCGGCGACGACTCGGATCAACAAACGGTGGCTCAAGCAGCGTTCCAGTCTGCCAAAGTACGATGGCCGGGACGAGATCTGGTTGAACAGACAGGCAAATCCATACACTTCTAAAACTCTGAACGACCTGCTCGACCGCCTGCTTCAAGAGACGGATATTCGGACGGACAATCGGGATCTGACGTGGTACTCTATTCGACACTCAACTGGCACGTATATGACCGAGGAAGAGGGCCTAGGTCAGGCAAGTGACCAGCTCCGACACAAATCGATCAATACGACCAAGAGGTACGATCACTCGTCCGTCGAGGCTCGGAGTAGCACGCTGGAGGATCTATGACCGAACAGTCGCCATATACCCCAGATGATCTGGGCACAGCAACTGTTCGTGTTGGTACGAAGTCCAGACAGGGACGAAGTCCTTACTTCGTACTACCAGTACTCGCGCGACACCGACTTGCGGACGAAGCTAATCGTGTCTCAGTGTGTAATGACGACGGAGTAATTGTCCTTCGACCTGGAAGAGATAGAGGATTTGTCGACTATAGTGCTGTTTCCCCTCATAATATCGTCATTGGGGCCAAAGCGTGTCGGGCTCTAAATGTAACGGAAGGTGATCGTATCAAAGTTCACGACGGATCCGATGAGTATCGGCTCAAAGTCGTGACCACCCGAAGACCTCCTACGGAAGGTGAGAAAAAATGACGGCCCGTCGGATACCAGTTGAATCGCTCTTCTGTCCGGCAGATGGAGCCGTTGTAGTTCGTATTAACCAGGGCAAACGCTTCGAATGTGTTCGTTGTTCGAGGGTATGGAAGCCGGAGGAGGTGATCTGTAATGGAGCTTCCTGATAGCGATGAGATAGAATCGATGCAGCGAGACGAATTAGTCAATCTTCTCATCGAAATTGTCGAGATGGTCGAAGAGCACAATGGACGAATTGAGAACATTATGTCAGTTATTGATAAGAATGTTCAGGGTCGCAAGCAGATGGAAGAGCAGATTGAAGAAATGCAAAGAGACATCTCCAACCTCGAATCAGAATGTCAACGACTCAGAGGTCGCGTCAGCGATAGTGGAGGCAAAAAACAAAAAGTAGCAAGCATTGTCCGATTTGCGGCGAACAAGCGTGCTGGTCAGTCTGTTGTGAAAGTTGGTGCAAAAGAGATCAAGGGCGCAACTGGCTGTTCAAGACGGTATGCTTACGATCTTATTGAAAATCTCCCAGATGAGTACGACTGGGCTCTATCTTCATCAGACATGAGTCAGTACGGTAGTTTAGAACTGGATAAAAGCGGCGAGAACAAGGTGCTCGGGATAGATTTTGAAGGTGTTCACAGTGCCGGGGTAGATGTGAAGAAGTTCACCACGGCCCTCGAAGGTGAGGGGGAGACTTCATGATGATTCTTCGTCGTACTAAACCACCTCCGTTTGATCTAGGGTAATTATAGTTGCAGTATCTATTGTAAATTATATATGATTAGCTGGTGGGATACTTTCTTTCCACGCTACCACGCCGATAACGGCTGAATTTCGCTCTCGCTGACCACGTGGTGAACCAGTTCAATCCTACTCGAGGTATCTCGGGAGAAACGATCTCGAAGCGAACCTGTTTAGGAAGGTGTAGTTTGTAGAATCTTCCACAGATGATTCTATGACGCATCCAGGACTAAGCACAGCTATTGTCCACGGAGAAAGCTGCGGCTACGACACGGCTGATCGAACCGGTGGCATTGGTGGGTGACTATCCTGATCTGGCGCTTGTCCTGAGCGTCTCCCCTGCATATTCTTTTCTACGTTTTCCACCTTTACAACGGTTCATCCGTCACCACCTCTTAAATTCGCAAAAGTATATCCAGTTTGAAAGTCGTCCACGGTATATCACCTTCGCCAGCCCAAATATTAATGATCATGAACCTTCGTTATATGGCCATTCTTTGCTCCAAGAGAACGAAATTCTTTGTCACAGATAGGGCATTTTTTCTCCAGCGATTTGTCTTCAACTACATC